>JAIRUW010000079.1 GCA_031254195.1 Oscillospiraceae bacterium
CATCGGCACAACATACATTATACTACATGCCTATTCGTAATACAATACCCAAAAGAGAAATTTTTTGGGAAGCAGGTATGCGACATGGATTACATGCCCGATTATATCCTTATCGGCAAGAGAATCAAGGCTTGCCGCCTTGCGTTGAATCTGACACAGGAAACGCTTGCGGAGGCGGCAGGGATAGGCATACAGCACATGAGCAAGATTGAAAATGGTCATACCAAGCTGTCTCTGCCGTGCCTTATTGCCCTTGCCAACGCCTTACAAACCACAGTAGACCACTTGCTAATGGATAGTGTTGACATATCGAAGCCCGCTATTATCCATGCTGCCGAATCCATCTTTTCAGACTGTACTCCGTCCGAAGTGTTCGTAATGACGCAGACGGTCAATATATTAAAACAGAGCCTACGCGAACGAGGATTATCTGACAAATAGCAAAACAAAATGCCCTGCTGTGAACAGCAGGGCATCAACAAGCGCTCTATTATGGAACTGGCTCATACTCAATAACATGACTTACAACGCGGGAATACACATCGTCCTCTGCCGTTTCGTAGACATAGCAGTCAATAGGTTCTAAATCCGCGTTGGCAAGGGTAGTGTTCTCAGTGCTTGTAATCAAGCGGTACTCATCGGCAAAAACAGAGATCGTATCATCTTGAAAGCATTGATCAGGAGCGCTTACAACCACAGCAGAGGAAGAAATGGGGGCAAGCAGAGAAAAACTCACTAAAAAGAGTATTCCCCAACGAATTTTACTCAAAACCTTTACCCCGTCAGGCATTTTGCAAAGAGGCTTTCACCTTTTCGCTGAATCGCTTTAATTCCTGCATCGCGGAGGTCAGGAACGCGGCTTCCTTCTTCACCAAGTAGTCGATGCCGGCGAAATGGAACATTTCTTCTTTGTCATACAAAATGTTCAGTTTTTTGTTCATATCATTGATATTTCTCTGCAATTCCTGCAAATATCTGCTTTTTTCCATTTTCGCAGGGTAGATGCCGCAGAACGCGTTGCTGCATTCAAGCCGCAAATCGTTGTGCTCCTGCATGATCTCCATGCAGGCATTGTGAAACCAGTTCATTTCGTCTAAGCTGTGCGGGACGCCGTCTTCCGTCTTTTCGATGCGCGTCATGAGTACGTCAAAATCTTTGATGCTGCCGTGCTGGCTCTTCGCGTTTTTGATTTGCGATTTTGTTTCGCTTAGGGCGTTCATCAGCTTATCATAGATGGCATTATAGGCTTTCTCCTCGGCGGAGCTGAACGGGGTCCCGATCTCCCATCTGCGGGCAATGCCGCGCGTCATGGATTTATACTCCAGATATACCGTTTCAAACCGGCCGATCAAAACCGTTAGCGTGCCGAAAGACTCCTTCTGGCCGTGATGCTTAGAGTCGGGGGAAGCGGCTTCAACAAAGGAAACATAAGAGGGCGCGTAGGACGATTTGAAGTTCCTGCCGACTTCGCTGGCTTTATCCGGCTTGCGCATTTGGTCAGCCCCTTTTCATAAAATTAGGATGGTTTATTCCTTCTCTTCTCCGGCGACGGACCCGTCCGCAAAGATCAGATCCTCCGAATACAGCTGTCCCAAAGTCTCAGGGTTGCGCGGGCGGTCTTTGAGCTGTCCGTGGGCAGACGCTATCTCATACGCTTCCGACCTGTCAACATAGCGCCCGTCTGTTGTTATAAAGCCCTTTTCGCCCGGGGTCAGGTCCAGCAGCACCGCTTCGATCCAACAATCCGCGTGGGTCACGCCGGTAATGATCTCGTCGCTCTCCTCCACTTTCAAGGCGGACGACTGAATCATGCTTCCCTCCCCCTTTCGCTCTATTAAGTACAAAATACCATGCCTACCACATAAAGTCAAGCAAAATAAAGAATCCCTGCGTCCTTTTACCAAACATTACTCCTATACAACCGCCCCCCGCCCCGCTATAATGGAAGCAAATACGGAAGGGGCGTGGGACGCGTGGTTTTTATGCAAAAGGACCGGGTCAGTCTGGCGTTTACGGTGGAGAGGGAGCAGACGGGGGGCGCGCTGCGGCAGAAGGACGCAGAGGACTACGCCCTACGGGAACTGGAAAAGGCGGGCATACCGGCGCACAGTGTTGTAATTGAAGCCTTTGAAAACCAAACAGGATGGCTGGTGTTCTGCACCGTCGAATGCGAAACGGACGCCGGGATTTACATACGCTTTGAGGATAAAGACGACTTTTTAGACGCCGTTCTGGCTCACGGCACGGGAGGCGTCCAGCTCCGCGGCTGGGAGGCGGGCGGCTACACCGTGTATATATCAGGCCCGCGCGAGCGCGTCGCCGCCTACGCGGCACAATTGCTCGAATACGGCCACATGTTTGAAGCCCCGGAGGGGTACGGGAAGCATCTGGAGGAGCACAGCTGCTGCCACAAAGTAATATAAAAGAGCTATAATAAACATAACGCGGTGAGCAGATATGTTCAAGCCGTTTTTTTGGCGTTGCGCGGGGCTTTTTCCTGTGATATACTAAAAAAATGGAAAGGGGAAGTCTTATATGATCATAGGCATACCAAAGGAGATTAAAGCGCAGGAAAACCGGGTGGCGGCCATCCCGCCGTCGGTCGCGCTTTTCACGGCCGCCGGGCATACGGTGCTGGTACAGCGCGGCGCGGGCGAGGGGAGCGGCTTTTCCGACGGGGAGTACCTGTCGGCGGGCGCGCGTGTGGTTGATACGGCGGCGGAGGTCTACGCCTCGGCCGATATGATTTACAAGGTCAAGGAGCCGCTGGAGCCGGAGTACGGCTTGCTGCGCGAGGGGCAGATTGTGTTCGCCTACCTCCACCTCGCGCCCGACCCGGCACAGACCAAAGCCCTGATGGACGCCAAAGTGTCCGGCGTCGCCTTTGAGACGGTGCAGCTTGCCAACGGCTCTTTGCCGCTGCTGGCCCCGATGAGCGAGGTGGCGGGGAGGCTCGCGCCGCAGATTGGGGCGTCTCTCCTGCAAAAGATCAACAACGGCAGCGGCATACTGCTCGGCGGCGTACCGGGCGTCGCGCCGGGCCATGTCGTCATCGTCGGAGCAGGGACGGTCGGCACCGGAGCCGCCCGCATAGCGGCGGGACTGGGCGCACGGGTCACGGTGCTGGATGTATCGGTCGAGCGGCTGGCGCGGATAGAAGAGCTGCTGGCGGGACAGGTGGAGACGCTGATGTCCAACAGCCAGAATATCGCCGCCTCCGTCACCCATGCCGACCTGCTGGTCG
Source organism: Oscillospiraceae bacterium (assembly GCA_031254195.1). GTDB lineage: Bacteria > Bacillota > Clostridia > Oscillospirales > UBA929 > UBA929. The sequence continues at coordinate 3,245 of JAIRUW010000079.1, forward strand.
GCGCGGTGCTGGTGGCGGGCGCTAAAGCGCCTGTGCTGGTCACAGAGGAGATGGTCAAAACGATGCGCCAAGGCTCTGTGATTGTGGACATCGCCATCGACCAGGGCGGCATCGCGGAGACGATCGATCACGCAACCAGCCATCAGGATCCGTATTATATCCGGCACGGCGTGGTGCATTACAGCGTCCCCAACATTCCGGGAGCGGTACCCCGCACCTCGACGCTAGCGCTGTCCAATGCCACGACGCCGTACGCACTGAAAATTGCGGACAAAGGGCTGGAACAGGCCATGCGGGAAGACCCCGCGCTGTTTAAGGGACTGAACACATATAAAGGCAGGATCGCCTGCGCCGCCGTCGCCGCCGCGCAGGACTTGGCCTATGAACCGGCAGCGCTTACATAACCAAAGCCACCGCCCGCACTAGGCTCGCCTCGGCGGCAATCTTGAGCGGCAGCGCCATGACGGTGAATCGTCCGATACCCTGAAGCTCCTGTAGATTCGTAACATTCTCAAGAATGAATACGCCGTTCCCCAACAGCAGTTTATGCACGGGGAACGGCGGTTTGTCGGGCGCGGGCGCGTCGATGCCCAGCATTTTAATCCCGCCGTCCAATAGAAACCGCGCAAGCTCTTCCTCGACGACCGGGTAGTCAAAGAAGTAACCCGCATCATAAAACCGGCTGTCAAAACCCGTCCACAGCAGGACGGCCCGTCCCTTCAGCGGCAGGGAGCGGTACTCCGGTTTCATGCAGACGGGGCCTTCCCCGCGCACATCCAAAAGAAGCCCCTCCCCGGCAAACAGAGCGGGGTCAAAGTCGCAGGCCATGCGGCTGTCCGGGAGCATGTGCGACGGCATGTCGATGTGTGTGCCGGCGTGCATCCCCGAGTGCAGGCAATACAGCGCGTACCCGTCTTTGCCAAGGATTCTGGTTTCCCCCAAGAGCGGGGGAGGGTCACCGGGATAGGCGGGGGTCGCGTTGTCCAGACGGTGGGACAGGTCGATGATTCGCATAGTCTTGACCCTCCTTTTGAAGGTATGATATACCACACAAGGAGAAGCGTCAAGGAGTTATGTGTTAAGTAGGCCTTTCAGTTTTTCTTTTCAATGAAAGCAATTCATTACGCAGATTTTCCTCGCCCTGTTGCCACCCGAAACTGAAAACTACCCTTGTCAGATACTCTCTATCCCATGTATTGCCATGTACCCTTTCATGCGCGAACAGATAGGGTTCGTAGGTCATGAGCCTATGGTAAGCCGCATTCATTTTTTCTAACTTATCCGCTGAATTGATAGCTATCACCTTCTAATGACCTCTACTAGAGGTCATATTTATGTTCATCATAACATATACTCGCCTTGCTGACAAGCACTAAATGTCAAATGAGGTGAGCATATGTTCAAAAATAAAACCGCCAATGGTCGAAACAACATCAGCGGTATTCAGGTATCTATTTTGCGAAAACAAAGGAAACTCTCACAAAGAGCGTTGGCCGATAAGCTCCAGCTCGAAGGAATTGATTTGACGAAAAACGCGATTCAAAAAATGGAAAGCGGTGAACGGTTCGTTACGGACATAGAGCTTAAAGCGTTGGCGGCGGTTCTGGAAACCTCTGTTGACAGCCTTGTGTGATCAAGCGTCATCAAACGGAACGCTTTGCCCATACAAGAGCTGCTATTCCTCCAGCATGACCTCTTTGAGTGGGATCCGCTTGATTCTTTTCGTATAGAGGAACATGATTGCCTCATACAGCATAGCAAAAGAAACAAGCGCAATAATCAGCGCCGGAATGTCAAAGCCATATCCGGGAATATCCAGCGTGTCATTGAACACCAAGGCAAACATCATCTGCATCAGGCCGTACTGATACGCCGTACCGATTATAAACCCGATACACGCCGCGGGGCGGTAACCGTTTAGGATAGCGTTGCCGCACTCGCGGTCGGAGTAGCCAAACACACGCAGCATGGCGAGGGTCTTGCTGTTGCCTTTGATCACCGTCGTGATTGCGATAAACAAGGTCGTGAATGCCAGCGCAAGCCCGATCATAAGCATCATAATGGCCATCATATCGCTGGCCATTTCCGGCATGGCGAACGACATCTGCACCATATCGGCATAGCAAAACGCGGCAAATCCGATGAAAAACGTAAGCGAGGGGCGGCTCCGCACCGTGCTTTGCTTCAAGTCCCGCAAAAAGGGAAGCTCTGAAACCCGGCGGTCTTTTTGTTTGGCTTTCCGGGGCTTCGCTTTTCCCCGGATCAGTTCCAACGCAGGGCGTCTCAGCTTGCGATAGCTGTATAGAACCGACAGCAAAGCAAACGCCAGCGTTGGAAGAACGATCAAATATATGGCGACCTCAGGATTGAAATGCAGCGGCGTGTCCGGCAGGATACCGCCGCTCCTCATCTCCCGGTAGAAAGCGGGCATCATGGCCCATGCAATCCCATACCCTATGGCCGCCCCCGCAAAGACACTTAACCCAAACACCCAAAAGCCCCTTGCGATGCTCCAGTTTGAGTAACCCAACGCTTTAAGGATACCGAGGTCAGATTTATGCGTATCGATGTAGTGCTTGATATAGAACAACAGCATGACGATGGTAGTCAGCGCGAGAGCACCGCCGGCTACGGCCATGGTCACATTCCCGGTCGCGATAGTTGCATCGTACAGGCTTATGGCTTCCGGGGTTGTTACTTGGTCCCTGATTCGCGCCATGTCGATATTGGAGTTCATAAACAACGCGCAGGGTAATACCGCGCAGGCACACATAATGAGTACGCCAATCAGCTTTGCGGCGTCTTTCGGTCTGATAATCATACTTTACCCTCCTGTCAAGCAGCCTGCCGTCGGGCAAAGCCCGCCGCACCGCTGCTCTTCTTTCATTCACCACCCTATCTCGTAGGCAGTTTTCTGTTTTTCGTTGCGAATCGTCTCCACAATCTTACCGCTGTTCATCCTAATCACCGACCCCGCCATCTCCGCGATGTTTTGATTATGCGTGACCATCACCGTCAAGAAGCCAAGCTCTTTTTGCAATTTGCAAATATAATCCAAGACTTGACGGCCTGTTTCCTCGTCCAACGCGCCGGTGGGTTCGTCGAGAAACAACGCCGCCGGCTTCTTCGCCAGCGCCCTTGCGATGGATGCCCGCTGCTGCTCCCCGCCGCTGAGCTCGGAAGGGAGTTTGTTCAGCTTATCCGCCAAACCTACCGCTTCGATGATACTGCGGTAATCGCGGTTCCCGGCCAAGTCCGCGCCCATCTTTACGTTTTTGTCTACGTTGAGATTGGGGAGCAAATAGTATTGCTGGAAAATGAAGCCCACCTTTTCTTTGCGGAACGCCGTCAGCTTGTCGTCGGACAGCGCGGTAATGTCCGCGCCGTCGTACTTGACCGTACCGCCGTCAGGACGTTCCAGCCCCGACGCGATGTGCAGCAGAGTAGACTTCCCGGAGCCGGACGCGCCGAGAAGTACGACGAAATCACCGTTTGCAATCGTCAGCGACACGCCTTTCAGGGCGGCGACGGCGCTTTCGCCGGAGCCGTATGTTTTTGTCGCGTTTGCAATTTCAATCATGTGTTTTTACCTCTCTTGCTCTTAGTATATCAACAAACCATTCGGTTTCCGGGTAAGGTGTATCGGGATGAAGCGCGATCATTTCCGCGTATCCCTGTATGGAAAGCCAAAAAGCGATCGACAATGACGCGGGGCTTCCTTCGCGGATGATTCCCAGCCGCTGTCCCTCTTCAATCAGACTGACTGACGTTGTAATCACATGGTTTTGGCCGAGTTTATCTCTGAATTTTTGCGGCAGATCGGGGTTTTTCTCCGCTTGATTCATCAGCAGAAATATTTCCGCGATAAATGGGTTGCGCTTGATTGCGTCAAAAGCAAAGGCGGCCGACTTTGAAAAGTAATCGAGAGGGTTATCGTATTCGGGGAAATACTGCCCCGAACGCCCGCTGAGCCCAATGTCGATCAACGCTTCGTACAAAGCCTCAACTGATTCAAAATAATGATACAGCAAGCCGACGCTCATTCCCGCTTTTTCCGCAATCTCACTGATTTTTGTCGCTTCGTAACCCTTACGGACAAAGAAATGCAACCCCGCCTTGATAATATCCCATCGCCGCTTTTCCTTTTGTTCGCTTCTTGTCATGCGCTTCACCTCCCTGAATATTGTTTCATTGAAAATATGCTCAACGTGATTATAGACGGCTTTACAAAGTTTGTCAAGCAAAAAATCGTATTTTTCCTTTTCGGTGAAAAGTTGGCGCAAAGCATGAACCTCTCTCCGTCCGGGCATACTATCCAAAATTTGACCTTTAGGCCGGAGGGGACGAATGAGCCGTTTTACATCGGGGAGACCCACAGCCAGAATATTACAAAGAAACATTCAGACCATCGAGCAAACGGCGGAACGGGCGGCGGCCTGGAACAGGACGAGCCGCTTGCTGCCGCAGGAGGTCGAATGGCTGCTCGATAACCGTTACCTGTGCCGCCGTGAGGGGACGGAGGCGGTAGCGGCGCTGAAAGGGGCACGGGCACTCCCTGTTGCGCCTGCAAGCCGCGGCGAGGATCCGGGGATGGGCTTGGCAAAAAGAAAACACCGTACCCGCTCTCTGCCGCTTGTGTATATTCTTGCGCAAGCCATGCTTGCGCAGGGCGATGAGGTCACAGAATCGGGGGTCGGGCGGTTTCTCAAAGAGCATCAATCCCAACGTCCGCTTGCGGAGCGGGAACTGTGGCTTTTCACCACCATGCTCCGCGCGGCCATCCTCTCACGCATCGCTTCCTGCTGCCGTGACATTGACCGTATCCTGAGCGCATACGCGAAAACGTCGGGCGACAGCCCGTTCACCGCGGAGGCGCGGGCCTTCGCCCTGCGGCAATCGGGGCGTGTCCCCGATCGTGGAACGGAGGAGTTTGCCGAGGCGGCGGAAGGAGCGCACCGCCGAAACGCGGAGGAGATCGGCGCGCTGATTACCTCGTTGCGCTTCCTGTCTTCCGCCGACCTGACCGAGACGCTGCAAGACGCCGGGGCGCTGGAAACCGCCCTTCGCCGCGACCCGGTTTACGGCAAGATGGACGAGGAAACGCGGAGCGCGTACCGCCGCCGTTTGGCGCGGCTGGCAAGGAAGGCCGGGATATCCGAGCAGGAAGCGGCGGAGAAGGCGCTTGCGCTGTGTGACGCGGGGACGGATGAAAAAGAACGCCATGTGGGGATGTATCTTTGGGAAAAACCTTTGGGCCGCAAACCGTCCCGGAACCCGGGGCGGCTATATTTCTGCGCTTTCGCGCTTTTGACATTCCTGCCTGGCGCCGCCTGCGCCCTATTCACCGGGCATAGCTGGGCGGGGGTTTTGCTGCTGCTGCCGCTCGCGGCCATGGCGAAGAATATCACCGACGCAGCCGCCGCAAGGCTGGCGCCTTGCCGCCCGGTACCGAGACTGGATCTGCCGGACGGGATACCGGCGGAGGGGAAGACCCTCTGCGTCGTATCGGCATTGCTGACCGGGGGGCAGAAGGGCGCGGAGTTTGCGAAGAAGCTGGAGGCGTACCGCCTCGCCAACCGCGACGCCGGGAATAACCTGCTGTTCGGCCTGCTGGCCGACCTGCCCGACAGCGGGCAGAAAAGCCGCCCGACAGACGAACGCGTCTTGAGCGCGGCGCAACAGGCCATCTTTGCCCTGAACAAACAGTACGGCGGCGGATTCTTCCTGTTTACGCGCGATAGGGAGTGGAATGTACGCGATAAGACCTTTATGGCGTGGGAGCGCAAGCGAGGCGCGCTGATGGAGCTATGCCGCCTGCTGTGGGGAAAATCCAGCGCCATGCGTGTCGCCACAGGCGACAAAGCCGCCCTGAAAGGGACGCGGTTTCTTCTGACGCTGGACAGTGACACCGCGCTGACGCCCGGTTCGGCCCGCCGTATGACGGGCGCTATGCTGCACCCGCTCAACCGCCCTTCGGTTGACCCGCGGCGGCGCGTGGTGACGGCGGGACACGGCGTCCTCGCGCCAAGGATGGCGGTAGACTTGGACGCCGCCGGGAAGAGCGTCTTCTCCCGCGTATTCGCGGGACAAGGGGGATTGGACCCCTACAGCGGCACGGCGGGCGAGGTTTACCACGACCTGTTTGGGCAGGGCAGCTTCCACGGCAAAGGCATTTTCGATATCGAGGCCTACCTGACGTGCCTGGACGGGCGTCTGCCGGAAAACCGGGTTCTATCCCACGACTTGCTGGAGGGCGGCTATCTGCGCGCCGGCTTGATGGAGGATGTAGAGCTGACCGACGGTTTTCCGTCCACGGCGCGGGCTTGGTTTTTACGCCAGCACCGGTGGATACGGGGGGACTGGCAAGCCGCCAAGTGGGCGTTTAAGAGAGAACTCGGCCCGCTCGCCCGCTGGAAACTGTTTGACCCCCTGCGTGGCAGTCTGACGCCGGTCGCGACACTGGCCGCGCTGACAGCCGGGTTGCTGCTGCCGGGGCGGGTATTCGGTACAATCCTCACCGTAACGCTGACGGCAACGGCGTCACATTTGCTGCTTTCACTGGCAGAACGGGCCTCTAAGCCCGGGCGGGCCTCCAGCCGGACGCACGCCTCCATCATCACCGGCATCCCGGCGGTGGCCAGCCAGACGCTGCTAATGCTGGCTTTCCTGCCCTATAATGCCGTCATCTCCGCCCACGCGGCCATTCTCGCGGTATGGCGGATGTGCGTGACAAAAAAGAAGCTGCTACAATGGACGACCTCGGCGGAGACGGAGAATATTTTTTCCGGGGCGGTACAGACAGCGCGGGAGATGTTCCCAGGCCTTGCCTGGGGGGTACTGGCCGCCTGCCTGTCGCGCTCTGCGGTGGGCTGGGTGCTGGGCATAGGCTGGGCGGCGTCACCGTTTATTGCCTATGCCGTCAGTAAAACAAGCCGTCCCGCGGAAAAGCTCAACGACGCCGACCGCGCGTTTTTGATGCGCCAGGCCGCCCTGATGTGGCGGTACTTTGAGGATTTTCTGCTGCCCGAAGACCACTTTCTTATCCCCGACAACTTTCAGGAACAGCCTGCGGCGGGCGTCGCTTACCGCACCTCGCCGACCAACATCGGGCTGGCCCTGCTCTGCGCGCTGGCGGCAGCCGATTTAGGGCTGTGTACAAAGGAGCGGGCGCTTTATCAGATTGGGGAGACCCTCCAAACACTAGAAAACATGCCCAAATGGCATGGTCACCTGTACAATTGGTATGATACCCGCACCCTTGATCCGCTGCCGCCGCGCTGTGTATCGTCTGTGGATTCGGGCAACCTGTGCGGATGCCTGATCGCCCTGCGCGAGGGGTTGAAGGAATGGGACGAGGACGAACTCGCCGCACGGGCCGGAGCGCTGGCGGACGGCATAGAGTTCCTGCCCCTCTACGATCAAAAGAAAAAGCTCTTCCGCATCAGCGCCGACCTTGACAACCCCGAAGCCGAAAGCGGCGTATATGACCTGCTGGCGTCCGAGGCGCGGCAGACGAGCTATATCGCCGTGGCGCGGGGCGAGGTGGATAAAAAGCACTGGCAGCGCCTCGGGCGGGCGCAGATGGCGCTGGGGCGTTATCGCGGCATGGCGTCATGGACAGGCACAATGTTTGAGTATTTCATGCCGCACCTGCTCCTTCCCGCCTATCGCAACTCATTGCTGAAGGAATCCCTGGATTTCGCCGTCTACGCGCAGCGTGTGCAGGCGTCCCGGCGAGGCGGCCCTTGGGGGATCTCGGAGAGCTGTTTCTATGCTTTCGACCGATCGCTCAATTACCAGTACAAAGCGCATGGTATACCCGCGCTGGCCTACAAGCGCGGGCTGGGTGCGGACCATGTCATATCCCCCTATTCCAGTTTCCTGACGCTGCTGACGCATCCGTCCGCGTCGGTGAAGAACCTGCGCCGCCTGCATGGATTGGGGGCGGAAGGTGCGTACGGCCTGATCGAAGCCCTTGACTATACGCCCTCAAGAGCAGCCCCGCCTTTCGCGGCGGTACGCTGCTATATGAGCCACCATTTGGGGATGAGCCTGATCGCCGTCTGCAACGCCTTGCGCGGAAACATCATGCAAAAACGGTTTATGCGGGACGCGGCGATGGGCGCGTTCGCGGGGCTGTTGCAGGAGCGCGTACCGGTGGGCGCGGCGGTCATCCGCCCGGCGGGGCGCGAGGTACCCGAAAAGCCCAAACGCGCGGGGGGGATGGAATATTCCCTGGAGATCGGGCGCATCCGCCCCGGCGCACCAAAGACAGCGCTATTAGGCAATGCCTCCTACACCGTCCTCTGCGCCGACAGCGGGCTGACGCGCTCCCAGTGCGGCGGCGACGCGCTGACGCTGTTTGACCCGGCCCGTAGGAGCGGGTCTATGCGCTTTTTCTTCGGAGGCTTGAGCCTGCTGCCGGACGGAGCGGATACGGAGGGGTTCTCCGCTTCATTCACTGGAACAAAAGCCGTATGGCGGGGGACAGCCGGAGGGGTTTTAAGCGAAGTGAGCGTTTCCGTCCCCGAAAACGAAAACGCAGAGCTGCGTACCGTTACTCTGCGCAATGAAGGGACGGGGACGGCGCGGGGCCTTGCGGCCTGTTATTTCGAGCCGGTTTTACAACGCGACGGGGATTACGCCGCCCATCCCGCTTTTTCCAAGCTATTCCTCGACGCGAGGGTGGAAGACGGCGCCTGCCTGATCCGCCGCCGCCCCCGCGCGGGGCGGCGCGGGCTGTGGCTGGCATTTATATGCGACAGTGAGGAGGTCGGTTATGAAACATTACGGGAGCAAGTGGTGGGGAGAGGCACAGAGCCTAAAATCCTACGAACAGGGGGGACAAGCGCGGCAGATATACCTCCGGTTGATCCATGCGTGTACGCGGCCATACCCGTAACGCTGGAACCAGGCGATATAATCACGCTCCGCTTCGCGCTGGCTTGCGCCGCGACCGCGCCGGACGCCATATCGGCGGCACGGCGCACCCTGAAACGCCCGGACGGCTCGACGGCGCCCGACGAGACGGCGCTCACGCTAGGGTTGACGCCGTCGGAGAGGGAGGAAGCGTTTGAGTGGTTGTCACGGATGGTCTTTCCATGCGCGGGGCAGACCCGGGCGGAGGACATCGCGCCGCTGGGCAAAAACGGGCTGTGGTCGGCCGGCATATCGGGCGATTTGCCGCTGCTGCTGACCGAGGCCGTTGATAACGCGCAGTGGGAGCGGGTGTCGCGCGTAATACGGCAGCACCGCTGGCTTTCGCTGTGCGGGTTTTCCTGCGACCTCGCCATATTATTGCGGGACGGCGGCGACTACCGCCGGCCCGCGCGGACGCTTTTGATGGAAACGCTGAAAGCCTGCCGCGCCGAGAATACCGCGGGACGGAAAGGCGGCGTGCATTCGGTCGACATTGAAACGCTCGCGCCGGGGCAGGAAGCGCTGCTGCGGGCATTCGCTTCCGCCGCCGTCCCATACGAACAGGAAATTAACCCGCTTCCCGAGGAGAGCGGGCAGGAGTTATTACGCATACCCCGGCACGGCCCGGACATTACCGGCGGCCGCCCGTTGAAGTACCGCTGGGAGCAGGACGGCTCGTTTTGCTTTGAAATACGGGGGACATTGCCGCCGCTCACATGGAGCCACACGCTGGCCAACCGCAATTTTTCAACGCTTGTCACTGAAACGGGCGCGGGGTATATCGCGTTTCAAAACGCCCGGGAAAATAAGTTCACACCCTGGACGAACGACCCGCTTGCCATAGAAGGCGGCACGACGCTGACCGCCGCCTTTGACGGGGGCCGCGCCGGGCTGTTCGCGTCGGACGACGGCCTGCCCTGCGATGTAACCTACGGCTTCGGCTTTGCCCGGTGGGACAAAGAGATAGGGGACACACGCGTCAAAACGGTGCAATTTGTCCCGCCCGACAGGACGGCGCTGGTGACGATGATTGAAGTCTCCGGGCCCGAACGCTGTGAGATTACCTTGCAAACCAACCCGGTCATGGGCATAACCCCCTCCGACGGGAGGCTGTGTACGGTACGCATGGAGGAGGACGGGACGGCGCGGGTGGAAAACCCATTCCATACCGCGTACGCGCCGCAGACGTTCGTCATTGCGGCGAGCAGCTCGCTTACAAGCGTCCCGGCGCGGGCGGGGCGGCTGGTTTTGACATTTGCGGCGCAAGGCCGGGCCGTTCTGGTCATGGGCGCGGCGCGGAACCGCCCGGGTATCGCGCTGTTGCGGGAGCTTACGCAATGGGATGAGGCGGAAGAAGCGTTGCGGCGAACTTGCCGGTATTGGGATGGGGCGGTGCGCCCCGTCAAAATTCAAAGCGGCCGCGAGGCGCTGGACCATTACGGCAACGGCTGGGCATTGTATCAGGTCATCGCGACGCGGCTGTTCGCGCGAGCTTCCCAGTACCAGTGCGGCGGCGCTTATGGGTTCCGTGACCAGCTTCAGGATGTGTGCGCCGCGTTGATCAGCGAGCCGCGCCACGCAAAGGCGCAAATACTGCGGGCCTGTTCGCGCCAATATGAGGAAGGCGATGTGATGCACTGGTGGCATCCTGCCAACCGCGAGCGGGGGTTCTCCGACAAAGGCGTGCGGACGCATTGTTCCGACGACTTGCTCTGGCTGCCGTATACCGTCGCGGAATATATTGAACGCACGGGAGACCACTCGCTGCTGTCGCTGGAAACGCCATACCTTTCCTCTCCGGTGCTGGAAGAGGGGAAGGACGATCGGTATGAGAGCGCGGTTATGACGGAGCGGCGCGGAAGCGTCTACGAGCACTGTCTTCGCGCAATTGAGAAAGTGATGGAGCGCGGCGCGGGGTCGCACGGCCTGCTCCTGATCGGTGCGGGAGATTGGAACGACGGTATGAACCTAGTCGGGCACAAAGGACGCGGCGAAAGCGTTTGGCTGACATGGTTCGCGGCGCATACGGCGGGGCGTTTCGCCCTGTTGTGCAAAAGTTTAGCAGATGTGGAAAACGAAAGCCGTCTGACAGGGTGGGCGGACTCTCTGGTTAAAGCCGCCGCCGCCGCGTGGGACGGGGCGTGGTTTTTGCGCGGATACTATGACGACGGCTCCACGCTTGGCTCAAAGGACGACGCGGAATGTAAAATCGACTCCATCGCGCAAAGTTTTTCGGCGCTGTTTGGGGATAACGTGCCGAAGGAGAAAGTGTGCACGGCGCTGGAAAGCGCCTATACGCGCCTTGTGGATAAAGAGGCAGGCTTGATCAAGCTGTTCGCGCCTCCCTTTTCGGGGCGGGGGGGCAAAGACCCCGGATATATTAAGGGATATGTGCCGGGTGTGCGGGAAAACGGGGGGCAATATACCCACGCGGCCATATGGCTGGCGATGGCGTTCCTTAAAACCGGCGACAGAAAACGATGCCTGGAGCTGCTGGAAATGCTGCTGCCGGAAACGCATGACAACGCGGTCTATAAGGCCGAGCCGCATGTCCTCGCCGCCGATGTCTATAGCCACCCGGCGCACTTGGGGCGTGGCGGCTGGAGCCATTATACCGGCGCGGCGGCGTGGTTTTACCGCGTGCTGCTGGAAGCGCTTGACCAAGGGGAGGGGACTGGTGTATAATGTGTGAATGACGAAAGATAGGGGGAGTCTCTTTTTATGATTGGGTTTCCCGGCATTGGCCTCGAATTTCAGCGAAACCCCGCAATTTTCCGCTTTACAGACACCTTTGCCCTGACATGGTATGGGCTGATTTTCGCGGTCGGTTTCCTGCTCGCGGTGACTTACTGCCTGAGACAGGCCAAGCATTTCGGGATTAAGCAGGACGAGATTATCGATATGCTTTTTTTCGCGGTCCCCGCGGGCATTATCGGCGCGAGGCTTTATTATGTGGCGTTCAACTGGGGAGAGTTCCAGGAGGAGCCGATTCGTATTCTCTATACATGGCAAGGGGGCATGGCGATTTATGGCGCCATCATCTGCGCGGCGGCAGCGGCAGGGCTCTTTTGCTGGGTACGGCGCGTCAGCATAGGGGCGATGCTGGACATCGGCGCGATGGGGCTTTTGATCGGACAAGCCATCGGGCGCTGGGGCAATTTCGTCAACGGCGAGGTCTACGGCCAGCCGACAGACCTGCCGTGGCGGATGAGAATCTACAGTCAAGAGGTACACCCGCTCTTCCTCTATGAATCGCTTTGGAATCTGCTCGGTCTGGTATTGCTGCGGCTGATAATAAAGAAGCGCAAATACAACGGGCAGATGTTTACTCTTTACATCGCGTGGTACGGCTTGGGACGCGCGATGATGGAAGGGATGCGCGCCGCCGAGTTCAACCTGATGCTGGGAAGGTGGATGATTTCGCAGATGATAGCGGTCATCTCCTGTATCGCGGCGCTGGTTTTCCTGTTTTATATGACACTGTTTAAGAAGCATAAGCCGCTGCTCGAATGGACGGCGGCGCGGGACGAATATGAGGCGTACCGTAAAGAGAGAAAATCCGGGGGGGCGGACGAAACGGAAGAATCGGAGGAAGCAGAAAAACCAGAGAAATCGGAGGAACCGGCAGAAAGGGAGGAGGAGAACGATGGCGATTCTGATGGACGGGAAAGCGGCGGCGAAGACGATAAAGGCTGAGGTTTTGGAACGCGCACAGAGGTTGCGGGAGCGGGGGATAGAACCGAGCCTTGCCGTTATCTTGGTGGGCGACGACCCCGCGTCGGCCGTATATGTGAGAAACAAGGAGAAGGATTGCGAAGAGTGTGGCATAAAAGGTATCGTTTGCCGGCTTCCGGCGGAGACGACACAGGACGAGTTGCTGGTACAGATCGCGCGGCTGGACGCAAACCCAGCGGTGCACGGCATCCTGATCCAACAGCCGCTTCCGGCGGGGATTGACCCCTTTGTGGCGACGTACGCCGTTGACCCATGTAAAGATGTAGACGCGCTGCACCCGCAAAACGCGGGACTGATTTCCCTTGACCGTCCGCATTTCCTGCCCTGCACCCCTGCGGGCATAATGGTTCTGCTCGACCTGTACGGCATTGACCCCAGAGGCAAACACGCCGTCATAATCGGGCGCTCGCACATTGTCGGCAAGCCGATGACGCAGCTTCTATTAAGCCGGGACGCCACCGTTACCGTCTGCCACAGCCGCACACCTGATCTGGGCGCAGTCACGCGCACCGCCGACATCCTCGTCAGCGCGGTGGGGAGGATCGGGCTGGTCACAGGCGATATGATCAAACCCGGCGCCGCGGTCATTGATGTAGGCATCAACAGGAAGCCCGACGGTAAGCTGGCAGGCGACGTGGTCTTTGCCGAAGCGGAGCCGGTGGCGTCGTACATAACGCCGGTACCGGGCGGCGTAGGCCCGATGACGCGGGCGATTCTGATGAAAAACACCATTACAGCGGCGGTGGAGGCGACGGTATGACCGATATAGACATCGCGCAAAGCGCAACCCTGCGCCCCATTCATGAGATTGCAAGGGAACTGGGCTTGACAGACGAGCAATGGGAGCCGCACGGCAGGTATAAAGCGAAAATCACCGGCATACCGCAAACAAAACAACAAGGCCGCCTCGTTCTCGTGACAGCCATATCGCCGACGAAATACGGCGAGGGGAAAACCACCGTCAGCGTGGGGCTGGCCGACGGGCTGCGGCGTTTGGAGAAGAAGGCCGTTCTCTGCCTGCGCGAACCGTCGCTGGGACCTGTGTTTGGCGTCAAAGGCGGTGCGGCCGGGGGCGGGTACGCGCAAGTCGTGCCGATGGAGGAGCTGAACCTGCATTTCACCGGCGACCTGCACGCCGTCACAGCCGCCAACAACCTGCTCTCGGCGGCAATCGACAACCATTTGCAGCACGGCAACGCGCTGGATATAGACGAACGCCGCGTCACATGGAAGCGCTGCATGGACATAAACGACCGCGCCCTGCGCGAAATCGTGACCGGGCTGGGCGGCAAAGCGGGCGGCGTCCCGCGTGAGGAAGGCTTTACCATCACCGCTGCCAGCGAGGTCATGGCCATCCTGTGCATGTCCGCGGACGCGGCCGACTGCAAGGAACGGCTGGGACGGATTGTCATAGGCTATACGCGCAAAGGGGAGCCGGTCACCTGCGCCGCTTTGAAGGTGCAGGGGGCCATGGCGGTGTTGCTGCGCGACGCGCTGCGGCCCAACCTCGTGCAAACGCTGGAGCACACGCCCACGTTGATCCACGGCGGCCCCTTCGCCAACATCGCCCACGGGTGCAACTCGCTGATCGCCACACGCGCGGCGCTGGCGCTGGGCGATGTGGTCGTGACGGAGGCTGGGTTTGGCGCGGACTTGGGCGCGGAAAAATTCATCGATATCAAATGCCGGGCGGGCGGGCTGAGCCCGTCGGCCTGTGTGATTGTGGCGACGGCACGAGCCTTCAAGCACCACGGAGGGGCGGACAACCTGTTCGCGCACATCGAAAACGTGACAGAGCGCTACGGCCTGCCCGCTGTCGTGGCAATCAACCGTTTCGCGGCGGACACGGAAGAGGACATAGCGGCGGTCGAGGCCGCCTGCCGTGCCGCACAGACGCCCTGCGCCGTATATGAAGGGTTTGCGCGCGGGGGAGCCGGAGCGGAAGCGCTGGCGGGAAAACTGCTGTCTTTGCTGGAACCGGGGCCGCGGCAGCTAAAAGCAGTATATTCTCTGGACATGCCGCTGGCGGACAAACTCAACGCCATCGCGCAAAATGTCTACGGCGCGGACGGCGCGGACTTAGCCCCTGCCGCAAAAAAACAAGCCATCAAACTGGAGGCCATGGGGTACGGCAATCTGCCGGTCTGCGTCGCCAAAACGCAATATTCTCTGTCGGACGACGCGAAAAAGCTGGGGCGCCCCAAGGGGTTTCGCGTAACGATAGACGAATTGCGGGTCAGCGCGGGCGCGGGATTTGTGGTGGCGGTCGCGGGAGGCATGATGACCATGCCGGGGCTGACGGCGACACCGGCGTATGAGAAGATCGACATAGACGCGGACGGGCGGATTTTGGGACTGTTTTAAGGGCTTGACCGTAACGCTCCGGCAGCGCGTCACAGGGTTCGATTAGAGGGGTTAAACGTATTATTCAAATAATAAGCGGAATAAACATCAAAATCCCCGCCGTATAGCGGGGATTTTGTTACGTTTCTCAAGATCAATGTTTCACGTGAAACAATCGGTTGACATAACTACTGTTTTTCAGGCGGTATCCCCCTGCTGTGATTGACCACTTTGGCAATGGCGCCGTTAGGGATGATTAGAATCTCGCCCTCCTCGCCGCGTATCTTTGTCGAACGCAGGCCCAGCTCCTCCACCGTGCCGGTAAAGCCGTCAACTGTCACGCTCTCGCCGACTGAGAACTGGTTTTCAAAGAGGAGGAAGAAGCCGGTGATGACGTCTTTCACCAAGGACTGTGCCCCGAATCCGACCGCGACGCCCAAAACGCCGGCGGCGGCGAGGATGGAGGTCACATCAATCAGAAGCCCTACCTTTAGAATCTGTATCCCCGCCAAAAACCATACTACATAGGCAACGACACTCTTTAAGAGCTTGGAGAGCGTGTCAGCGCGGAGATTCTGCCCTGCCCGTTTGCGCATCAGCCGTCGGATCATACCGCGCACCAGCGATGTGATAACAAGAGCCGCGAGGAAGATACATACGCAGTAGATTA
The DNA here is from genome assembly GCA_031254195.1 of Oscillospiraceae bacterium. Classification (GTDB taxonomy): domain Bacteria; phylum Bacillota; class Clostridia; order Oscillospirales; family UBA929; genus UBA929. The sequence continues at coordinate 18,912 of JAIRUW010000079.1, forward strand.
GCCTTTGGAGCCACGGAATGTCCCACAGCTCACGGATGGACTCTAACATGGCATACCACCCTTACATCCCGAACGCGAAAGGCAGGAGCTCTTGCAGGTTGTGTGTGAGGATGTCGTCGGGCGTGCCGGTGATGACGCGCAAATCATACGAAAACTCGGACAGCGCCTGACGGCAGATACCGCAAGGCATACAGGGACGTCCGGCCACGTCGCGCTGCCAGCCGGTGACGGCAATCGCTTTGAATCTGCGCACACCGGCCGCAACGGCGGAAAACAGGGCGACACGTTCGGCGCAGCACCCCGCCGGGTAGCTGTGGTTTTCTACGTTGCAGCCTGTGAAGACTCGCCCGTCTTCGCATAGCAAAGCCGCGCCCACAGCGAAATCGGAATAGGGCGCGTAGGCGTTTTTGCGCACTTCCTGCGCGGCTAGGAGCAGTTCTCTGTCAGTCATGTTGTTTCCTCCCGTGTATAGATGTAGTTTGACCGCTCATACTAATAAGAAAAGGAGAGCCTGATATGCTGCCCGAACACCCTGTCTTTTTGCCGGACGGAGAGCCGTCCATGCCGATGGAGGTCTACTGGAACAAAATTCTACAGGATGCGGACTCCCCGGAGGGGCTTGTCGGTGACCCGAGGTTTTTCTGAACCTCCACGTGCAACTTTTCTAAAACGCGAAATTCCCGTTGACAAAGACGGGAATTTTATTGCCGTCTTTTGTAACGCCGGTGATAGAGAGGTCTTCCGTGCCGACCATAAAGTCTACATGGATGAACGAGTCGTTCGCGCCGCGTTCCTTTTGCGCGTCCGCTGAAAGACTGTCGTCGAGGAAGGCGGGGTAGGCTTTGCCGAAAGCGAAATGGCAGGAGGCGTTCTCGTCAAACAGGGTGTTGTAGAATAGAATATCCATTTCGTTGATCGGGGAACAATATGGCACGAGAGCAACCTCGCCCAGATAGCGCGCCCCCTCGTCCAGCTCCAATTCTTTCTCAAGAATATCCAGCCCCGACGACGCCTTGGCGTCCACAATCTTGCCGCCCTTGAAGGTAAAAACGATGTCATTGATTAGGTTGCCATTAAGCGAGAGAGGCTTGGACGCGTACAGCACGCCGTCGGCGGCGCCGCGCTTGGGCAATGTAAAAATCTCCTCGGTGGGCATGTTGGCGACGAAGGTGAAGCCGGTCCGGGCTTTGTCGCCGCAGGCGACCCATTTGTGCCCCTCCGGCAGGCCGACGGTGAGGTCGGTGCCCAGCGCGTTTTGATAAATCAGTTTATCGAAATCATACTTAGTCAGCGTCTCGGCGCGGCGAGCCATCGTCTGGATCTTCTCCCGCCAAATCTCCACCGCCTTGCCGCCGCCTACATGAACGGCCTTTAGGATCGCGTCCCACAGTTTTTCAACGGCTTCCTTCTCCGCTGCGCCGGGGAAGACCTTTTTCGCCCAAGCGGGGGAGGGGATGGAAACGCCGCACCACGCGAACTCGTTGCGCATCTGCGCCTCACGGTAGCCCTTCAGCGCTTCGCCTGAAGCGCGCCCGTACCGCTGGATACGGCCGGCGTCCACACCGTTGAGCAGTTCGGGGTCGTCGTCCATGATTCCGATCAAAGAGGCGCGTTCCGCGGCGTAGCCGTTGAAAAACTCAGTCAGCCACTTGGGCACCGAGTCGAACACCGTCTCGTCGGCGCGGAGATATTTCATCCTCGTCAATGTATCGTCCTTCCAGCGCACCACCACTTCGCGCGCGCCTGCGTCGTAGCATTCCTCCGCAAGCATCCGCACAAACCACGCGTTATCGGCCGAGCCGCTGACGACAACCGTTTGCCCCTTTTGTACATTCGCGCCAACGCGAACAATCAGGCTTGCGTATTCTTTGATCCTGTCCTGCATGAAAAACGTCCTTTCCTTAGAAGACTTTGATATACTGGCAGTATACCATCATCCGGCGGGAGGGTCAATGAGAATTTCGGCGGAGCGGGTTTACCTCCTTGACAGGTCCTGCCGCAGGGAGTACAATCATAGGTATTGAACGCGAAGGGAGATAAATCGTTATGAAAAAACTACTTAGTTTGGCGTTAGCCCTGTCTTTCCTCTTCTCCGCGTACACCGCTCCTGCTGCGGAAGCGGGGCGGGGGCGTCCCGTAACGACTTACAGCGGGCATATCCCCGAACCGTTTACCTTTACATACCCGGCCTCCGAGACCGGCCTCCTGCGCTCCGCAAGCTGGACGGAGTACAGAAGCCCCGTCGTCACGGGCGTCCGGGATCAGGGGCCGAACGGCCTGTGCTGGGCGTTTGCTACGACGGCGATGGTTGAGACGAACCTTCTGCGGAACGGCAGCGCCGTCAACCCCGACATATCGGAGCTGCACTTGGCGTATGCCACAAGTCAAAATAACGGAAACGCCACGCAGGGCTTCCGCCGTACGCCCGACGACGGGGGAAACCGGTCGATAGCGGCGGCTTATCTGATGCGCGGCGGAAGCCTCAGCGGCACGGTGGACGAAACGCAGGACCCTTACGGTAACTTTTCAGACGCGGCTATACCGGCCTCCCGCTCTTTGTCTGTTACGCAAAGCAGGGAGAAGAATTTTACCGTGCAAAACATTCTCTTCCTCGGAGGGGAGAGCAAATCCGACGTCAGCCGCGACAGGCTCAAAGACGCCATTGTGAGATACGGCGCGGTGGCGGCTTCGATGTACTGGGACGGCGAAGCACTCTCCCAGGGCAATGCCAGCACCGTTTACTACAACGCCGCAACCAGCGCGTACTATTACAACGGCACGGAAGAGACCAATCATCTCGTGACCCTTGTCGGCTGGGACGACGCATTCCCCGCAGCGAGCTTCCACTCCGGGCGGCGGCCGGGCGGAAACGGAGCGTGGCTGGTTAAAAACAGCTGGGGCGATACTTGGGGAGACGGCGGGTACTTTTGGATATCCTATTACGATACGAGGGCGCCCCTCTTCTCATGGGCCATTGACGGCGTGGAGGAGTATGACGCGGCCGCCAAAGTCTATGAGTACGACCCGCATGGGTACGGCGGCTATATCTATTACCCCGGTGAAAATACTATAGTCGGCGCGAATGTGTTTACAGCCGGTTCCGACAGAGAAGAGCTAAAAGAAGTAAAATTCTTTAGCGCAATATCCGACGCCACTGTAAACGTCTATGTCGTCCTAGATTACAAGGATACGGCCTCGCTGAATACAAGCCGGCTTCAGCCGGTCTTCAGCGACGCCATCACATGGCCCGGCTGGTATACCTTTACCTTGGACAACGCGATTCCTTTAGGGGCAGCCGGAAGTAAATTTGCCGTCATCGCCGAATACTCCGTGCGGCGCGGCGACGCCGGTGCCCCGTTAGACTTATCCAGTGACGATCCGGGAGGCTTTCGCTCGGCGACAGTCCCCAATGTGAGCTTCCTTTCGCATAACGGGACACATTGGGAAAGAATTGACCTGGAACATGAAGGCAACCTGAACATCAAAGCCGTCACCGTACCGGCCGCGCAAGGCGGCGCGGAGGAGACGCCGCAGCTCCCCGCCGGGGCGCCCAACCTCCATACCGCCAGCGAGTGGGCGCGCGACGGTATCAACAGCGCGTTTGCGAAAGGGTTTATCCCGCCTGAGATACAGGGCGGCTATACGAATATCATAACCCGCGCGGAGTTTTGCCGGATGGCGCTGAAATTTGTGGAAGTCGCGACCGGAAAATCCATTGAGGCGGTGATGGTGGAGAGGGGTGTTTTCCGCAACCCTAACGCCTTTTCCGACACAAACGACCTCGATATATTAGCCGCTTACGCCCTCGGCATCACCGGCGGCAAGAGAGCCCCGACGGCGGACACGCCGGGGATCTTCATGCCCAACGGGGAATTTGACCGCGAGCAGGCGGCGACAATGATCAGGAATACATGCAGGGTGATCGGCATGGCTGTGGACAATCCCCCGCCCTCCGGGTTCGGGGATCTGAGCGCGGCGTCAAGCTGGGCGGTGGAGGCGATCCATTTCTGCGGCTACATGGGAATCATGTCCGGCACGGGCGGCAACAATTTCAATCCGAAACGGACATATACGCGGCAGGAAAGCATCCTGACGTTCAACAACATAAAGCCATAGGCTTGACAGGGTGTTCTGCGGCATGATAGAATGACGGAATCTCAAAGCAAAGGAAGAGCCTGTATTGAGTAAAGTCACCTTCGCCGAAATCAAGCATTGCGAGGAGATCAGCACCTATATACGCCAAGCCGATATATCGCTCAAGTCGATGGGCTATACCGAGCACTCCTTTGCCCATGTGACACGTTGCGCCGAGTTTGCCAGCTCGTGGCTCTTGCAATTGGGCGGCACCGAGCGGGAAGCCGAGCTGGCCCGTATCGCGGCCTATATGCACGACATTGGCAACGTCGTCAACCGGCACGGGCACGCGCAGAGCGGCGCCCTGATGGCGTTCCGGCTGCTGGAGAAGAAGGGGATGCCGCCGGAGGAGCTGGCCGTTGTCGTCACCGCCATCGGCAACCACGACGAAAGCTCGGCGTACCCTGTCAACGCGGTGGCGGCGGCAGTCATTTTAGCCGACAAGACCGACGTGCGCCGCACACGCGTGCGCAATGACGACATCGCCGCCTTCGACATCCACGACCGCGTCAATTACGCCGTCACAAGGGCCGATACCGCGCTGGACATGGAGGCCCGTACGCTGACGCTTGACCTTGACGTTGACACCGAGATCTGTCCGGTGATGGATTACTTTGAGATATTCTTGAACCGTATGCTGCTATGCCGCCGCGCCGCCGCGTTTTTCGACGTGAGGTTCCGGCTGATCATCAACGGTTCCGTATTAATGTAAGGGACGCCGCCCCCGCGACGGCTATTTTATGGGAGGGTCACACATGGACATCAGCGTAGGCCGCCATTCCTTGGCGCATGTCATGGCACAGGCCGTCATGGAGATGTTCCCCGGCGCGAAGCTGGGCATCGGCCCCTGCATCGACGACGGGTTCTATTACGATTTCGATCTGCCGGAGCCGCTGACAAACGAGCATTTTCCAGAAATCGAGGAAAGGATGGCGAAAATCCTCAAAACACAGGCCCCGCTGATACGCGAGGAGTACGCGGACAAGGAAGCTGCGCTCAAAGCGTTCGCCGGACAGACATACAAGGAAGAACTGATACGCGAGCTGCCTGAGGATGAGCCGATTGTTGCGTATCACACAAGTACGGGTTTTACTGATTTATGCCGCGGCCCCCACGTGGAAAACACCCGCGAGCTTCTGAGCTGGGCGTATAAAATCCATTCCGTCGCCGGCGCGTACTGGCGCGGGAGCGAGAAAAACCCAATGCTCTCGCGGCTGTATGTCTACGCGTTCCCCAAAAGAGACGAGCTGAAAGCCCATATCGCGCAAGTGGAGGAAGCCCGGAAGCGCGACCATAATAAGTTAGGCCGCAGCTTAGGCTATTTTACCACCTCAGAGATGATAGGGCAGGGGCTTCCCATTTTAATGCCAAACGGCGCAAAGGTCATCCAAATATTGCAGCGGTTTGTAGAGGACGAAGAGGAACGGCGCGGGTATCAGCTGACAAGGACCCCTTCCATGGCAAAAAACGACCTATACCGCGTGTCAGGCCATTGGGACCATTACCGCGACGGGATGTTCATTTTAGGCCATGAGGAAGATCCCGCTGTTTTTGCGTTGCGTCCAATGACCTGCCCGTTCCAGTTTCAAGTATACTTGAGCAAACTCCGCTCTTACCGCGAACTGCCCCTGCGGTATAATGAGACGGCAACGCTTTTCCGCAACGAAGGCTCGGGTGAAATGCACGGATTGATACGGGTACGTCAGTTCACGCTTTCCGAAGGGCATATCGCTTGCCTGCCGGAGCAGCTGGAAGACGAGTTCCGCGGCTGTGTTGACCTTGCGATGTTTATGCTCAATGCTGTCGGATTGGTTGATGATGTGTCCTTCCGCTTCTCAAAATGGGATGAGAGCAACCGCGAAAAATATATCGGCGACGCAGCGCAGTGGGAGTCTGTTCAAGCGCGGATGAAAGCCATCCTTGACCATCTTCAAGTCGATTACGTGGAAGCCGACGGCGAAGCCGCGTTTTATGGCCCGAAGCTCGACCTTCAAATCCGCAATGTATTCGGAAAAGAGGACACATTGATCACCATCCAGATTGACTTTCAGCTTGCCGGGCGTTTCGGGATGGAATATGTCGCCTCGGACGGCAGCAAGCAATATCCCTATATCATCCATCGAAGCTCCATTGGCTGCTATGAGCGCACATTGGCGCTGTTGATCGAAAAATATGCCGGGGCGTTCCCGTTCTGGCTCGCGCCGGTACAGGTGGGCGTCGTCCCCGTGCGCCAGCACCATAACGACTGCGCTTGCGAGGTCATATCTGCTCTGAAAAAAGCCGGCCTGCGCTGTGAAGCGCTGCTGGAGGACGAGGGTATGGGCGGCAAGGTCAACAAATTCCGGCAGGATAAAGTGCCGTACACGCTGATCATCGGCGACCGCGAGGCCGAAGCGGGCACGGTATCGGTCAAGATACGCGGCGGCAAACAAGCGCAGGATGTGCCGCTGGAGGCGTTTGTCAAGGCTTGTGTTGCGTTGAACGAGGGATTGGCACTGGAGCTGGCGGAGACATTTTAGAGACGCATACACAAAGAGGGCTGACCGCCGGTCAGCCCTCTTTCCGTTTGCTTTTCATATAGTAGACTAAATCCTCTTCCGGGATGGGCCCATGATCCCTTTCATAATTTGCCACAAACCGTATCATTAACTGAATCAATTGAGCATTTGCGGAACGTCCGTGATACCCGCTCACATAACGAAACTTCGCAAGTGAACGACTTTCTATCCGTAGATTAAAATGCTTTTCCATTTGTTCCTCCATATAATCAGAGTAGCTCTATTATAACTCTTTCTTGACATTGAATCCCTCCAAGAGTTATAATGGAGGATATATGGCTCTGTTGATTGGGAGGTAGGAGATGGAAGAAAAGGAGTATTTTCATATGGAAAGCGCCTTTGCCACATTTATGGACGACTTTTATGAGAGCGTAGACATTACGTTGCACGCATTGCTTAAAGCCGCGTATAAAGAAGGGTGGAAAAAAGGCCGGGAATTACAAGAGAAACAGCAGCAAAAAAAGAACCCCCGCCGTTAAGCGGGGGTTCTTGCTATACAGTTCAGGGAAAGCGTTTTATTCAGGGAGAATCTCCGTAACAACGCCCGAGCCCACGGTGCGGCCGCCTTCGCGGATGGCGAAGCGGAGCTCTTTCTCGATGGCGATGGGGGTGACGAGATTGACTTCCATCACAACGTTGTCGCCGGGCATACACATCTCAACGCCCTCAGGCAGCTGGATGGTGCCGGTGACGTCGGTGGTGCGGAAATAGAACTGCGGGCGGTAGTTGGGGAAGAACGGGGTGTGGCGTCCGCCTTCTTCCTTGGTGAGGACGTACACTTGGCCCTTAAACTTCTTGTGCGGTTTGATGGAACCGGGCTTGGCAAGGACCTGGCCGCGTTCGACCTCGGTTTTGGCGACGCCGCGCAGCAAGCAGCCGGCATTATCGCCCGCTTCGGCGTAATCGAGGGTCTTGTGGAACATCTCGATGCCGGTGACGACGGTCTTGCGGGTATCGCGGATGCCGACGATCTCGATTTCCTCGCCTGTCTTAAGGTTGCCGCGCTCGACGCGCCCGGTGACGACGGTGCCGCGCCCCTGAATGGTGAAAACGTCTTCCACCGGCATCAGGAAGGGCATGTCGGCCTTGCGCTCGGGGGTGGGAATAAAGTCGTCAACGGCTTTCATCAGCTCAAGGATAGCGGCGTATTCGGGGGCGGTGGAATCTTTGGATTCGCTTTCCAGCGCCTTGAGGCCGGAGCCGCGGACGATGGGTGTGTCGTCGCCGGGGAAATCGTATTTGCTGAGCAGTTCGCGAATCTCCATGTCAACGAGGTCAAGCAGCTCGGGGTCGTCAACCTGATCGCATTTGTTCATGAATACGACGATATGCGGCACACCGACCTGACGGGCAAGCACGATATGCTCACGGGTCTGGGGCATGGGACCGTCGGCGGCGGAGACGACGAGGATCGCGCCGTCCATCTGTGCCGCGCCGGTGATCATGTTTTTGACGTAGTCGGCGTGGCCGGGGCAGTCAACGTGCGCGTAATGGCGCGCGTCGGTCTGGTATTCGACGTGCGAAGTATTGATGGTGATGCCGCGCTCCCTCTCTTCGGGGGCTTTGTCGATGGCGTCATATGCCTTGAATTCGGCTTGTCCCGCGAAACCAAGCACCTTGGTGATGGCGGCGGTCAGAGTGGTCTTGCCGTGGTCAACGTGGCCGATGGTGCCAATGTTAACATGCGGCTTAGTGCGTTCAAATTTCTGCTTACCCATTGCGGTATTATCCTCCCTTTGTTACCATTGTCATTCGTACGGTTTATTGTATACGATACGGCTGGAAAATGCAAGACTTTTTGTAAAGTTTTTAGCGGCTTAACTGTTCCTGAAGGCTTTTGGGCAGTTCGACATAGCTGTGCGGTTCCATTGAGTAGACGCCGCGCCCCTGCGTGAATGTGCGCAGGTCGGTAGCGTAGCCGAACATTTCGGAGAGAGGGACATGCGCCTGAACCTGCTGCGCGCCGGTAATCGCCTCGGCGCCCTGTATCATGCCGCGCCGCCGGTTGAGGTCGCCCATCACGTCGCCGAGATAATCCTCCGGTACGGTGACGATGACCTTCATGATCGGCTCCAGCATCACCGGGTCGGCTTTTCTGCAGCCTTCCTTGAACGCCATCGACGCGGCGATTCTGAACGCCATTTCCGAAGAGTCCACCTCATGGAACGAGCCGTCATACAGCGTGACCTTCACATCCACGACGGGGTAACCCCCCAGTATGCCGGAGTGCATCGCGCCCTGGATGCCCTGATCGACGGCGGGGATGTATTCCTTAGGGATGGCTCCGCCGACAATCTTGTCGATGAACTCATACCCCTTGCCCGGTTCGTTTGGCTCCATGCGCAGCTTGACATGGCCGTACTGGCCGCGCCCGCCCGACTGCCGGGCGTATTTATGGTCGATTTCGGCGGATTTACGGATGGTCTCCTTAAAGGCGACCGAGGGTTTGCCGACATTGGCCTCCACCTTGAACTCGCGCAGCAGGCGGTCAACGATGATTTCTAAATGCAGCTCGCCCATGCCCGCGATGATGGTCTGCCCCGTTTCCTGGTCGGTATAGGCGCGGAAAGTGGGGTCCTCTTCCGAGAGCTTTTGCAGGGCGACGCTCATCTTCTCCTGCCCCGCCTTGGTGCGCGGCTCGATGGCGACGCGTATGACCGGCTCGGGGAAATCCATCGACTCCAGCACGACCGGCTTTTTCTCGTCGCACAGGGTGTCGCCGGTGGTGGTATTTTTCAACCCCACGGCGGCGGCGATATCGCCCGCGCAGACGGTATCGATGTCCTCGCGGTGGTTGGCGTGCATCAGAAGAATACGCCCCAGGCGCTCGTTGCGGCCGCGGTTGGCATTGAAAACGGTGGAGCCGGCCGCGGCGGTGCCGGAATAGACGCGGAAGAAGGTCAGCTTGCCCACATAGGGGTCGGTCATTACCTTGAAAGCCAGCGCTGAGAATGGGGCGCCGTCGTCGGAAGGACGGTCCAGCTCTTCGCCGCTGTCGGGGTCGGTCCCTATAACGGGCGGGATGTCGAGCGGGGACGGCATATAAGCCACAATGGCGTCAAGTAGATTCTGCACGCCCTTGTTGCGGTACGATGTGCCGCACAGGACGGGGACCATCTTGTTGGCGATGACCGCCCTGCGGATGGCGGCCTGTATCATGTCAACGGAGGCTTCCTCGCCGCCATAAACGACTTCGGCCAGTTCGTCGTCCACCAGCGTCACGGCGTCAATTAGCGTCTCGCGGCAGTTTTCCGCTTCTTCCAGCAAATCGGCCGGGATGTCTTCCTCGTCGATCTGCTTGCCCAGCTCGTCTTTAGCGATATGAGCGCGCATGGCGATGAGGTCGATAACGCCCTTGAACGACGCTTCTGCGCCGATGGGGAGCTGGATGGGGACGGCGTTGCATTTGAGCCGGTCGCGCATCATTCCGACCACATGGTGGAAGTCGGCGCCGGTGATGTCCATTTTATTGACATAGGCCATGCGCGGCACACCGTAGCGGTCGGCCTGCCGCCAGACCGTCTCCGACTGCGGCTCGACGCCGCCCTTGGCGCAGAAAACGGTGACCGCACCGTCCAAAACGCGCAGGCTCCGTTCCACCTCCATCGTAAAATCGACATGGCCGGGGGTGTCGATGATGTTGATGCGGTGGTCTTTCCACATGGCTGTGGTGGCGGCCGACGTGATGGTGATGCCGCGCTCCTGTTCCTGCTCCATCCAGTCCATGGTGGCGTTGCCCTCGTGGACCTCGCCCAGCTTGTGGCTGCGTCCGGTATAGAACAGGATGCGCTCGCTTGTCGTTGTTTTGCCGGCGTCGATGTGCGCCATGATGCCGATGTTGCGCGTAAGTTCTAGGGTTACTTGCCGTGGCATGATCGTTTCTCCTTG
>JAIRUW010000075.1 GCA_031254195.1 Oscillospiraceae bacterium
CAAACGCAAGATGCTTGGCTGGAACCCGCGCAAATATTTCGGAAAACTTTTAGAGGTCTAAGTTAAAAAATAGTCCCCTGGAGTTTTAATGCGGATACTCATTCATGCGGTAGGCGTGCACTTGCCTATGCCGCGATTGACAGGGTTTCATCGTTTTGGTATAATTACGGGCATACGCTAGGCGAAGAGAGGAAGCTGCCATATGGACTACAATCAAACCTTAAACCTGCCCAAGACCGACTTCCCCATGCGCGCGTCGCTTTCCGTGCGCGAGCCGGGGATGCTGCCGCATTTGAAAGAGACTTACGCCGGCCTGATGGAGCGCAACAAAGACAAACCCGCCTTCATCCTGCACGACGGCCCGCCGTTTTCCAACAACGACATCCACGCGGGTACGGCGCTGAATAAGATACTCAAGGATTTTATCATCCGGTACAAAAACATGGCCGGGCGGTACGCGCCTTATGTGCCGGGCTGGGACAACCACGGTATGCCGATCGAGAGCACCATTATCAAGAAGCAGAAGCTCGACCGGGACAAGATGGGCATCCCCGCTTTCCGTGACGCCTGCGCGGCTTTCGCCGCCAAATATGTGGATGTACAGCGCGAACAGTTTATCCGGCTGGGCGTGCTGGGCGACTGGGATAACCCCTATCTGACGATGGACCCGGCGTTTGAGGCGCGGGAAGTCCGCATTTTCGGGGAGATGTTTGACAAAGGGCTGATCTATAAAGGCTTAAAGCCGGTTTACTGGTGCACCAAAGACCGTACGGCGCTGGCTGAGGCGGAGGTTGAATACCACGACAACACATGCGATTCCATCTATGTCAAATTCCCCGTTAAGGACGACAAGGGGCTGATTTTCCCTTACGGAAAGGCGGCCTATTTCCTCATTTGGACGACGACGCCCTGGACATTGCCGGGCAATACCGCCATCTGCGTAAACCCTTCGCTGTATTACTCGCTGGTCGAGGTCGGGGCGGAACGGTATGTCCTCGCCTCCGATTTGATCGAGCAGGTGGCGAAAGCCGCGGGCTGGGTCAATTACGGCGTTTTGCATACATTCAGGGGGCACGAGCTGGAGCATATGACCGCGCGGCACCCCTTCCTAGACCGCGACAGCTTGCTCATCAACGGCACGCACGTCACCTCCGTAAGCGGCACCGGCTGCGTCCACACCGCGCCCGGCCACGGCGCGGAGGACTATGCCGCGGCATTGCAGTATAAGCTGCCGATGCTCGTCCCGGTGGACGACGCGGGCATCATGACGGAGGAAGCGGGCGCGGTCTGCGCCGGCCTGCGGTACGATAAGGCCAACACCGCTATAACAGAGCATCTCATGGACACGGGGCTGCTTTTAGCCACGCAGAAGATCAGCCATACCTACCCTCACTGCTGGCGGTGCGCCAGCCCCATCCTGTTCCGCGCTACGCCGCAGTGGTTCGCCAGCGTGGAGGCCATCAAAGACGCGGCCTGCGCCGAGGTGGAACGGGTGACATGGCTGCCCGGCTGGGGCAAGGAGAGGATGCTCGCCATGGTGCGCGAGCGAAACGACTGGTGCATCTCCCGCCAGCGCCATTGGGGGCTGCCCATCCCGGTCTTTTACTGCGAAGCCTGCGAAAAACCAATCTGTACGCCGGAGAGTATTGACGCTGTCGCGAAGCTGTTTGCGGAACACGGCTCCAACGTGTGGTATCAGAAAGACGCGGCGGAGTTTCTCCCGCAAGGCTTTGCCTGCCCCCACTGCGGCGGCGGGGATTTTACCAAGGAAACCGACACGTTAGACTGCTGGTTCGATTCCGGTTCCACCCATGACGCCGTACTCCGTCCGCGTAATGAATTGCGCTGGCCCGCCGACCTCTACATCGAAGGAAGTGACCAGTACCGCGGCTGGTTCCAGTCCAGCCTGCTGACGGCGGTCGCCACCGGCGAGGGGAGCGCCCCATACGGCACCGTCATCTCGTGCGGCTGGGTGGTTGACGGCGAAGGGCGCAAGATGAGCAAGTCCCTGGGCAATGGCGTCGATCCTACTGACGTCTGCAACCAAAACGGCGCCGACATTTTACGGTTGTGGGTCGCGTCCAGCGACTACCACAGCGATATGCGCATCTCCCCGAATATCCTCAAGCAGTTGGGAGATATGTATCTTAAAATCCGCAATACCTGCCGGTTTTTACTGGGCAACCTGTTTGATTACGCGCCGGGGCAATCCAAACTGTCTATGCTCGACCAATGGGCGCTCGCCCGCCTGGAAGAGCTGCGCGTCAAAGTCATCGGCGCGTATGAGCGGTACGAATTCCATCCCATCCTGCACGCCGTGCATAATTTCTGCGTGCTGGATATGAGCAACTTCTACCTCGACATCGTCAAAGACACGCTCTACTGTGAAAAACCGGACAGCCCCGAGCGCCGCGCCATACAGTCGGTGCTGTATACCGTGCTGGACACGCTGACGCGCCTGATTGCGCCGATTTTGGCGTTCACGAGCGAGGAAATTTGGTCGTTCATCCCCGGACGGCAAGGAGAAAGCCCGCTGTACGCCGGGATACCGGCGGCGACACGCCGCAGCGAATGTCCGGGTAAAAATGATTCAGAAAGCGAGCTTTGTGCCCGCTCTATAGAGGTCGTGAATCTCATCTTTGACGAGGTGCGTCCCGCCGTCAACAAAGCGCTGGAGAACGCGCGAAACAATAAAACCATTGGCAAACCGCTGGAGGCCGCCGTCACGGTCACGCTGGATGAGGCGCTGTATGACAAACTGCTGCCGCATGTCGGATTGCTGCAAAAGTGCTGTATCGTGTCGGCGCTGACGCTTGTCAAAGGCAATGCGCTTTCGGTTGAAGTCTTCCGCGCAGAGGGCGGCAAGTGCGAACGCTGCTGGGGGTATTTTTCAGTGAACAGTGAACAGTTAACAGTGAACAACGGAATCGGCGCAAATCCCAATCATCCGACACTGTGCGCGCGTTGCGCGAAGGCGGTTACCGAATGAGAAAACTGTGGCTGCTGCTGGCGGTGCCCATCGTCGCGCTGGATCAGTGGGTCAAGTGGTGGGCGAAGGAGCATCTGTGGATGGAAATGTGGTATATCTCTTCATCACTGTCCCGTCCCTCACAACCCTTTATTCCCGGCGTCGATCTCACGTATACCCTTAATACCGGCGCGGCATTTGGCTTGCTCAGCGGGGGCGGCGCCCGCTGGTTTCTTGTCACGGCCTCGACACTGGCGGCGGCGGCGATTATCTTCGCCGTCTGCAAAAAGTGGGTGGCGCACCCGTTTGGCGTCATCAGCCTATCGTGTGTGCTGGGCGGCGCGGTGGGCAACCTGATCGACCGCGTCTGGCGGGGATATGTCATCGACATGTTCGAGTTCACCTTTGTGAGATTTGCTATCTTTAACGTGGCCGATATATTCGTCACCGTAGGCGGCGCGTGTTTCTGTTTGTATATACTCCTTGACGCGAGAAAGAAGGGACCCGATGCCTCTGTGGACACGAATCGTTGACGCGGGGGCAGCCGCCCCCGTCCGCCCGCGCATTGACGTATACCTCGCGTCGGTCGGCCCGCTGTCCCGCAGCGCGATTGAACGGCTGATTGTACAAGACCGCGTCACCGTTGACGGCCTTACCGCTAGAAAGAAGCACCGGGTATCGGCCGGTGAGGTCATCGTTGTGGACGAGCCGGAGCCCGCCCCCTCCGAGGCGCTGCCGGAGGACATCCCGCTTACCGTTGTGTACGAGGACGGCGACCTGCTGGTCATCGACAAGCCGCGCGGCCTGGTCGTCCACCCCGCGCCGGGACATGAAAGCGGCACGCTGGTCAACGCGCTTCTGGCGTATTGCGGCGACAGCCTTTCCGGGATTGGCGGCGTCAAGCGCCCGGGCATCGTCCACCGATTAGACAAGGACACCTCAGGGCTGATGGTCATAGCCAAATGCGATATGGCGCATACGGCGCTGTCGGCGGCGCTGAAAAAGCGCGAGGTAACGCGTGTATACGAAGCCCTCGCGCGTGGCAATATACGGCAGGAAACATTTTCTATCCGCGCCCCGCTCGGCCGGCACCCCATAGATCGTAAAAAACAGGCCGTCCTGCCCGATGGGCGGGAGGCCGTGACGCACGGGCGGGTGCTGGTGCGGTATAACGGCTATACCCATATCGAGTGCAGGCTCGAAACAGGGCGTACGCACCAAATACGCGTCCACATGTCGCACATTGGCCACCCGCTGGCGGGCGATACCCGTTATGGCGGCAAGCCGGGTGAGCTAGGGCTGGACGCGCAGTGTCTGCACGCCCGGGAATTGGCGTTCATTCACCCGCGAAAGGGCAGGGAATTGAGATTTTTTTCAAAATTACCGGATTATTTTTTGAAAACGCTTGCAATGGCAGGCACTGGGAATATATAATGAAACCGCAACGAAAGAGAGAGGTGTGACACCGACAGTGTTCAGAAAGGATATAGGGCTCGACCTCGGGACGGCGAGCATTTTGGTATATGTCAAGGGCAAGGGCATCGTTTTGCGCGAGCCAAGCGTGGTAGCCATAGACAAGACGACCGGCAAGCTCTTGAAGGCTGGAACCGAAGCACAGAAGATGCTGGGGCGGACCCCCGGCAATATCGTGGCATTGCGCCCGCTTTCCGAGGGCGTGATTTCCGACTATGAAATGACCGAGCGTATGATTAAGGAATTCTTACGCAAGGTTTCCGGCTTCCACTTTTTGAAGCCGCGCATCGTCATCTGCGTGCCCAGCGGCATCACCGAGGTCGAGGAGCGCGCCGTCATCGACGCGGGATTGCAAGCCGGGGCGCGGCGCGTCTACCTTATCGAAGAGCCTGTGGCAGCCGCCATCGGCGCGGGGCTGGACATTTCCAAGCCCTGCGGGCACATGGTCGTAGACATCGGCGGCGGTACGACGGATGTGGCGGTCATCTCGCTCAAAGGGATTGTGGAATCCACCTCAATCAAGATCGCGGGCGACCAGTTCGACGAGTCCATCGTCAAATATATCCGCCGCAAGCACAATGTATTGGTCGGCGAGCGCACCGCCGAGGAGCTTAAGGTCAACATCGGCTGCGTCTTCCCCCGCCCGGAGGAAAAGGTGATCGAAGCCAAAGGCCGCTGCCTGCTGACCGGTTTGCCGCGTGTCTTTACCGTGAGTTCCAACGACATGATCGACGCGCTGGAGGAAGTATCCACCCGCATCATCGAGGCGATACACTCCGTTCTGGAGCGCACCCCGCCGGAGCTGGTGGCCGACATCGCCAATAACGGCATTGTGATGACCGGCGGCGGCAGCCTTGTGTGGGGCTTTGACAAGCTGATCGAGGCCAAGACCGGCATTGTGACGCACGTCGCCGACGAAGCCATTTCCTGTGTCGTCTACGGCACGGGCAAGAGCCTGGATATGATCAACGACATGCAGGACGGCACAATGAACCTATCGCGCCGCCGTCAGATGAGGTCCTAGTTCATTGATATTGCCCGCGCCCATTGTGATGATGAGGTCGCCCGGGCGGGCATCGCTCAACACGGCTTTGGCCAGTTCGCCAAACTCTTTTTGATACACCGCATGAGGGATTTTGTCCGCCAGCATCAAAGAGGATATATCGCCCGGGTCGTTTTCCCGCGCGGCGTAGATATCGGTTAGGTAGGCCTTGTCGAAGCCTGACAGCGCCGCGGCGAACTCCTCAAAAAATGCTTTCGTACGGGTATAGGTGTGCGGCTGAAAGACGCATATCACCCGTCTGTACCCCATCTGCCGCGCCGCATCGAGAGTGGCGGCGACCTCCGACGGGTGGTGCGCGTAGTCGTCATATACATCCGCTCCATTGACAGACCCGAGCCATTCCATACGCCGGCCCGCGCCGGTAAACGCGGATAGCCCGCGCTCCACGGCGTCGCCGGGCAAGCCGTTGACATAAGCCGCCGCCACCGCCGCCAGCGCGTTGGACATATTATGTTTCCCTGGGACTTTGAGCCGGACATTGGCGTAGGGCTTCCCATCCGCCATAACGGTGAAGGAATACCGCCCGCGATTGCTAACCGCTTTGGCCGGGCGGATATCGCATCCTTTTCCAAACCACACGACGCGGCGGTCAAGCCCAGCGAGCGCGCGGCGCGTATTCTCGTCGTCCCCGTTGGCGGCAATGGTTCCGCCGTCTCGCGGCACAAGCCCGGCAAAGGTCTTGAAGGAATCCATTACTTCATCCAGCCCGGAAAAAACGTCGAGATGGTCGGCGTCGATGTTGAGTATGACCGCCGTCGTCGGGACAAAGCGGTGGTAGGAATTGCAATATTCACAGGCTTCGGCGATAATCATGTCCCCCTGCCCTGCCCTGTGTCCCGCGTTAAACAGCGGCAAACGCCCGCCCATCATCACGGTGGGGTCGGCTCCCGCTTCGACGGCGATATGAGCCAGCATCCCCGTTGTGGTCGTCTTCCCGTGCGTCCCCGCGACGCATATGGAATGTTTGTAGCCGCGCATCAGCTCTCCCCACGCGTCCGCGCGCTCGATCAATGACAGCGCCAAACGCCTGGCCTCCATCACCTCCGGGTTGTCCTCACGAGCGGCGGCGGTGCGGATTACGACGTCGGCCCCCGGCATATACAGGCCGCTTTCCCCCGTTTCGATCAAAATCCCCTGTCCGCGCAGGCGGGCAAGCGTTTCGCTCTCCTGCCGGTCGGAGCCGGTGATGATAAGCCCGCGTCCCGCGAGCACTTCGGCAAGAGCCGACATCGACACCCCGCCGATACCGATAAGATGCGCCCTGCGGCCGGGCTCCAGCAACGCCGTGATTGTTTCCATCCGGGAACCCCTCCCAATTATTTCTGCTTATAGTATATGTCAGACTGGTGAAAATAAAGACAAGGAGGCTGCGCCATGAACATCACGCAAATCAAAATCAATCGGACACAGGAAAGCGGGCGGATGAAAGCCGTCGTATCGGTGACGTTCGATAACCAGATCGTCGTGCATGACATCAAGGTGATTGACGGACCCGAACGGCTCTTTTTGGCCATGCCGTCGCGCAAGGCTGCCGACGGCACGTTCCGCGACATCGTGCATCCCATCAGCGCCGAGGCGCGGGCCATGCTCGAAAACTCCATTCTGGACAAATACCGCGCCGAAGCGGCCGAAACGGAGGCGGACAGCCCCGCTGACCCAGAGTGAAGAGGATTCTGATTCTTTCGGCCAACCGTACGGGGCACGGCCACGCCAGCATCGCGCGCGCGCTCACCGAGCAGCTGGAGCGTTTGGAGGGCGTGGAGGTTAAAACCATAGACGCGTTTTCGCTGTTTGGCGATTTCGCGGTCAAAGCCAGCGGCCTTTACGGGACCATGGCACGGCACGCCCAACAGGTATGGAAGCTCTCCTATAAAGGCACGACGCGTAACCCGCAGCGTTTGGTGAAGACCATATCGCCGCTGCTGCGCGAGAGGTTCCTAGAAACCCTGCAAAAGCAGCCGCCGGGGCTGATCCTCTCCATCCACCCCTTTTTCAACGGCACCGCCCTCAACGCGCTGGCCGGGCGGGGGCTTACCATCCCGTTCGCCATCATGCTGGCTGATTTGGTGGACATACACCCGTTATGGGCGGATAACCGCGCCGACGTCATCTTCTGCCCCGGCATGGATTCCTTTTTTGCCAGCCTGGCGCACGGCGTCTCCCATGAAAAGCTGCATCTGTGCGACTTCCCTACCCGTAAGGCCTTCACCGAAGCCGCGCGTAACCGGTCAAAAGAACCGTATGACGGCAGCCGGCCGTTGCAGTGCCTTCTGATGTCCGGCGGCGACGGCCCGGGAAACCTGCGCAATATTGCCCAAACACTGCTGAGATATTTCGACGCTCATATCACAATCATCTGCGGCCGGAACAAGCGGCTGCATCAATCCTTGACACAATCTCTGGCGCCCCACGCCAAGCGGGTCCGCATTCTTGGGTTCTGCACAAACGTGGAGGACTACATGATGGAAGCCGACGTCGCGCTTGTGCGCGCCAGCCCGAACAGCATGATGGAGGCGATTGTCTGCGGCACGCCGCTCATCCTCACCGGGGGGCTTCCTGGACAGGAGGAGCGCAATCCTGAGTTTGCTCAGATGCGGGAACTGGGGGTCTCCTGCCCCGACTACAGGAAGCTCGCGTCACTGCTCCGGGGGCTTCTCGCGAACAACGCCGCGGGCCTCAAGCACATCTCCGCAAAACAGCGCGCTTACCGCAATCTGGACGCCGCCAAAGAGATCGCGGCGGTGCTGTATGAGCGCACTCTTGACGTTTGAGCCGCATAGGATAGCGCAGAAACAATCAAGGGGGCGGTCGGGGGTGCGGTTCTCCATCATGGGCGGCGATCCGCGCAACGCGCGGCTTTGTGAAATACTAACGGAAGAGGGGCGCGAGGCGCGCCTCTTTTTGCAAGAGGAGATAGCCGAGGCGGCGGCTTTCGGCGACGTGATTGTCCTGCCCGTCAAAGGGATGGCGGGCGACCTGTTCAACGGCTTTTTGCGCGATAAGCAGACGCTGGTGACTGGCGAGGACTTTTTATCGCGCGAGGATTTTGCCGTTTTGAACGCCATCCCCACGGCGGAGGGGGGGCTAGAGCTTGCGATGAGCGAAATGCCGGTCACGTTGCACGGGTGTGAAGCGCTTGTCGTCGGCTACGGGCGTATCGGCAAACTGCTGTGCAAAAACCTGTCGGCACTCGGGGCGGCCGTCACCGCGTCGGCCCGTAAGGATTCGGATTTCTCGTGGATGGACGCCCACGGCATACGCGCGAACCATACCTTAAAGCTGGATGGGACACTGCACCGATATGATGTGATTTTCAACACCGTGCCGCACCTGACGCTGACTTCGGCGCGGCTGCGGGAGGTAAAACAGTCCTGCGTGATCATAGATTTAGCCTCGGCGCCCGGCGGAACCGATTTCAAAGCCGCCGAACGCCTCGGGCTTCGCTGCCGCTGGGCGTTGAGCCTGCCGGGCAAATGCGCGCCGGAGAGCGCCGCGCGGTATATGCGGCTGGTACTGGGCAGGATCTTAGCGGAAAGGGGCGTCGGTTTATGAGGATAGGCTGGGCTTTCTGCGGCTCCTTCTGCACCTTTGAGCGCGCCCTGGGTGTATTGAAAGCGCTGGTGCTAACCGGTGAGGAGGTCACGCCCGTCTTCTCCGAAGCCGCCTGCCAAACCGATACCCGCTTCGGCAAAGCCGCCGATTGGGTCTTCAAGGCGGAGGAAATCACAGGCCGGGCCGCCATCCGCACGATCGCGCAGGCGGAGCCTATAGGCCCCAAAGGCTTGCTTGATCTGCTGATCGTCGCCCCCGCCACCGGGAATACGCTGGCGAAGCTGGCGCACGGCATCACCGACGGGACGGTCACAATGGCTTGCAAGAGCCACCTGCGCAACGGGCGGCCCTTGCTTCTCGCCCTTTCAACCAATGACGGGCTGAGCGGCTCCGCGCCGAATATCGCGGCGCTAATGTCCCGAAAGCATGTCTACTTCGTCCCCTACCGCCAAGACGACGCGGCCGGCAAACCCGCCAGCCTCGTCGCCGGTATGGAGATGATCCCGGAGCTTATTCCTCAAATATTACAGGGGGTGCAGCCACAGCCTGTGCTGCTCCCGGCGTGATGCCGAGCAGGTATTTGGCAAACGGGCTGTCCAGCGGAACGATCAGGGTCGAGCGGTTGCCCACCGTCAGGCGATAGGTGTCGAGCAGGTTGTAAAACTCAAAGAACTCTGGATCGCGGCCGTACGCTTCGTTGTAGATGCGCGCGGCTTCGCTGTCGCCCTCGCCGCGGATCTCTTCGGCTTGGCGCTCCGCCTGCGAGGTGATGGAGATGACCGCGCGGTCGGTCTGGGACACGACGTCAAGCAGAATCTCATCGCCTTCCGAGCGATACTCGGCGGCGACGCGCTGGCGTTCGGTGTTCATGCGGTTGTAAATACTGTTATAAGTCTCGCTGGGCAGGTCTGTGCGTTTGATACGGATGTCTACGATACTGATGCCCTCGCCGCGCTGGGTGAAATTGGCATTGACCGCGTCAGCCATATCCAGCAGCATCTGCCCCGATAACTCGCGGTCGCTGATAAGCACATAGGAGTTGAGCCGGCCTACGCTGATGCGCATTTCGGAATAGAGAACGTCGTCGATACGCCTCTTGGCGTTGTTGATATTGTTATGCGCCTCGTAAAATAACAGGGGGTTTTCGATACGCCATTGGGCGGTATTGTCGAAATACAGCCTGTGCCTGTCAAGGGTGAGGACCTCGGTCGGCGGGGAATCATACAGGATGAGTTTGGACGGGTATTTGATCACATTGTCAATGAACGGAACTTTCAGCTTCAAGCCCGTGCCTATATGCAGGGATACGCCGCGGTTTTCGATTTGCGTCCTGACCGTATTGGAGGCCTCGCGCATATATACGCTTTCGATCCTCCCGAAACGCTGCACCAGCGCTGACTCGCCCTCCTCCAAGTAAAAGAAGGCATTGGAAGCGACGATCAGCAGGATGGCCGCGACGGCGACGACGATGATGAATTTTCTCGTGTTTTTTCCCATATTGGCGTTTGCATTCTCACTCATTTCCAATCCCCCCTTACTGTCCGAGATGGAGAATTTCCAAGAGGCCGCCTGATGTCTGGTCGAGGAAGTAAACCTTCTCGATCTTCGGCATGACCTCGCGAATCATCTCCAAGTAAAGCCGTGTGCGCATGATGTCGGGCTGGTTGCGGTACTCTTCCTCGATGGCTTTATACCGCGCGACGGCGCCGTGGGCTTCGTTGACACGTTTCTCTTTATAGGCCTCGGCTTCGTTGATGGCGGCGGCGGCCCGGCCTCTGGCGCGCGGTTCCTCTTCGTTTCGATACCGTTCCGCCTCGTTGGTTTTGGCTTCCTTGTCTTCAAGGGCACGAGTCACGTCAAGGAAGGCTTCGCGCACTTCGTCGGGCGGCGAGGCGTCCTGAAGGTTTACGGATGTGATCTCCACACCCATTTCGTATTTGTCGCAGATCCCCTGTAAATCGCGCCTGACCTCTAACTGAATGTCATCCTTGCGGTCGGTCAGGATGGCGTCGAGGGGATAGGCGGCGGCAATACGCCTATAAGCCGCCTGTGTGACAGAGCGCAGCGTGTCTTCGGGGCTTTGCACCTTAAAGGTGTAATTATAGCTGTCGGAAATACGGTACTGGATGACCCAGTCGGCGTTGACAAGGCCGTTGACGCGGCTGATCTCTCCGGTCAGCATGAGGGCTTCGGCCAGGGTCTCCGCAGCGCTGGCGGGGACGTCATACTCCCTGAAGCCGAACTCCATGCGCCGTATGCCCGCGACATTGACGATATGCGCGGTGTCGGCGAAGGGGAGCTTGAACTTCAACCCCGACGTCACCTCGGTTTTGATGTGCTTCCCAAAGCGCGTGATGACAGCCTCTTCACCGTTGTTGAGGGTATAAACGCAGTTGAATCCGAGGACAAGCAGGATGAGAAGCCCGACGATGACGGGGGTAAAGCGGCGCCCGGCCTTCTTGACCTTGTCCATGTCGGGCGGTTTGATGCTCCCTTGGAATGGATTTTGATAGTTCATCTTTTTCCTCCTTCATTTGATCCGCTTTCTAAATCATACGGCGTGGTTTGATACACATAATAGTTCAGCCAGTTGCTGTAAAGCAGCTGCGCGTGGCTGCGCCATGTCTTGCGCGGGGTCTGCGCGGGGTCGTTTCGCGGAAAATAGTTTACGGGGATGGCGGCATCCAGCCCTTTTTCCGTATCGCGGCGGTACTCCAGCGCCAGCGTCTCCGCGTCATACTCGGAATGCCCGATGACAAATACCTGCCGCCCGTCCCGGCTCATGGCCATATACAGGTCCCCGTCTTTCACCCGGGAAAGAACCGCCAGTTCCGGTACCGCCGCCACATCCTCCGTCTTCGTTTCGGTGCACCGCGAATGGGGGACGAGGAAGACATCGTCAAAACCGCGCGTCAGCGGGCAGAGCGGGTCTTCTACGCTATGCTCAAAGACGCCGAACAGTTTTTTTTCCAGCGCGTACTTAGGGATGCCGTAGTGATAGTACAGCGCCGCTTGCGCCGCCCAGCAGATATGGAAGGTGGAGGTCACATGCGTCTTGCTCCACTCCATAATCTCACAGAGTTCGTCCCAATAGGCGACCTGTTCAAAGGGCAGCAGCTCCACCGGCGCGCCGGTGACGATCATACCATCATATCGCTTGCCGCGAATTTCCGAAAATGTGGTATAATTTGCCAATAAATGGCTTGGATCGGTATTCTTAGGCGTATAGGTGGCGGTCTGCAAAAGCTCTATCTCGATTTGCAGCGGCGTGTTGGACAGCCAGCGTAAAAGCTGCGTCTCGGTGACTACCTTGGTGGGCATGAGGTTGAGGATGACAAGCCGCAAGGGGCGAATGTCCTGTGAGGTCGCCCGTGAGCTGGTCATGACAAATATATTCTCCCTCTCCAACACACCGCGCGCCGGCAATGTGTCGGGGATCTTGATCGGCATACGTCACCTCCTACCTGCCGCAACGAGGTCTATTATACCCGCGCGCGCGTGGAATGTCAATCATATCACGATACATCGGTCTTTGGCATTGACGAGCGCCCTCTGTTGGATGTATAATCTGTACAGTACAGGAAGGGGTTGGACGCGTGAAAAAGGGTTTCCTGGCGGTTTTGCTGGCCGCCGCGCTGCTTTTGGCGGCGCTTCCCGCCGTGTCCGCGGACGGGGCGCAGACGCGCTTGGACATCATGACACAGGCGGTTTATGATGAGCTTGGCGTACTGTCGGAGGGCCTGATCTGGGCGCTCCGGGACGGCAAATTCACGTATCTGGACGAAAACGGCAAAACGGCCATTTCTCCCGAAACACTGCAAGCCGCGTGCGCGGGCGAGATGGTCAGCGATGTGCGCGATTTCCGCGAGGGGCTTGCGATCATCTATGGCCAGACCCGGGTATTTTATATCGACAGGCAGGGCAGGCAGGTTTTCTCCGCCGAATGGGGCCACAACTTTTCCGGCGGGGTCGCCATAGGCCATGCCAACGGCGGGCTGGTTTTGCTTGATCCCACAGGCAAAGCGTCAGCCGTGTCGCTCCCGCCCGAAGCGGCGCAGGCCGGCCATTGGGACTGCGGCATCCTCTTCAGCGACGGCTTGCTGCCGTTTTGGATTACCAAGAACGGCACGGAGCTAAACGGGTATGTGGACACGGATTTCAACGTGGCGATACCGTTTCAATTTGAAGACGCGCGTCCGTTCCACAACGGGCTGGCCCCTGTCAAACAGGGCGGCAAATGGGGTTTCATCAACAAACAGGGCAGCATGGTCATCCAGCCGCAATACGACGATTTCATGGCCGACAGCGCGGATTACCGCCATCAGGTCTTCCGCGACGGCCTTGCCGCCGTGCGGAAAGACGGTAAGTGGGGCTATATCGACCAGACCGGATATACAGCCGTCCCCTTTGTCTGGGACTATGCCGACCTGTTCTCCGAAGGATATGCCGTCGTCGGCTCCGGCGGTCTATATGGCTACATAGATGCTACCGGGCAGTTGGCCGTCCCGGCGCAATATGACGACGCGAACGGCTTTGCAGGCGGCATAGCGCTGGTGGGCGACGGCGGCGTATACCGTTTCATCACCCCTGGCGGCGAACCTGTATCGTCTGTCACATGGCGGTTTGAGGGCACCTTGACCGCGCCGGATACGCCCCGGACCGCGCTGTATGCCCGTGACGGCAAGTGGGGGCTGCTCAAAATCGGCGGCGGCCCGCTGGACAGCGCCGATGATTGGGCGCATAGCCATATCACGGAAGCGCTGGCCAAAGGCTTCATCCCTGAAGAGCTGCAAGGTTCTTACGCGCAGCCCGTCACGCGCGGCGAGTTTGTCACACTCGCGGTACGATGGCTGGAGTATAAAACCGGGAAAACCGCCGGGGAGCTTGTCAAAGAGCGCGGCGGTGAAGAGAGTACCTTCTCCGATACAGACGATCCCATCATCCTCGCCGGCGCAAGCCTGGACATCACGGCGGGCGTCGGTGGCGGGCGGTTCGGCGTGGAGCAGCCATTCAGCCGTGAGCAGGCGGCGGTCATGCTGTGCAAAGTCATGGAGGTGCTCGGGCAAAGCACCGCGAACGCGGAGCCGTTTGCATTTACCGATATGTCAGCCGCCGCCGATTGGGCGCATAACGCCATAGATTATGTAGGCGGGGCGGGCATCATGGACGGCGTCAGCGCCACCGCCAAGGTCTTTGACCCCAAGGGGACGTTTTCCCGGCAGCAGAGTATCATTGTGTTCAATAAAATGGATTAATTAGGAGGACTCACAGATGACAAAGCAAAAACCCGCCCTGCGCGTCGCGGCCATCCTACTGGCAATCGCTTTAACCACCGTATCCCTTCCATTAGCCTCGGCTTCGGACGGCATGGCCAAAAGCCTTCAATTGCCTTCATTGCATGAGATTTACAAAGGCCATTTCCTTGTAGGCAACATTTTTTCAGGGTCGTCTGATTATACAAAATCAAATGTGGCGGACAGGCGTTTTGATCTGCTCAAGCGGCACTTCAATGTGCTGACCGGGGAGAATGCCATGAAGCCCCAATATATGTCGACTTCCAAGGGCTCTTATAGCTTCGGTACGGCTGATAAGATGATAGAAACGGTCTCCGGCGCCGGGATCGATGTCATTGGCCATACGCTGGTATGGCACTCACAGTCGGCGGTGTGGCTGAACCAAGGCGCCACCCGCGCGCAGGCTAAGGCCAACTTGGAGGACTATATCAATACTGTCGCAAAGCATTTCGCAGGTAAGCTCACTTCCTGGGATGTCGTCAATGAAGCCTTCGAGACCGGCGTCAACAGCGTCCCGGCGAACTGGCGGGACGCGCTCCGCAAGGGCGGGAATACCTATGAGCATTCCCGGTGGTACGAGGCATATGAAAACGGCGCGGACAAAGCCAAAGGAGAGAGTGGCGCCGACTATATCTACGACGCCTTTGTGTTCGCCCGTCTGGCCGACCCCGGCGCTATACTGTATTACAACGATTTCAATGAGGAGTACAGCGGCAAGCGCGAGGCCATCGCGCGTATGACTGAAGAGTTAAACGCGCAGTGGAAGACCGACAGCCGGAACACCGAACCCGGACGCCTCTTGATCGAGGGGCTGGGGATGCAGTCTCACTTTTGGACGAGCGCTCTCAATGTCAACAATGTCGAAGCCACTATCAAACGCTTTGCTCAAACCGGCGCGATTATCAGCGTAACCGAGCTGGATATCCCCGCCGGACGCTGGGACGGGTATATCGCTTTGACTGAAGAAGAAGAGAAAAAACAAGCGCGGCTTTACGCCCAGCTCTTCCAGTTGTATCAAAAATACAGTGAGCATATTGAACGCGTTACGTTCTGGGGACTGGAGGATACTGCCAGCTGGCGGAGACAGGGCAATCCGCTCTTGTTTGACGGCAGCTTCAACGCCAAACACGCCTTTTACGCCGTTGCCGACCCCGACGGGTATCTGGCGGGCAGATACAATGACCCCAAAACCCGCGACGCCCTGCTGCAAGAGGCGCTTGGCCCCAGCAAACCCGAGCCGGAGCCCGAACCGGAGCCGTCCGCTGAAGTCCCCAACCTAACCACCGCCGACGGCTGGGCGCATGACCACATCCAGCAAGCCTACAGCAAAGGCTTCCTCCCCGCTACCCTGCAAAACAACTACAAAGCCGACATTACCCGCGGCGAGTTCGTCACCCTCGCCTTGAGTTGGCTGCGGACCCATACCAAGATGACCAACGCCGAACTGCTGGCAAAGCACGGCAAGCCCGAACACGCAGACAGAACCTTCACCGACACATCGGATGATGATGTGCTCACAGCCGCAAGACTGGACATCACGGCGGGCACCACCCCCGGCGTATTCGGCGTAAACACGCGGTTTGACCGTGAACAGGCGGCGATCATGCTGATGAAGATATGCAGGATCGTAGGCACATTCAAGGAGGACACGTCGGATTTCGGGTTTACCGACATTGACGCGGCGCAATGGCTTCCCGACGCGCTGAACTATGTGGGGCATAGCGAGGTGATGAGCGGCAAGCTCGGCGGCAGGTTCGCCCCCAAGGACAACTTCCAGCGCCAGGAGAGCATTATCGTGTTCAATAAAATGGGATAATCTTCATATCATAACAATGCCCCGCCATTCCGGCGGGGCATTTCTCATTATTTCATTTCTCCTTTTTGCGAAACACAATCGTTACCGACAGCAAATAATTGAGAAGGATGACTACAACCGTGACGCCCAGTTTCGTTGAGAATTCCGGGAATCCCAGCAGGGTTACAAGGAATGCGCAGGCCCCGATCTCAAACAGCATGGTCACGACGCGGGATGTGAAAAAGGCTGTTATCTCCCGTATAAGGTCTCTAAAATTCTCACATTTTGTCTGAAAGACCATTAGTTTGTTAATGAAGTAAGCAAATATCACCGCACCCACTACGGCCACTGTGTTTGCGATGTTAAACACCGCCGGGTTGCCGCTTTCCTCCGACAACATGGCCATAAAGTTAAACTCCTCGCCCAGCGCGAGCATTAATGCGAAAAATATGACATAATTGACCAGTGTCGTCAGTCCGCCCGCAATCAGGTAGAGCAGCAGGGTCTTGTGTTTTGATATGATGATATGCAGGCGCGTCATAACGATATGTCGCACGCGGCGCGCACGAGCCTTATACAGGCGTCCACATCGTCCAGCGCGCAGATTTCCACCGGGTTGTGGATATAGCGCGTCGGGATGGAGATGGCGCCCGTGTATACACCCGAGCGCGTGACATGGATGGCGCCCGCGTCGGTGCCGCCTTGCTGTAATATCTCCCGCTGGTGTAAAATGCCCTCACGGTCCGCGACGTCCTCCAGCCATTGCACCACATGCGGGTGACAGATGACCGACGCGTCCATGATCTTGATTGCCGCGCCGCCGTGCAGCTTGCATTCCATTTTTGGCTTATACTTGGGAATGTCGCCGGATGTTGTCACGTCAACGGCAATACCGTAATCCGGGTCGATACCGTACGCCGCTGTTTTGGCGCCCCGAATCCCCAATTCTTCTTGAGAAGAGAACACGAAATACAGGTCATTCGCAGTTTTAGGAAGTTCCTGCATCGCCGCCAGCAGGATAACGCAGGCAATGCGGTCGTCTAAGTACGGCGACGCCAGCAAACCGTCCCCCATCAGGAACGCGGGCTGGTCGAAGACGGCCACATCGCCGATTTGTACCTTTTTCCTCGCCGACGTTTCATCTTTCGCACCAATGTCGATGTATAAATCGCTCAGCTTTGGCTCTTTGGGATCGGCTTTCCCATGGATGAATACGATACCGCGCGTACCGTTCCGAAAGCGCACCACCGAGCCGTAGATACGCCATAGGGCAAGCCCGCCGATATTGGAGAACCAAAGGAAGCCATTTTCGTCGATGTGGGTTACGATTAGGCCCAAGGAGTCCATATGCGCCGAAAACATCACCTTGGCCTGCCCCTCGCCTTTTTTGCAAGCTATCAGATTTCCCAAACGATCTGTATAGACTTCATCCGCAAATGGTTTCGCAAGTTCGGCAATGATGTTTGCGACATCGTTTTCCTGCCCGGACGGGCCGAACGCGGCCGCCAGTTTCTGCTGAGTTTCAAATACATTCAACACGATTAACCCTCCAAAAAGGCTTTCGCAAGCCTATATAGATTCTCACAGTCTTCCAGGGAGACTGCCGATACCGGCGCGTGGATGTACCGCATGGCCGCCGCCAGCCCTGCCACCGGTACGCCGCACCGGCTGCGCTGGATAGCCCCCGCGTCGGTACCGCCCGCCACAGCGCGTTTGAGCTGCCACGGGATTTGATGTTTGTCGGCTAAAGAGCGCATCTTCTCAAATAAATCGCGGTCATAAACCGTCGTGCCGTCCATATACGACAGCACCACGCCTTCCCCGGGAGCGCACACGCGCTCCGCGCCTTTGAGTCCGGGGCGGTCGGCGGCGGTCGTCCCTTCGACGACCAGCGCCATGTCGGGTTTCAGCGCGTAAGCCGCCGTATACGCGCCGCGCAACCCGGCTTCCTCTTGTACGGTGAAAGCAAACCATGTGTCATAGACGGGCCGCTCTTCCAGCAGGCGCAACAGGACGGCACAACCCACCCGGTCATCGATCGCTTTGGCTTTGAGGAATCCTTTACCGAACTCTACCGGTTCGGTAGCAAAGGCGCAAACCTCGCCCAGCGGCACCTTTTTCAAAGCGTCGTCCTTGGAAGACGCCCCGATGTCGATATACATATCCGTAATCTGCGGGACAGAGTCCCTCTCCTGCGGCTTTGACAGGTGCACGGCTTTAATGCCGATCACGCCAGGCAGCTTCTTCTGCCCGCAGCGCACGGTTTTGCCAAACAGCAGCCGCCTGTCTATGCCGCCGGCCGTTCCGAACTTCAGATACCCGTCGTCGGTCGCGCCGCGCACCATCAAGCCTACCTCGTCCATATGCGCCGCAATCATAACGGTTTTCTCATTCTTCGCGCCTTTCCGAAAAACGAGAAGGTTCCCCATCGTATCCTCGCGTATCTCGTCGGCAAACGGCCCGGCAGTTTTACGGATGTGGTCGCGTACCTCGTCTTCCCAGCCGGAAACGCCGTCTAAGGAGCAGAGCTGCTTCAACAAGTCTATCATAACGTCATCACCCACAGTCCGATGAGCTTCGCGCAGGATTCTATGTCCTCTATGTTGAGCGCTTCCGCCGGTGTGTGCATATACCGCAACGGAATCGACAGGACCGCCGTGCATATGCCTTCGCGCGAATTTTGGAACTCCGTCGCGTTGGTGCCGGACATGCCGCAGCTGACCTCGATCTGGTGCGGGACGTCCTTGGCTTTGGCAATCTCTATCAATGTTTGCGTAAGGGTACGGTTGCAGTCGGGGCCTTTGTTTACGCAAACTCCGCTGCCCGGCTTATATGTCCCCAGCGCGGGTGAGTCGGGCGTGGAGCCGTGCGTCACATCGACAATCACCGCCATGTCGGGCATGACGCCATAGGCCGCCGTCAACGCCCCCCGGCCTCCGGCCTCCTCCTGCGCGCTTCCACAAACCACGAGGTCTACATTCATTGCTTCCCGGTCAATATGCTCCAACGCCCGCAGAATGGCGACAAAACAAGCGCGGTCGTCGAACGCTTTTCCCGACACCAGCGACCCCATTGAAACAGGCTCCCGGGCAAAAACACCCGGCGTCCCAACCTCAACGGGGACGCCGCCCGTATCCAGGAACAGGTCCTCCGTTTTTTGTGTCTTGTCGGAATCGCCCGGTTTCAGCACATGCGGCGGCAGGCAGGCTACAATGGCGGGCGTCACGGGGTCTGTCAGCAAGCAGAACTCACAGGCGGGCAGGATGCGGGGATCGATGCCGCCCATTGTGCTAAAGGTGTAAAACCCGTCCTTTTCGCCCGTGACCATGATCCCCACTTCGTCCAGGTGCGCGTCCAGCAATACAACAGGCTTGTCCCCTGCTTTCTTCGACCTGACCCATGCCAGCACATTGCCCAGACGGTCAATTCTGACCTCGTCGGCCAGCGGCTCTAGCAGTTCCTTTGCCTTTTGCGCGGCGGCGCTCTCGAAGCCCACCGGCCCCGCCGCCCGCGACAGCGCGAACAGCGTCTCTTTTACATCCAACGTATCCACTCCCTTATGTGAATGATGTCACAATTTCTACAAAATGTTTGCCGCGTTCCTCAAAATTTTTATAGGCGTCAAAGGCAGTACAGGCCGGGCTGAGCAAGACCGTGTCTCCCGGTTTCGCCGCATGGCGCGCGCGAGTGACCGCGTCCTCCAGCCCGTCACAGCGCTCCGTCGGCGGCGCTCCGGGTACGTCAGCCGCCGCGCGCTCTATGGCGTCCGCCGCCTCTCCGATAAGATAGAGCCGTTTCACATGAGCGGGGAAGAGAGCGGCCAGCCCGTCAAACGGGATGTTTTTATCCCGCCCGCCCGCGATTAGCAATACCGGCCCGCCGTGCGCCCGCAGCGTCGCCGCCGTACGCGCCGGGCTGGAACCGATGGAATTGTTATAATAATCCACGCCGTCTACCGTGGCGACATGCTCGTTGCGGTGGGGTACACCGGAGAAAGACGCCGCTACCTGCCGGATCGCGTCCTCCGATACCGTGTCCCGAACCGCCGACAGGGCGGCAAGGACATTTTCCACCTGATAATACCCGCGCAGCTTAATCATGTCAAGCGGCAGAAACCCGTCGATTATGCCGTCTACAATCCGGCTTCCGCCGAAATAGACCGTGCGCCCTTTGCCGCGCAGCTTTTCCGTCGCCGGGTTATCCCCGTTGAGCACGGCGAGGCCGTCCTCATCCTGCCAGTTCAGTATGTTGCGTTTTGCCTCTATGTATTCTTCCATATCGCGGTGCCAATCCAGATGGTTTGGTGTGATATTGGTGATAACGGCGGTTTGCGGGCTATGAGCCATATCCATCAGCTGAAAACTGGACAGCTCCACAACGGCGCAGTCTTTCGGTTCCATGCCGCCCGCTTTGGAAAGCAACGGCGTTCCTATATTACCGCCGAGGTGGACGGTATGCCCGCCGGCGCGCAGCATTTCGGCAATCAGCGTGGTCGTGGTCGTCTTGCCGTCGCTGCCGGTCACGCCTATGATAGGGCACGGGCAGAGGGTAAAGAACTCTTCCATTTCGCCGGTGACGCGGCTGCCGCCCGCTTTGGCCTTCAAAAGCGCGGGGTGGTCGGGCCGCAGGCCGGGGGTACGGAAGACTATATCGCCGGACAGGCCGTCCAGATATGCCTCCCCTAACCACAACGTGACGCCTAGCGCGTCCCATTCCGCGCGGTCTATATGTTCGTTTTGATCACAGGCCGTAACATACGCGCCCGCGTCTGTCAACAGCCGGACAAGCGGGCGGTTGCTGACGCCCAGCCCGATGACGGTGACGTCTTTTCCCCGCAGGGATGCTTTATAGTGTTCAAAGGCTTGGTTCATACATCACCTTCCAAGGACGCAGTATGGATATTTTAACATATTAATTTATCGAATGCAAAAGATTTTCCGCCCTTCCGTATTTGACAAACCGCTATTCTTTTTGGTATACTGTCCAAGCAAGGAAACCAAGCAGCCGCTCGCGCGATACCGGATGTACGCCGGGGTTGTGTGGGAGGAAAGTCCGGGCTCCACAGGGCAGGATAGCGGGTAACGCCCGCCCGTAGTAATACGCGGACAAGTGCGACAGAAAAAATACCGCCGGGCGGTTTTGCCGTCCGGTAAGGATGTAACGGCGAGGTAAGAGCTCACCGGCTCCCTGTGAGAGCGGGGAGCCCCGTAAACTCTATTCGGAGCAACACCGACTCGGGGCATACAGAAGCCGGCCCGGCGGTCCCCGGACAGGTGGCGTTGAGCCGTTTGGCAACAAACGGCCCAGACAGATGGTTGCTCAGTGTCAAGCATTCGCTTGGCGCCAGACAGAACCCGGCTTACCGGTTTGCTTGCGCTGTATAGGAACCCCCCTGCTTAAACGGCAGGGGGGTTTTTCTTACACTCTTTCAAAATATGCCTTGGGGTGGTTGCAGACCGGGCATTTCTCCGGCGCTTCCGGGCTTTTGATTCCATACCCGCAGTTGCGGCATTTCCACCCGTCGCCCCCTTTGAAGACGGTGCCCTCCTCCACTTCCTTCAGCAGGGCAAGATACCGCTCCTCGTGGGCTTTTTCGATTTTTCCGACTTCCTCAAACAAATGCGCGATTTGGTCAAACCCTTCCGCTTTGGCGGTTTCGGCAAAACGCTTGTACATATCCGTCCATTCCTCGTGTTCGCCTTTGGCGGCGGCTTTGAGGTTGTCCGCCGTCCCGGATACATCGCCGCCTTGAAGCAGTTTGAACCATATCTTGGCGTGTTCCTTTTCGTTATCGGCGGTCTCTAAGAAAATCTCGGCAATTTTCTCAAAGCCATCCTTCTTCGCTTTGCTTGCAAAATAGGTGTATTTATTGCGCGCCTGTGATTCTCCGGCGAACGCCGCCAGCAGATTGGCTTCGGTCCTGCTCCCTTTGAGTTCCGGCATGAGTCTTCCCTCCGTATATATATTTTATCCCGCGCGGCGGGTATGCGGCTTATCCTTTCACTGCGCCTATCACCAGGCTTTTTTGCACCTTGTCGCTGAGGATGATATAAATGACCAGTGTCGGCACTGTGGCCATGGTAAGGCCCGCGCCAATGGGCCCCCATCTTGTCTGGTACTGTCCGGCCATGCCCATGATACCGACGGTAAGCGTTTTATAGCGCCAATCTGTCGCGTATACGCTTGCGAATAAAAGCTCGTTCCAGGCTTGAAGGAAGGTGAAGATCGCGACGACCGATATAGCCGGAGCCATCAGCGGCAGAATAATCCTGGCAAAGATGCTATATACCGTGCATCCATCAAGACAGGCCGATTCCTCCAACTCCTTTGGTATGCCTGCAATAAAGCCAATGAATATGAGGATGCCCATGGCCAGCGCGAATGCCGAATACGGCAGAATCAACGCCCAATAACTGTTGAGCATTTTCATGTTTTTAAGGATAAGGAAGACGGGCAGAAGGGCGGCATGGATCGGGAGGGCCAGACCCAGCATAAAGTAACTCCGCATAACGGCACGGCCGCGCCAGACCATCCGCGTCAGCGCGTAGGTAGCCATCAGACCGAAAATGGTTACGGTTAAGATCGTTACCGCGGCGACAATCAGGCTGTTTGCAAAATACCTCAGCATATGCGCATTTTGGATAACGTCCTCATAGTTCGACCAAAGCCATGAACGGGGCAGCCCTATGGGATTGAGGTTGAAAATCTCCTGATTGTCTTTTAGGGAAAAGGTAATCATCCAGTAAAGGGGGAAGAGCTGAACGAAAGCCCATGCCGAGAGCAGGATATACATCAGGGTTCTGCCTGTGAGCCTTGCGGCGCGTTTGGTATCAACCACGCAGACGCCCCCTTTTCCGCTCTTTTCCGCCGTCCCTCTCACGGAACACAATCCCCACAGCTTGATACAGGACGACACACAGGAATATGAGGATAATGGCCATCGCGCTGCCGTAACCATAGCGGTTGGACGGATAGAACATCCTGCGCACCATCAGCGTGGTGATCACCTCGCCGGCGCCGGCTGGCCCGCCATCGCTGAGCATGACCTTCACCAAATCAAATACCTTCATCGAACCGACGACACAGAATGTAACGCTGACCTGCAATATGGGCTTGAGGAGCGGGATGGTGATTCGGAACGCTGTCTGCCAAAAGCCCGCGCCGTCGATCCGGGCGGCTTCGTATATATCCGGGGAAATCGATTTGATGCCGGAATAATACAGCAGCATATGATACCCGACATACTGCCAGAGAATCGGCACCATGACGGCCGGCAACACCGAGCTTATATCACCCAGCCATGCCTTCGGCTGAGTTGGGTCCATCCAGCCGAGGGCTGTGAGCAGGGTATTCAGCAACCCGCCGCGCGGATAATAAATCCGCAGCCACAACTGACCGATGACGACGGCGGAGAGGACGACCGGTATGAAATACACCGTCACAAAGAACCGTTCGCCTTTGACCCTGGAAGCCAGCACCAGTGCCAAAAACAGAGAGAACGGCAACTGGATAAAGAGGGACGCCGCCGCGAAAATAAAGGTATTGCGTACCGCAGGCAGAAACCGGCTGGTATCGGCCAGCAGCTCGGAATAGTTGCTAAAACCGACAAAAACCCGTTCGCCTATGCCGTTCCAGTCGAGAACACTATAATACAGGGACATGAACAAAGGCACTATGATGATGAGTGTAAACAATATAAGCGCAGGGAGCAAAAAAAGCGCGATTGCCTTTTTGTCTTTCATGACCCGCTCCATATCCACTCTCCTTCTATAATAGGGGCTGACACATATATGCGTCAGCCCCTGGCTTTTTAGGCAGTCTATTACGGTTGAATTTTCTTGAGTTCCTCAACAAACGCGTCGGCCGTTATAACTCCGTTTACAAAGTTGTCCAACGCATCCTGATAGGTCGTCACATCGTCGCCGGCGAGGAAGGTATCCCACCAAATAACATAATCGGTCGCGTTCTTGGTAGCGTCGATCATCTTATTGAATACGGCGGGGGTGTTCGCGCCGAGTTCGGTGGTGTTCCAAACGGGCATATAGTCGCCCACACGCTCCATGTTTTCGCAGAAATACTTCACGAAGGTGGCGGCCTGCTCGGGATACTTGCTATTGGCGCTGACCACTATGCCGTCAATAGAGCCGCCATTGAAATCGGTGGCTTTGCCGCCGCCGCCGGGAATGGTCGGGAACGGAATCCAGTCGGCTTTGCCCTGAACGGTGGAGCCGTCTTCTTCTAAGGAGGAGACTTCCCACGAGCCCATGTAATAGAGGCCGGCTTCGCCATTTTTGAAACTCTCACGGGCTTCGTTGCGGTCGATGGCGCCCATGTCGGAATTGATATAGCCGTTGGAGATCAATTCACTGAGGCGGTCGATAGCTTCGCGGAACTTCGGATCGCCATAGGAGCCGCCCGCTTCTTTGTTGAGCGTCTTGTTGACGGTCTCGGCGCCTACGGCTTTGGTGACCATGCCTTCAAAGAGCATACCCATGACCCAGCGTTCTTTGCTGGAGGTGATGATCGGAATCGATCCGTTGGCTTGGATCTTCGCGCAAGCATCAATGAGTTCGACCCATGTGGCGGGGACTTTGGCTCCGGCGCTTTCAAAAACGTCGGGGTTGACGAAGAAGCCGCTGACGTTTCTGCCGAAAGTCATGCCGTACGTGCCGCCGTCATAGAGGAAATAGCTCAGCGCGCCGCCATACAGCTTGTTCAGCGTGCCATCCTTGAGATAGTCGTCGAGTTTGAGCAGTTTGCCGGCGTCATAGAACGGGCGGGAGAAGCCGGCGCCCCAAGTCGAGAATACATCGGCAACCTCATCACCGGAGACAGCCGTCCGTATCATCGTCTTGTATGCCTCGTTTTCAAAGGTTTCCACTTCAACCTTGATGTTTGCGTGAGAAGCGTTAAACTCCTCCACGACCTGTTTGGCCGCGGCGGCGTTCGCGTCTTGGCCGCCCCAAATGTGCCAGAACCGCAGCGTGACTTTCTCATCACTGCCGCCGCTGCCGCTGCCGCCGCTGGTGTCTTCGGCGCAGCCGGACAATACGAATGCAAAGCAGAGAGTCAGTGCAAGCAGGGTCGCCAAGAACCGGATGTTGCGTTTTTTCATCGTTTTCATTCCTCCCATTTTGTGTGTTCGCGTTACAGCCTATTCAAAAATTCCCGATAAGAATAAAGCTGACCGAATTAGCGGGGTGTGTTCTCAGTGGGCGGCGGTACGTCGTTCCAGCGCCGCATACGGGGTTTGCCTTCAAACAGGACGCAGTTTACAATCCCTTCCAGCATTTCCTGGCGGCCGCTGGCCGGGAGCTGAGGCTCGCGCTGGAGAGAATAGGCTTCCAGCTCGGCCAGCCCGGCTTTGCCGGAGACGATGTCGGCGCCGATGCCGCTCTTATAGCTGACGTAGCGCTCCTCAAGGAAGTTGCCGACGCGACCGTCTTCGATAATCTGCACTGCCTTACGCAGACCCAGCGCATAGGTGTCCATGCCGGTGATGAAGCCGTGATAAAGATCCTCGGCGTCATAAGACATGCGGCGCGGCT
Source organism: Oscillospiraceae bacterium (assembly GCA_031254195.1). GTDB lineage: Bacteria > Bacillota > Clostridia > Oscillospirales > UBA929 > UBA929. The sequence continues at coordinate 25,694 of JAIRUW010000075.1, forward strand.
TGGCGTCGAAGTTCAGCCCGCCGTTGGTAAAGCCGCCGGCCCGGATGACCTCCATCATGCACATGGTGGCGGTGTACACGTCGCTTGGGAACTGGTCCGTGTCCCAGCCCAGCAGCAGGTCGCCCTCGTTGGCGTCTATGGAACCAAATACCCCGTTGTCGATGGCGGCGCGCAGCTCGTGCTGGAAAGTATGCCCTGCCAGCGTCGCGTGGTTGGCCTCGACATTCATCTTGACCTCGCCCATCAGGCCGTGCGCCCGCAGGAAATTGCAGGTGGTCGCCACATCGACATCGTATTGGTGCTTGCTCGGCTCCATCGGCTTTGGCTCGATATAGAAGTCGCCCTTAAAGCCGATAGACCGGGCGTACTCGATGGTCATTCTGATCAGGCGCGCCAGATTGTCCTGCTCGAACTTCATGTCGGTGTTCAGAAGCGTCTCGTAGCCTTCACGCCCGCCCCAGAAGACATAGCCGGTGCCGCCCAGCTTGACGGTCAGCTCGACTGCCTTCTTGATCTTCGCGGCGGCATACGCAAAAATGTCGGCGCTGGGCGAGGTTCCCGCACCCGCCATAAAGCGTTTGTGGGAAAAAGCGTTGCAGGTGCCCCACAGGCATTTGACGCCGGTTTCGTCCATTTTCTTCTTAATGTAGTCGGTGATCTCGTCGAGGCGTTTGTTGGACTCGGCCAGCGTCTCCCCCTCTGCCACCAAGTCGTGGTCGTGGAAGCAGAAATACTCGATCCCGAGCTTGTGCATAATCTCAAAGCCCGCGTCGGTTTTGGCCTTTGCGTGGGCCATCGGGTTCAGCCTGTCTGTCCCAAAGGATTTGTCGGCAGTGCCGCCGCCGAACATATCCGCGCCTTCCCCGCATAGAGTATGCCACCAGGCAAGGGCAAATTTCAAGTGTTCCTTCATCGTTTTGCCTAAAATGACCTCGTCGGGGTTGTACCAGCGGAACGCCAGGTGATCGTCCTGGTTTTTATACTGGATGACCGGGATTTCAGGAAACAGCAAGCAAACCATCCTTCCTTAATACATATTTAGGTACCTTCCATTTTCCGTATCGGCGCGGACCGACCTTGGAACGCAAGCCGACAACAGAAAAATTATACCATAAACAGCCTGCTTTTTCACTTGACATTTTGCACAAATATCGTCTGTCTGTCCTGTGCAAATTGTACATGTTGCCATCTACAAGCGCGCCCCTCCCATATTACACCAGCTCAATAGCGTAGACTTTATGCTTGCCGTCTTCCAGGATAAAGGTGTACTTGAGGGTGGCCAACAGGTCTATCGCGTCGCGCTCAAAGACATACTCATCCCCGTCAATCCAACCGATTTGTGCCGTCCATTTATTTGAGTACAACGTGTCCATCGAGCTGTTGAATATGCTAAACGTCAGTTCAATCGTATTCTCGGTGATATTTTGGCTCTTGAGGATGGGGATATAGCTTTCCAAGGCGCTTGTCGCTGGAAACCAAAATAATTTTCCATCTTCAATGGTTGCGTCATAATAGGTGGGGCTGATGTTCTTCGCGTCTTTCGCGAAAATACCATAATAATAGTCGTCAACGACCTCTATCTCGATTAAATACTCAAGAATAAGTCCATATTTTTCACTTAATTCCGTAAGTTCTTCACGGCTCAGGCGCAGAAAATGCGTCGACAGACGCGGTTCAACCGAGAGGAATAATATACAAAACTGGCTGAAGCGGATTTGCCCGTCATACTGTCTGAGCATTCCTACAAACTCCGTGCGGTCAAGCACTTGCGCCATCCTGATCAGCTCTATGACCGTCTCCGATACCTCCTGCTCCGGGTAGACCGGCAGGTCAACGCTGAGGCGTAACTCGTTTTCAATGGTAAACACTTCGTCTGTCGGTTCCGGCGGTGACGGGGGAGGAGGTTCGGACGGGGTTGGTTCAGGCGTCGTTGCTGGCGGCGGCGGTTCTTCGGCGGACGGCGGCGGGAGAGGAGCTTCCGCCAACGGAAGCTCTGCGGTGGCGCAGGCACACAGGCCGCATAACAGTGCGGCCACTATCAGGCAGGTTGCGATTTTGTGTTTCATTTCTCTGCACTCCTTTGTTGAGCAGTCACGCTTTGCTCGGGCCGGATTATGTTTTTCAGCAGCCTTTATACCGTAGACAGCGCCGTGATCCCCGTACGGCACAGTTCCGAGATCGTGAACGGGCGCAGGGCCTCCAAAAAGGCTTCGCAGCGTTCGGGTGTGTCGGTTAGTTGCAAGATGATTTTCCCTTCGTCAACATAGGGGATTTGGACGGCATAATTTTTCAGCGCGTCCAAAATCGCCTCGCGCCGAGCGGACGACGCGACCAATTTGATTAACAGCAGCTCCATTTCCACAGCCTCGGCACGGGGCAGGAGCGCTACTTTCTGAACATCCTCCAGCTTGGCAAGCTGCTTCATCACCTGACGGACGCCTGCGCCATCGGTGCGCGTTTCAATCGTAATGCGCGACAGCGTGGGGTCGTGCGTCTCCCCTACCGAGAGGGAGGCGATGTTGTATCCCCGGCGGCTGAACAGCGCGGTGACGCGCATGAGCACGCCGGAGTGGTTGTTGACCAGCAGGGAAATCAGCCACGCGTTATTCATATACAATATCCTTTCCGCTCTTGCCCGGCGGTATCATAGGAAAGACCATATCGTCCGGGCCGATCGCGCAGTCGATTACACAGGTCTTGCCGGAGAGGAGCGCTTGGTCAAGCGCTTTTTCAAACTGTTCCTCGTTCTCCGCGCGAAAGCCCAAAGCGCCAAAGGCTTCCGCCAGCTTGACATAGTCGGTCTGGCGGTTGGTCGTGGTGGCGGCGTGGCGGTTCTGGTGGAACATGCTCTGCCACTGCCGCACCATACCCAGTACGCCGTTGTTGAATAGGATAACAATAACGGGCAGGTTTTCAGTCTGCGCGGCCGCAAGCTCGGCCATGTTCATATGAAAACTGCCGTCCCCGGTAATCAGCACAACAGGGCGGTTTGGCGCGGCGGCTTTGGCTCCGACGGCGGCGCCCAGCCCAAACCCCATCGCGCCCAGCCCGCCGCTTGTGATAAAGCCGCGCGGCTGTTCAAATGGGTAATGCTGCGCCGTCCACATCTGGTGCTGCCCCACGTCGGTAACGATGACCGCGTCAGACCCGGCGGCGGCGCGGACGGCGCGCAGATACCGCGCGGCCTTGCCTTCCGGCATAGGATGGCGCGTTTTGAACGCCGCAATCTCCCGCAGCCAACCGGCATGATCCAGAGGAGGGAGAAGCGAAAAAAGCCCGGCCAGCGCGGCTTTGGCGTCCCCTTGGATAGGCAGGTCGCATATGACGTTTTTGTCAAACTCCGAGGGGTCAATGTCGATATGGATGATTTTCGCGTTCGGCGCGAAACGGCGGCGGTCGCCCGCCACACGGTCGGAAAAACGCGTCCCGGCCGCTATCATGAGGTCGCACCGCTCCCCCGCTACATTGGCGGCGGGCGTGCCGTGCATCCCGATCATCCCCAGCGCCAGCGGGTGTCCCGCGGGCAGGGCGGTCAGCCCCATCAGGCTTGCCGCGACGGGGATGTCCAGCCGTTCGGCGAGGGCGGTCAGTTCTTTGGAAGCGTTTGCCGTGACCACGCCTCCGCCGCAAAACAACAGCGGGCGCTCGCTCTTTTTCAACAGCTCCGCCGCCTGCCGCAGCTTATCGTCAGAGGGCGGTTTTTGCGGGCGGGGGGCAAACCGCCCGGGACTGACATACTCGCAAACCCCGGCGGCGACATCCTTGGGAATGTCTATCAAAACAGGCCCCGGCCTGCCGGAATGGGCGATGACAAACGCCTCTCGCGCCGTTTCCGCCAGCTTCGCAATATCGGTGACCAAAAAACTGTGCTTGGTGATGGGAAGCGTCACGCCCCGGATATCGATTTCCTGAAAGGAGTCGCGCCCCATCATATTGACCGGTTTGAGCGGCACATTGCCGGTGATACAGACCAGCGGCACCGAATCCATAAAGGCGTTGGCGATGCCGGTGACCAGATTGGTGGCGCCGGGGCCGGAGGTGGCGATCATCACGCCCGTTTTGCCGCTGATGCGCGCGTAGCCGTCGGCGGCGTGGGCCCCGCCCTGCTCGTGCGCCGGGACGATCAGCCGCAGTTCATCCGCCCGGCTGTGCAACGCGTCGAATATGTCGATAACATAGCCGCCCGGAAATCCGAACACTGTGTCTATGCCTTGCTCTATCAGGGCCTGTACGAGGATTTGCGCGCCGGTCATTTGCATTGTCATTCTCCTTGTCATACGTTGCCGATATAGACATGCTCCAAGCGCTGACGCGCAAGTTCCGCCAACCGCGACAGCGTCTCCACGGGCGTTGGAGGCGCTTGGATCATGCGGTGGCGCGGGAAGAAACGCGAGAGGTGCAGCGGGAGGCCGGGCGATAGAGACGCGAGCCAGGACGACAGCCGTTTCATGTCCGAATCCCCGTCGTTTTCACCCGGAACGATTAGCGATGTGACCTCAACATGGCATCGCGGGACGCACAGCTCCACTGTGCGCCGCACCGTGCCGAGATCGCCCCCAAGGCGCCGGTACCACGCTTCCGAAAATCCCTTGACGTCGATATTCATAGCGTCGATAAACGGCAGCAGGCGCGACAGCGGCCCTTCGTTGATATAACCGTTGGTCACCAAAACGGTCTTCAAGCCGTGTTCCCGCAGCAGCGGCGCGGTATCTAGCAGGTATTCCATGCCGATCAGCGGCTCGTTGTATGTGAACGCCACACCGAGGTTATCGGGGACGGACCGCGCCAGCTCCAGGAGTTTTTGCGGCGGGATATACTCCGCCGACGGTTCAGCCTGCGAGATGCGGTGGTTTTGGCAGTAATCGCAGGACATATTGCACCCGTAGCTTCCGACCGACAAGATAGGCCTTCCGGGGTAAAAGCGGCGCAGCGGCTTTTTTTCGATAGGATCTACCGCCATGGATGTGATCTGTCCGTAATTTTTTCGCCCACGGCAAAAGCCTGTTTCATTTTTTGAAAGGTCACAGCCTCTCGGGCAGATTTCGCAGATCATAGGTGGCGTATCACCTCGAAACGCTCCAGCTTGACCGTCTCACCGTCCTGGATGCCCGCTTTCCGCATGGCGATGGCAATCTGCTCCTCTACCGTATCCACGCCGTCGAGGTTGGGCAGCAGCAGGCCGCGCTTGCGCCCGGCGGTCACAATGACGCCGTACCGCTTGACATCCAGCGCTTCGGGGCCGCTGATCGGTTCGGGCGGGTTGAGCACATCGACGCTGATGGTCAAATCGTCCAGCTCGGACGGCGTAACCGGCCTGAAGCGGGGGTCACGGGTCGCCGCTGAGACGCTGTTTTCGATAATTTCCGAGGCAATATCGGCAGCCGTCGGGGCTATTGTGCCGATGCACCCGCGCAAATCCCCGTGTTTCTTGATGGAGACGAACACCCCTGCCCGTTTCGTTAGCATTTCTTCCGGCAAATCGGCAGGCAGAGGGAGAGTCTTGCCGGTCTTCACGTAAGACACTATAGTCTCCCGCGCGAGGCGCGCATAAGCGCTCTCGCCTGTGTCAAACACCGCCGTCAGGTAACCTACGCCGAAAGGCCCCTCATAGCAAAGAACCCTTCCGCGGGCATTCAGGCCGTCCAAAGCCCCGGCAAGGATGAATAAACTGCGCAAACCGCATTCGGCGGCGCGTCCGGCCAGCTTGGTATCAATGGACATCAAACGGGCAAAATCCGCGTCTTTTATGCACCCGCACACAATTTCGTCAAACTCCGGCCCCTCCGGCGCAAAGCCGTACGGGCCGTCCGGCGCGAGTTTGTGCGACATATCGCCGCTGGCGATGACGGCAACGCGGCGCGACAGCGCTTCCGCCGCTTTTCGGACACACATGCCCAAGCGGTAATGCTTCGCCGGTGACAGGCCGGACAGCGATATACGCACGATGGGGACATCCGTACCCAAAAAGTACAGCGGTACCAGCACCCCATGGTCAAGGGCGGGATCACGCTCTCCCAAAGGCCCGGCCGGTATACCCTCAGCCCGTGCCGTTTCTCCGATCAGCGCCGCCAGCGCCGCGTCATAAGCGACGGACATGGAAACCTGTCCGGCCCGGAAGCGTGAGAAATCGCCGGACGCTTTATCTCCCGGAGCGATGTGAAAATAGTCGTCATACGTCGTGCCATGCGGCGAGATGATCACCAAAACGTCGGGTTTGCCGCAGCCAATCTCGTCCGCAACAGCCTCGCAGGCGCGGCGGGTATCGGGGATCTCGTCGTCCCGCCCGACGCCGGGGACGAGCAGGGGCGGGTGCGGCATAAGGCAGGCTTTGATCATTTTGCTCACCTGTTTACTTATAGATTGACCTATAGTATACTCTATTCAGAGGGGGAACACAATGAAAACCAGTGAATTTACCTACCATCTCCCGCAAGAGCTGATAGCGCAGACGCCAACCGGGCGGCGCGATGAATCGCGGCTGATGGTGATCGACCGAAAAACCGGCGGGCTGCGCCACCGGTTTTTTTATGACCTGCCGGAGCTTTTGCAACCCGGCGACTGCTTGGTAATCAACAACTCCCGTGTCCTGCCCGCGCGGCTTTTGGGCAAGCGGGAGAGCGGCGGCGCGGCGGAGGTGCTGTTATTGGCCGATTTGGGCGATAACCGCTGGGAATGCCTTGTAAAGCCGGGCAAAAGCCTTCGCGCGGGCGCCAAGGTGACTTTCGGCGGCGGCAAGCTCTCCGGGATTGTTGAAAGCGTGGGCGGCGGCGGGGAACGAACCGTCCGGTTTATCTACGACGGCATCTGGAACGAGCTTCTGCATGAGTTGGGCGCCATGCCGCTGCCTCCGTATATACGGCAAAAACCGTCCGACGCCGAACGGTATCAGACGGTCTACGCAAAGCCCGTGGGATCCGCGGCCGCGCCGACGGCGGGGCTGCACTTTACCGAAGGGTTGCTGGAAACGCTGCGGGGTATGGGGGTGAGAATCGCGGAAGTGACACTGCATGTGGGGCTGGGGACGTTTCAGCCCGTCACAGCGGAGGAGATAAAAGACCACGTGATGCACACGGAATGGTACGAAATCCCTGAAGCCGCGGCAAAGGCCGTC
>JAIRUW010000001.1 GCA_031254195.1 Oscillospiraceae bacterium
CCGATGTAGGCGCAAGCCATCGAAAGGGCCGTGCCCCACTGCCCCGCCCCCGTTTCGGTGGACAGGAACTCCAGGCCCTGTTCTTTGGCGTAATAGGCCTGCGCGATGGCCGAGTTGAGCTTGTGGCTGCCGCTGGTGTTGTTGCCTTCAAACTTATAGTAGATTTTCGCCGGGGTGTCCAGCGCCTTTTCCAGATGATAGGCGCGGCAGAGGGGGGACGGGCGGTAGGTCTTGAGATAGTCCATCACCGGGCCGGGGATGTCGATATAGCGCGTGGTTGAATCCAGCTCCTGGCGGCTGCACTCTTCGATGAAGATGGGGGTGAGCTGTTCGAGCGTGATCGGCTCGCCGGTACCCGGATGGATCATCGGGTCGGGCTGCTCCTTCATGTCAGCGCGGACGTTGTACCAGGCTTGCGGCAGTTTTTCTTCGGGGAGGTAGGTTTTGTAAGGGACTCGTTTCATGGGGATTCGCTCCTTTCAAAATTTCTGCCGGCCCGGGAATACAATAAACCCGTCCCTACACCAAGCATATGCTTGGCGAACGGGACAGGTCGTACCCTGTTATAGCCACCCAAAATTTCACAGTCCGGCAACCGTGCCCATCTTTTTACGGGTTGGGATCCCGTCGGGTACTACTCGCTCTCGCTTTCGCCCCGCCCTCGGCAGTCCATTCACCGTTCCCCGTAAGTCCGCGCTTTCACCATGACTTAGCGTACGCTAGTCGCCGACGGCTCTCTGTACATCGTAGGAAGGGTTACTACTCTGCGTCATCGGTTTACAATTATAAAATTGTTATTTTGTATTATACGCGCGATGGGGGCGGTTGTCAAGCAAAATTTCAAAAATATTTTTGACTACTTGCGGAACCTGCCGAATTATGCTAGGATAGGCGAGCAAGAGGGTGTCGGTCTCCGGCTACGCACCGCCGTTCGCACTTCCCCGCAGATTCCGTGTGGTGGAAGGAGGTGGTGTCCATGGGAAAACGGATTCGCCGCTTTATCATCGTTTTTATGGTGGTACTGTGGTTGCTTCTAAAGTTTGCCCCACACGCAATGTAGCCGCCCGATCTGACCAAAGACAAGCGACTACATAGCATATTCTGTTTTTGGCGGCGTGTCGGTTTCCGGCACGCTTCTTGCACTTTTAGTATAGCATATCCGGTAGGATTGTCAAGGAAAATTTACAAGTGCTCCTCAGCCCTTCACGCTGCCCACGTGCACGCCCTTGACAAAATACTTTTGCAGGAACGGGTACACGAGCAGGATGGGAACGGCCGCCACGATGGTGATGGTGGCGCGGATCGCTATGGGCGAGGTGTTGTTGAACGCGGCCGCGCCCTGCGCCGCTATGGCCCCTGACTGCTGCTGCCCCATCTGCGCCATCGATTCAGACAACACCGCCATCAGCTCATATTGCAGCGTCGTCAGGGTGCTTCTTCTGCTGGATGCGTAAATATACGTCGTAAACCAGTCGTTCCAGTTGCCGACCGAGATCCACAGCCCGACGGTGGCAAGAACGGGCTTGCAAATGGGCAAAACAACCTGAAAAAATGTCCGAAACTCGCTCGCGCCGTCGATACGCGCCGCTTCGACAAGGCTGTCGGGCAAGCCCTGCATGTATGTGCGGATGACGATGACGTTAAACGCGCCGAAAAGCCCGGGCAGCCAATACACATGGAAATTGTTAATCAAACTGAGGTCGCGGTAGAGGAAATAGGTCGGGATAAGCCCGGCGCTGACATACATGGTCATCAGAAAGTAGATCGTTACGAATTTTCTCGCGATAAACTCCTGCCGGCTGAGCACATAGCCGGTCATCGAGCAGATAAACAGCCCGCCCACGGTCGAGAGTACGGTACGCGCCACCGAGTTGCGGAACGCTGTTAACAGCAGCTCGTTCTCAAAAATAGACCCGTAGTTTGACAGCGTAAAGATACGGGGCCAGAGGTAAATGCCGCCCTTGATGCTGTCGGTGGCATTGTTTAGTGATATAGCCAGCGTGTTCAGGAACGGGTAGAGCATGATTACGATGATAAACAGCATGAAGATGGTATTGCAGGTATCGAAGATACGGTTTGCGGTTTTCGTTGAGATTTTCATCATGGTCCCCCTTCCTTTACATTAAGCCTTCTTTGGCAACGCGTTTTGACACGAAGTTCGCCGCGGTGAGAAGGATGATACTGACCACCGTCTTGAACATGCCAAATGCCGTGGCCAAAGAATAGTTGCGCTGATTGAGGCCGTAACGGATGACAAATAAGTCGATGGTCTCCGCCGTATTGATTGTGAGGTCGTTGGAAAGCAGCCACTGCACCTCAAACCCCGCGTTGAGGATCCATCCCATATTCATGATGACCAGCACCAGTATGGTCGATTTGATACCGGGAAGGGTGATGTGCCAAATCCTTGAAAACCGCCCCGCGCCGTCCAGCTCCGCGCTCTCGTATAACGCAGGGTCAATGCCCGTCATGGCGGCGAGATAGATGATCGTGTTCCAGCCCACGCTCTTCCAGACGTTGCTCCACCCGATGAGCCACCAGAAATAATCGGGGTTGGCACGGAAAATGATGGGGGCGTCAATAATCCCAAGCTGCATCAAGACGGTGTTCAATATGCCTCTGCTGGACAGGAAGTCGCTGATCAGGGCGGCGGCGATAACCCAAGAGAGGAAGTGCGGCATATAGGAAATCGTCTGCACCACGCGCTTGAATTTCATTTGCCTGATCTCGTTGATCATCAGCGCGAGGAATATGGCGCATGTAAAGCCCAAAATAAGGCTTATGACGCTCATGCCCAGCGTGTTCCTCATAACCCTGAAGAAGGAAGCGTCGCCGAACAGGAATTCAAACTGCTCAAAGCCTACCCATTCCTGCACTTCGCGCTGAGGGCGGTAGCGCTGAAAAGCCATGGCCCAGCCCCCCAGCGGCAGGTAAGAGAAGATAAAGACATATACCATGACCGGGACGATCATGGCAAACAGCTGCCACTGCTGGATGATCCTACTCCATATTGTTCGCGTCCGCATATGGTTTCGCTCCTCTATATTCACGAGGTACCCCCCGTTTGGTTCAAAGCAGAAAAGAGAGGGGGCTTTGACTTCCGCCTCATCGGCTGAAGCCAAAGCCCCTCACGTCGGTTAGATGCTCACGCGTCCGTTAGTTGTGGACCGCGTCGAAGCGCGTCTGAGACTGCTCCATAATAGCGTCATACAGCGGCTGCGCGTCAACGGCGTTCATGGCCGCCACGTACTCATCCCACAGAGCGTCGAACTCATTTGCCGCGCAGATGACCAGATTGGCGAGGTATCTCTGGTTGACGTCGGTCAAACGCGTATCCGCGAGCCCCGCGGGGGATTGCTCTTCAAAGGCCATGCTCCAGTACGGGTAGTATACGGGCCATTCGGCCGCCACGCTTCTCATCAAACCGGTCTGGTTTTTGATGCCCAGTTTGTCGAAGAGAGTTCTGTCGTAATCGGCCAGGCCGGCATAGTATTCTTCAGGCTGCATGGTCGGGTCGGTGGCGTTGCCGTCGGAATAGCTGCCCTGCATTTTGGGGAACTGGTTGTAGATGACAAGGCCGATATTGTCGTCCATCCACTTGGTTTCCTGCTGGAAGTCGCGCTGTTCCTGCGGGCGCTCCATGCGGCCTTCGCTGTTATAGAACCAGTGCTCGCTCTCGATGCCCCAGCGGATGAACTTCTGGACATCTTCTTGAATCAGCCAGTCCATATACTGCATCAGTCTCTCGGGCTGCTTTATGTTTTTGTTGACGATGATGCCGTTGCTGCCGGTGAAAGCCCGCTGGTCGAGGTATTTGGGCTCTACGCCTGCATAGGTGAAGTCAAGCGGGAGATAGGTGCGCTCAAATCTGCTTTCGGCGCGGAGCGGGTCTAAGCCGTTGTTAAAGTTCCACAACTGATCGCTGAGGCCCAAAACGGCGCCGGACGCCAAGGTGGCAAGGTAGTCGTCAAAAGAACGGACAAGGGTCTCGGCGCTGATGGTGCCCAGATGGTACTCTTCGTTGAGTTTCTTGTAATAGGGCTTGTTCCAGTCATTGGTCCAGCGGTTGCCGACGCTGGTGACGCTGTTAAAGCTCAGCTGGTTGTCGGGAGCGGCGGGGCCCCAGTTGCCGTAGCCTGCCATAAACATCGGCGGGTTGTCGATGCAGAAGCGGCGCCAGCCTTCGGTCAGGATCTCAAAGCCGATGGTGGGCACGCCGTCAATGGTCGGATAAAGCGCCATGTATTCTCTGATAAAGTCGAAATATTCATCAAGGTCTTTGGGGGCGCGCCCGAAATGGTCAAGGACATCCTTTTGGAGCCAGAAAGCGGTGCCCCAGTGCTCGTTGATGTACTCTCTATTGGTGGGCGTTCCGTAAATCTCGGCGACATAGATGTTGCCGTCGTTGTGCTTCATCAGCTCCCACCACGGGTCAAAGTGGGCGCGGAGGTTGGGCGCGTTTTGTGTAATCAGGTCTTGCAGCGGGAGGGTCAGGCCGGAATCCATAAACGGCCTTGATTCGCCGCCGAAATATGCCATGTCGTTCCAGTCGCCCGAAGCGAGCATGATGCTGATCTTCGTCTCCAGATCGCCGACAAGGTATTCAAACTCGATCTTCGTGTTGGTGATCTTCTCAATGGCTTGGATGATGGGGTTGCTGGACGCCGGAGGCGAGCCCGGGTCGCGGATGAAATATGTGTAGGTTATCGGATCGGCTTCCGACAGCGGGGTGTAGGGCAGGCCGTACTGTTCTGCCAGCAGATGCCCCTCGCTCTTATTCTCTGTAGGGGGCTGTGCGGAGGCTGGAACCTGGCCTCCGGCGCTTGGCGAGCCTGCCGTGGGGCTGTCACTGGCGCAGGCGGCTAAGAGGCCGGCCAGCATCAGCGCCGCGATGAGCAATGCGATGGTTTTTTTCATGCGTTTCACCTTTCTTCCTTGTTTTATGGTATAACGGGTTGATTATAGCACATTATGTAAATAACATAGAATAGATTGATTAAAGAAATTTGTACAAATTAAAGATGGATTATGGTATAATACACAAAAGCATAAGTTTTCGGGGGGGCCGGCATGGAGCATTTACCAAGCCTGACGCTGCACTATTTTACTTATAAGGCCTGCGGGGACAAGTGGCGGCTCCCCTTAGAGATACACCAGGCATACGGCATGGTGATCGTTTTGGAGGGGGAAGCCCATTACCGCATCGACGGCAAAGTTCATCGTGTCGGCGAGGGTGAGTATTTATGCACAAGGCCGGGGATGGAGCGCGAGGGCTTCACCTCCGGCATGGTCTGCGCCGCCTTTGACTTCGACCTCGTAAGCCCGTCTTTTGACCCGGGGCTGGTCACCCGCTTTCGGAAGACGGAGGCGCTGACACGCCTCCTCCGGGAGTTTCAATTTGAGTGGCTGGGCAGGGCTCCCGGCTATAAACTCAAATGCAGCGGCGTCTTTTTGCTCATCCTGCATGAGCTGCAATATGGGGGAAGCTCCGGGGACAGCTATCACGCGGAGAGGATCAAGCGGTATATACTTGAACACCTGTCCGAGCCGATCCGCGTGGAATCCATCGCGGCCTCTTTGGGCCTCAGCACGGTTTACTGCGGCGCCCTATTCCGGCGCTCTCAGGGGATGACCATCGCCCACTTCGTCAACAGGATCCGTGTCCAAAAGGCCGCGGCTATCTTGGAGGAGGGAGGCAGCGTGTCCGAAACGGCGGCGTTGTGCGGCTTCAATGACGTCTATTATTTCAGCAGAATTTTCAAGAAGTTTATGGGCGTTTCGCCCAGCCGCTGGTCGTGGTGCTGTCACCCCCCCCCCCCCCTTCTAAGCCGTAAGCCTTATAGGGTGGCTATTCTCCGCCCGAGGGTCAAGATAATTTATTCCGCGCTCAATAGAAATCCGGCATGAGGGTCATACTAGCCTCATAGGAGGGATTTCGATGAAGCAATGCGGCAAACAGACCGCCTGTCTGCAAAACCCCGTCGCCATCGGCGCGTCGGCGTGCGTCGCGGGGAAAAAAGAAGGGCAAGGCCCGCTGGGCGGCGCTATCGACACGCTGTATGAAGACGGTCTGCTGGGCCTGAAAAGCTGGGAACAAGCCGAATCGGCCATGCAGAAGGAGGCGTTTTCCCTTGCTCTGGGCAAGGGCGGGTATACCGAATCCGCCATCCGTTACCTGCTGGCCGGAGACTTGCTGGGACAATGTATCGGCAGCGCGTTCGGCCTGCGGGACTGCGCCGTGCCCTTCCTCGGGCTGTACGGCGCTTGCTCAACCATGTCGGAAAGCCTCGGCCTCGGCGCCCTGCTGATAGACGGCGGCTTTGCCGACCGGGTGGGCGCGGTGACCTCCAGCCACTTCTGCGGCTCGGAGCGGCAGTTCCGCCTCCCGCTGGAATACGGCGGCCAGCGCCCCCCTACCGCGCAATGGACGGTGACCGGCGCGGGCGCGGCCATCCTTGAGAGGGCGGACGTGTGCGGCAAACCGGGCAGTCCTAAAATCTCGCACGTGACCTTTGGAAAGATTATTGACATGGGGATAAAGGACGTCTCCTATATGGGCGCGGCCATGGCCCCCGCCGCGTTCGACACCATCTCCGCCCATTTCGCCGACTGCGGCACCAGGCCGGAGGATTACGACCTCATCGTCACCGGCGACCTCGGTTCCACCGGCATGGACATCCTGCGCGGCCTTTTCGCCAAAAGCGGCGTGACGCTGGGGAGGAATTACAACGACTGCGGCGTGATGATTTTCGACCTAAACGATACGGATGTGGGCGACGGCGGCTCCGGCTGCGGGTGCAGCGCCGTTGTGCTGTGCGGGCACATCCTCAACGAAATGCGGAACGGACGGTGGCGAAACGTCCTCTTCTGCGGCACAGGCGCGCTCTTTTCCACCGTCTCGGCGCAGCAGGGGGAATCCATCCCCTCGGTCTGCCACGCCGTGCGGATTATGATATAGGAGGGGTCATGATGCAATACCTCAACGCGTTTCTATTGGGCGGCTTCCTCTGCGCCATCGGCCAGATTTTGATTGACAAGACAAAGCTCACGCCCGCCCGTATTCTGGTGGCGTATGTCGTGGCGGGCGTCCTTCTCACCGCCGTCGGGGCGTACAAGCCGCTGGTGGACTGGGGCGGCGCGGGCGCGACGGTGCCGCTGACCGGCTTCGGCTATGCGCTGGCGCAGGGCGTGGAAAAAGCCGTCAAAACTGACGGCTGGCTGGGCGTATTCACCGGGGGGATGACCGCCACGGCGGGCGGCGTCACGGCGGCGGTCATCTTGGCCTTCCTCGCGGCGCTGCTGTCGAGATCGGGCGAGAAGGCGTAGGGGAAATCTCCCTCCGCCTGAGGGCGGTATCCCTCTGTGGCGAAAGAGGGAGGGTTTGGAATGCGCTTGTCTTTCGTCCATCCCCCTTTAGTGAAAGGGGGATGTCATCGCAATGACAGGGGGATTTGGCGGGCGGCTGATAGCCGCCCCTACATTACGCAGCTGAACAAAATGAACAAATGCTCCTTTTGTTCAATCGCGGTATTTCCCAAACGAACAAAACGAACTATATGGTTATGGGTATGTCAATGTATATGTATATGTGTATGTTGATGTGACTGTGGGCGGGGCGGCGCGGGAGCGCCGCCATGCGCCCGGATAAACACAAAATTATACCTTAAAAAGACTTGACAGCAGAAGGGGTTTGCGGTATAATAAAAACATGAGTTCGTATCATCGAAAGCCGGCGGTAAGACCGGTTTTTGTATTTGTAAGGGGGAGCTTATGCAAAAAGAAAGTTTCGTCGTTTACACGGAATGGGGGGAATACCGCCAGTTCCTCACCATGGAAGACAAGGCAAACCTCTTCGACGCGCAGTTCGATTACCACTCCGGCAAAGAAACCGGCGAGATGTCTCCGGCGGCGCGACTCGCGTTCACCGTTATGCGCCAGCAGTTCGAAAGGAACGAAAAGCGCTGGGAGAGTACGCGCAGGGAACGCGTAGAGGCGGGGCGGCGCAGTGGAGAGGCCCGGCGCGAAAAGACCGCCGACAGGCCGAAAAACGGCGTGACCGGCGCGTACGACAGAACCAAGGCGGCGCTGGAGCGCGTGATGGCCGGTTGACAGGTTGACCGTAAATGTGTTATAATCAACCGGATTACGACAAAAGATGAGGGGAATGGAACCACAAACGATGCCAAGGAACCGCGGCGGGAGCCGCCTGGAAGCGCCCCAACGGGGGCATACGGCCCGTAGGGTCTTGCTTTCGATGTTCTGCCTGCTGATTATATCGGCGGCGGTGCTGGCCATATGGTACCGGTTCTTTTTCGCCGTGAAGCCGGACATACCGCCCATCGACGACGGGGCGGCGTTCCACTCGCCCGAGTTCAACGAGGAGGACGCGAGGCTGGGCACAGGCAACAGGGCCCCGGCGGGCGTCACCGACGCCGACCGCAAGCAGGACTATTTCACCGTCCTGATTATCGGCGTGGACGGCGGCACCAACACCGACACCATCATGGTGGCGTCGTACGACGGCGTCAACAACGAAGCAAGCCTCATCTCCATCCCCAGAGACACTCTGGTCAACGTCAGCCGCAAGGTGAAGAAAATCAACGCCGCCTACCCCGCCGGTACGCTGAACGGCGGCGGGCGTGAGGGCGGCGCGGCGCAGCTCAAGCGCGAGATCAAGACCCTGATCGGCTTCATCCCAGACTACTATGTCATCATAGACCTCAAGGCGTTTGTCAGGATCATCGACACGGTCGGCGGCGTGGAGATCGACGTGCCGTACGCCATGCGCTACCACGACCCCGTGCAGGGCCTTTCGATCAACATCTCTAAAGGACTGCAAACCCTGAACGGCACGGACGCGCTGAAGTTCGCGCGGTACCGCCGGGGCAGCTCCACCAGGACGATCAGCGACTATGACCGGATGGAAAATCAGCAGGCGGTGGTCAAGGCCCTGCTGGAAAAGCTGATCAACCCGGCCAATATCCTAAAAGTACGCGAGTTCGCCGAGATTTTCTCGGAAAATGTCCACACCGACCTCGAACTGGGCCACCTGTTCTGGTTTGGCGAACAGATCGTCAAACTGCGCGGCTCCGGCGCGCTGACGACTTATACCCTGCCGATGCGCGCCGGGGGGAGCGGCTCCCCCCACTGGTATGAATACATAGACAGAGACGCCGCGCTGGAGCTGGTCAACGCCGCGATCAACCCCTACCATGTGCCGATCAAGCCGGAGGATGTGGATATACTGAACAGTGTGCCGTAAATGTAGGGGCGATCATTAATCGCCCGTTAAATTTGCACAGACCTGCGGGCGGCTGATAGCCGCCCCTACTCCCTCCGCCTGAGGGCGGTATCCCTCTTTTGCGAAAGAGGGAGGGTTTGGAATGCGCCATTCTTTCGTCCATCCCCCTTTAGTGAAAGGGGGATGTCATCGCAATGACAGGGGGATTTGGCGAGGATGTTCCCAAAGCCAAGCCCCCCGTTTTGCAACGGGGGGCCTGTTTTGCCGCGATCAGTTGCAGCAGCAGCAAAGCACCACAATAATCAGAACGATCCAGATGCAGCAGTTGTCACCGCCGAAGTTCCCGAAACCCACTATGTTCACCTCGCTTTGCCATATACTGCTCTATCGTATGCAGATATGGCAAACGTGGTTACACCCCTACATGGACAATCTTGATGTCCGCGACCTGTATCGCGCTCTCCGTCACCACAATATCCGTGATCATGGCGGCGTCGGTGGAGGTCATGCCGTCAACCGGCTCGGCGACAACGATGGAGATGCCGTCCTGGTTGATGATCGCCACGCACTCGGCAAACCCCTTGGCGATGATGAGGTTTTCTATATTAGCCTCCATCAGCGCGTTCTGCGCCATCTTGGCAATCTCGGTGCTTGCGTTGTCGCGGATCTCCTGCGAGACGCCCTCGCGCTCCACGGCGTCGGTCAGAATAGACAGCGCCGTGTCGCGCGCCTTGCGGCGGGAGAGCCGGGCTTCGTCAAAATAGGTATTGACAGGCTCGGTCAGCGAAGACGGGTCTTCCCCGCCCGCGATGATCAATGTGCCGTCGCCGCTCAGCGTCTCGGCGCCTAAGCCCGCCGCCGGGTCGAATACGGGAAGCTCCTCCTCCGGCTCCCGCCCGTAAGACCAGCTGAGGTAGAGCGCGACGCAGACGAACAACACGATGACCGACACGACGGCGTTGCGTTTCCAGATTTGCATACTTTTCATCCTTTCGGTTTGTGCTTCTCCGCCTCAGGCGGGAAAACACTTACTCTTTTCGCTTGGCTACTGTCACGGCGTCCGCCCGGAGGCCTGTCAGGGCGGAAACCGCTTCGAGGACGGCGGTGTGGACCTTCGCGTCGCCGGCGCCGTCGCATACGATCAACGCGCCTTGAAACACCGGGTAGATGCGCTTTTGGACGACGGGGGCGGCTCCCGCCAGCACCGTCTTGGCCTTGCGCTCATCGTCCCATGAATTGACCGCTCCCCCTTCCGCTTCGCGGCGGCTCCGGGTATCGGTGTCCTGAACGACCACCACCTCCATGTCTGTCTTGAGCGTCAGCATGACCTCCACCCTGCCCGCGCCGCTGATTGCCGAGAGCGTTTGGGCAAGCCTTTGCTCCATCGCGGCGAGGTCGAACGTCTCCCCCGCCGGATCGGATGTGTTGGCCGGAGGGGGGTCCGCGCCTCTCGGCCAGAGCAGCAGCAGAAGCCCGACCAGCACGACCAGGGCCAGCGCGCCGTATTTTTTCAGCGGCTCCGGGATGTCGGGGATTTTCACGGGCCCGCCTCCTTTTCGTCCGGCGTGTACCGGGCGTTTAAGTAAGTCTGCCGTTCCGGCGGGATGCCGAGGTCGCTCGCGATCATCGCGCCCAGCGCGTTTTTCGCGTGCTCCGGCCTGTCGGTGTAAACAGTGACCGCCCAAGGCTCGGGGACGATCTCCCCAACCCGGCACCGCGCCGTTACGGATACGGCCAAGCCCACAGCTTGTGCCTTGGTCACAATATATGCGGCGGTCTTCCCGGCTATGATAGAGGATAATATTTCCGCCGGAGGTTCTTCCAGAGCCGCCTCTCTCACGCCCGTGAAAGGCAGGCTTTGAGGGACCGTCAGCCCGATAAACGGGCGCAGTACGGCCGTCGCCAGCAGAAGCGCGGCGGCGATTTGCGTGACCTTCCTGACCGCGCCCGGCGGCGTGACGGCCAGCGCGAACACACCCACCATCGCCGCGCCCGCCACCCCGAGGAACCATGTACGCAGAAAATCCATCCCTAACCCCCCGCCATGATTGCCGAAACGATGGAAATGATGAGCAAAAACGCCGACGCCGACACCAGCCCCAGCATCATCGAATACAACCCCGCAAGGCTGTCTATGTACAAAGCCAGCCCCTCCCCGCCCAGCGTGCCCGCCAGCGCCGCGCCCAGTTTGACGCAGAGACAGCGTGCCGCCAGCGCGACGCACGGCCCCAGCGCGATGCCTAAAACCGCCAGCAGGCCGAAGATTCCCACGGCGTTTTTGATGACCGCCGCGCCCAAAAGCAGTGTCTCCGAGGCGTCGGATATGATGCCGCCGACCACCGGCACAAATCCGCCCAGCGCCGTCTTGGCGGCTTTGACCGAAACGGCGTCGGCGGAGCCGGAAATCGCGCCGCCGATGGTCAGGTAGGCGGTGAACAAGACGAGCGAGACGGTCAGCGCCCCGCCGACCGCCCACTTGACCAGCCCGGCAATCCGCTTGACCATGTCGTGGGGCAGGGCGGCGTTGAAGGTGACCAGCGCGGCGTAGACATAGAGAAGCGGGTAAAGCAGCCGGTCGTATAAGGTGATGAGCAGATCGGAGGCGAGGAGCGTCCCGGCGTGACGGAAGAGGGCCGAGGCGGGCTGGCCGGAAGCGGCGGAAGCGGCGGCCATGGCCGGTAAAAGCGCCTTGGAGTAGGCGTTCATCTGCCCGATGGCGTCCCGCCCCGCGCCCATCAGGCTGTTCAGCCCCGTCACGGTCAGCGCGGCGATGGCCAAGACGCCCGCTAGCTGCACATACCGTGCCGGTGCTCCTTCTACGACGCTGTCCGCGACGGCGCACAGCGCGGCGACCGCGACGATGGCCAGCGCCGCCCTAAGCCCCTCGCCCAGCGAGCCGGGAAGGAGGGACGCCGCCTGTGAGAGGAGGCTTGCAAACCCGCCCTCCCAGTTTTCAGCGACGCTTTCTACTGTTACGCCGTCCAAGCCTTGCAGCCTGTCCGCCCCAAACGCCTCATACAGGTTCACAACAGCCTCCGCATGACGTCGAACAGCGACGAAAAGAGCGGCAGTACCACAAACAGCCCCAGCACCGCCCCCGCCGTCTCCACGCCGGACGCGGCGGCGTTTTCGTTTGCGTCGCGGCACAGCTCGGCGGTGATCTTGGTCACGATGGCGATGACACAGGTCTTAAACACCGGCACGACCGTTTCCCGGGCAATGCCCGTCTCGCCGATCAGGCCGTCCAAGAAGCCCCGGACGGCGCGGAACGCGTCAAACCCGGCGGCAAAGACGGCGATGGCGACAAACAGCCCCAGCAAAAGGCCGATTTCCGGCGAATGCCTCTTGACCAAAGCCGTCAGCGCGATCCCCGCGACGGTGATCCCGGCAATCTTGAACAGCGTGTCCATCTAAAAGCCGAACAGGTCTTTGACCATCTCGAACAGCGCGTTGACCTCGCGCAGGATGATCATCAGAACCACAATCAGGCCCGCCAAAACGGTCATCATCGCCTGCTCCTCGCGCCCGGAGCGTATCAAAAGCTGGTTGAGCACCGCCACGAGGATGCCGACGGCGGCAATCCTGAAGATCAAATCGACCTGCATTATTTACCTCCTATGTGCTGTAGGGGCGATTATCAATCGCCCGCCGATGCCGCGCAGACCTGCGGGCGGCTGATAGCCGCCCCT
>JAIRUW010000039.1 GCA_031254195.1 Oscillospiraceae bacterium
TATGGGGCATACTCAAAAATGACATTCACACGCTTGCAAGTCTTAAAAGTGAACAAGTGAATACGCTCAGGCGCGACCGTGACGCGATGAAAGATACATTTGCGGATATTTCGCATCAGCTTAAAACGCCGCTCACATCCATGATGATTATGGCTGACCTGTTGGAAAACGCGCCGCCTGACAAGCAAGCGGAATTTATATCTAACATCAAAACAGGGCTGATGCAAACGGAGTGGCTTGTGTCCGCATTTCTCAAAATGGCAAAGCTAGACGCGGGAGCCGTTGAGTTTTCGCCGGAGCGTGTACCGTCGCGTGAATTGATTGACCTTGCGCTTGAGCCGTTGCAAATACTGCTTGAGGTAAAAAGCCAGAGCGTAGATATTTCATGCGACACAGAGTTGCTTTGCGACAGGCGCTGGACAGCGGAAGCGCTGACCAACGTGATAAAGAACGCCTCAGAATACACGCCGGAGGGCGGCAAAATCCGCATCGAATCCGGCGTCAACCCTATCTGCTCTTGGATTTCCATCACCGACAGCGGCAAGGGCATATCCAATGCCGACGCCGCCCGGCTGTTCAGGCGTTTTGAAGGCTCCCGGAGCGATAAGGGATACGGTATCGGACTGCCGCTGGCTCTGGCCATCATGCGCGGACAAAACGGCGACATAGAAGTAGACGGAGGCGGCAATGGTCTTGGCGCAACATTCACGTTGAAATTCTTTAAGTGACTAAACTGTCACTTTCATCTTTCAAATAGTCACCGTAAAGTCACTTTGGCCTGTTAGAATAACGCCATACATAAATGGGAGGATAAATATATGGCGATTCTGCAAGTCAAAGATCTGACAAAGACGTACGGCAAAGGCGATACCACTGTTACAGCGCTGGGCGGCGTGAGTTTTACCGTGGAAAAAGGCGAGTTCGTCTCTATTGTTGGCGCGTCCGGCTCCGGCAAATCGACGCTGATGCACCTGATCGGCGGCGTTGACCGGCCCACGTCGGGCAGCGTCACGGTAGACGGCAACGATATTTTTAGGCAAAACGAAAGCGAGCTTGCCATCTTCCGCCGTCGCAACATCGGTCTTATTTATCAATTCTACAATCTCATCCCGACGCTGACCGCCGAGGAAAATATCATGCTGCCGCGCCTGCTCGACAACCGCAAACCCGATGAGGACAAGCTGCAAACCATCCTCGAAACCACCGGACTATCGGACAGAGCAAAACACCTGCCGAGTGAGCTATCCGGCGGACAGCAGCAGCGCGTGTCCATCGGACGGGCCCTCATCAACGATCCCGCGCTGATCTTGGCGGATGAACCCACCGGCAATCTTGACAGCAAATCCAGCCGCGAGATCATCGACTTACTGAAGCTGTCTAACAAGAGATACAATCAGACGCTGCTGATTATCACGCACGACGAAAAGATCGCCCTTCAAGCCGACCGCATCATCACCCTCAGCGATGGGTTGATTGTCCGTGATGAGGTGGTGAGATGAAACTGACCGCAAAACTGGCGTACAGCCAACTAAAAACAAACAAAAGCCGCACAGTATGGACGCTTCTTGGCATCGCGCTGTCAACGGCTATGATAACCGCGGTTTTCGGGTTTGCCGCCAGCGGGGACGCTATGATGAAAGATATGATGGGCGGCAGGGATTATTATGAGAGAATGTACTATGCTACGCTATACGGCGTGGGCGCGGTGCTGGGCGCCATCATTGTTTTCGCTTCGGTTGTTGTGGTATCGAATGCGTTTCGCGTCAGCGCAGGCGAACGGATGCGTCAGTTCGGACTATTAAAAAGCGTCGGCGCGACAAAAAAACAAATCGCTAAAATCATCATGCGCGAAGGGGGTTTTCTATCTGCAATCGGGATTCCCATTGGCATCGCGCTCGGTCTGATTGTACACCTTATTGGTATACGGATAACGGATTATTTCTTTGCCACGATAAACAGGCTTAATGAAACGCAAATTGTCTTGGATTTTATTATCGCGTGGCACGCGATATTCATTTCTATCGTTTTATCGTCTGTAACCGTGTGGCTGTCCGCGTGGCTCCCAGCGCGCAAAGCGGCACGGATCGCCGCCATTGACGCAATACGCGGAGCGGGCGAGCGGCGAGGCGCCGCGGCCAATAGCGGCTTCGGCCGCGGGACGAGGGGAGGAAAGTCTGTACATTGGTTGTTCGGGTTTGAGGGGACGCTCGCTTCCAAGTCACTCAAACGCAGTAAGCGCAATTTCCGCGCTACCGTTGTTTCACTGACGGTCAGCGTCACCCTGTTTATCACCGTCAGCAGCTTCGGCGCGATGATGGAAACAACTACGGACATTTTTTATCCTGAGATGAACGTAACGGCGGCAATCAATTTTTATACCGCAAGAGAACGGACATACGGCGACGATGGCGAGGTTGTTGAATATAAATACTCAACTATCGGCAGTACGCTTGCGGATGAAATAACGGATACACTGCGGGAATATCCCAATACGGCGGTGTTCGGGGCGGGTATTGAGGCTTATTTATACGAAGCGGAAGTACCGTCTGCGATGATGACGGAAAGAATGGAGAATTTTTTTGAGGAATACGGCAAACATCAAGCGATTACGGTGCTCATGGTTTTAGACGGGCATAATTACGAATTGTTGTGTAAAAAGGCTGGCGTTCCGCTTGGTTCCAACATTCTCGTGAATTATGTGCGGCTCTATCTTGAAGGCGGGCAAGCGGTTTTTACGCCGTATATCTTTGATGAGCAGACGTTGCAGATAACAAATAAGTACACGGACGAGGCGTTTGAACTGACTCTGCACGGTTCACTGACCATACAGGATTTACCTGCCGAGGTGCGGCACTCAAGCGTAGGTACGATAGCGGTTATCGTACCCAAATTAGAAGCGAGCATGTATACCTGGTTTGCGGATGTCTCCAACTCAGCAGGGTTTCTTGAGTACGCGGAAGATGTTTTGTATGGGGCAGTTACGTTGGACGAGTTAAGTCAATTGCAATTTATGGACATTGCAACCGCCGAGGAAGCGTCAGCCAATGTAGGCCAAATGGTTATGGTGTTCGTCTACGGGTTCATCGCTTTATTGACGCTGATCGGACTGACAAATGTAATCAGCACCATCTCTGCTAACATCCGCTCCCGTTCACAGGAATTTGCTGTCTTACGCAGCGTCGGCATGGCGCAGGTGGGGTTGAACCGTATGCTGAATCTCGAAAGCATCTTATGCTCTGCTAAATCTCTTATCATCGGAGTTCCGCTCGGTGTCGCCGGCTCCCTAATAACATACAACGCGATGGTATCGCCGGCCGAGTTTTCTTATTCGATACCGTGGATTCCGATTGTTCAAAGCATACTCGCCGTTTTTGTCATAACGTGGATTGTGATGCGTTATTCGGCATTGCGCTTACGCGGCGGGAGCATTGTAGAGGCGATACGGGCAGACAGTGGGATGTAAAAAGGAGTAACAAGGGAACAACCCAAAGCCCGTGCTAAGAAAATTCTCCTTGAATTATCTTAGCGCGGGCTTGACATACAAAGTGGTGGACCCAAGGAGATTCGAACTCCTGACCTCTGCATTGCGAACGCAGCGCTCTACCAACTGAGCTATGGGCCCATATAAAGCCGCCGTCAGAGCGGCTTTTTTATTATAACAGAAAATTCGCGTTTGTAAAGACTAAATTTTATCCGTCAGCTTTGCATCGTGCCACCAGTTCCGCGATTGACTGGTCGGAGGTTTCATAGGGCACTTGGCATGTACCGACCTGCCGGTGGCCCCCGCCGTTGTACTCTAAAAGAAGCGATCCAACATTGGTTTTGGAGGTGCGGTTGATGATGCTGTGCCCCATGGCGATAGCGACATTCAATTTGGCCCGTCCGTCAACAATCCACAGGGATATGTTCTGCTCGGGGAAAAGGCTGTATACCAGAAAACGGTTGCCGGTATAGATCGGATCGACGCCGCGCAAATCGCTTATAATCACGTTGCCGTCGGTGCGCGTGTACCGGAGTACCATTTCCTTAAATTGACTATTCTGCTCTTTATAGAGGGCTATGCGCTCCGCCACGTCCGGGTCTGAGAGTATCTGTTCGATACTCTCGGTGCGGCAGGCGTCAATCAGCTTCTCCATCAGTTCATAGTTGCTGATGCGGAAATGGCGGAACCGCCCCAGGCCGGTGCGCGGATCCATGATGTATCCGAGCAGCACCCAGCCTTCCGGGTTCAGTATCTCGTCAACCGTCAGCTTCGCGGCATCCACCTTATCGACCGCGATAACCATCTCTTCCATGTGCGGCATTTTGGCCTTCCCGCCGTAATACTCATATATGACGCGCGCGGCGCTGTCTTCAAGGCGGCTCTCCCCCTCAAACCGGATGTCGCCCAACCGCTCATGCTCGCTTGTATGATGGTCGAACCACAATCCACATCCTTTGACATAGGGGATGTTAGCCAAAACATCGTCCGTGTTGACTTCCACCTGCCCGTCTTGAATGTCCTTGGGATGCACAAACTTCCAATGGTCTATGACGCCAAGCTCCTTCAGCAAGGCGCCACAGGCCAGTCCGTCGAAATCCGATCGTGTTAGCAGCCTCATGGGTTTTATTCCTCCTCGTCTAAAACCTTTGCCTCCTCAATGACCTTCTGCTGTACGTTGGGCGGGGCCTCCTCATAGCGCTCGAATTTCAGAGAGAAGGAGCCGCGTCCCTGTGTCATAGAGCGCAGGTCTATGGCGTAGGTGTGCATCTCCGCCATCGGGACTTCGGCCTCGACAATCTGCCCGCCGTCCTCGGCGGGATTCATGCCCATCACGCGTCCGCGGCGTTTGTTGAGGTCGCCGATGATGTCGCCCATATAGGCGTCCGGGATATATACCTTCAACGCCCCAACTGGCTCCAGCAGGACAGGGTTGGCTTGCGGCAGGCCCGCCTTATACGCCAGCCCGGCCGCCAGCTTGAACGCCATTTCGGATGAGTCGACGTCGTGGTACTTGCCGTCGGTCAGCGTAGCCTTGAGAAATACGACCGGATAGCCCGCCAGCATACCGCACAGTACACGCTCGCGCAGCCCCTTTTCGACGGCGGGAAAAAACTGCTTTGGCACACTGCCGCCAACGACGGTTTCCTCAAAGGTCAGCTCCTCGGTATCGCTCGGCTCAAAGTTCATGATGACGAGGCCGAACTGCCCGTGGCCGCCCGATTGCTTCTTATGCTTGCCTTCGATGCCGGTGACTTTCTTGCGTATCTTCTCCCGGTAAGCCACCCGCGGGGCTTCGGTCTCCACATCCACGCCGAACCGGCTCTTGAGCCTTTGGCAAAGGACGTCAAGGTGGATGTCCCCCTGCCCGGTGACGATATACTGCCTGATCTCGGCGTTGTTGTTTGTCGTATAGGTGAGGTCTTCCTCCGCCATGCGGGTCAGGCCGGTGGCGATTTTTTCCTCGCCGCCCTTGACCTTGGGCGCGAACGCCAACGCGTAGCATGGCTCGGGGAAAGCGATCCCCTTGAGGGCCGCGCCGCCGAGGGTGTCGCCTGTTTTGGTGTCGCTCAGCTTGGAGACCGCGCCGATGTCGCCGCATTTCAGCTCAGGGACCTCGGTATTCTTCTTCCCCTTGACCACAAACAGCCGACCCAGTTTTTCCGGCTGGCCGCTCCGCGCGTTTTGCAATGTCATATCGGCCTTAACGGCGCCGGATATGACTTTGAAGAAGGAAAATTTGCCGTATTGGTCTATCAGTGTTTTGAATACCAACAGCACCGGAGGGCCGGCCGGGTCTTGTTTATAGGCCTTGCCGTCGGCTGTGGCTTCGTCGCCTGCTTCGCCGGGGGCGGGGGCATAGTCAACGACCCCTTGTAATAATTGATCCGTACCCAAGCCGGTCATGGCGCAGCCGCAGAAGACCGGCGTGACAGAACCGGACAGAACGCCGTCATGGATACCCTTCCTATACTCTTCCGCCGTAAACGGCTCCCCGCCGAAAAACTTTTCCATCAAAGCCTCGTCGGTTTCGGCAACATTTTCGCGCAGGACTTCAAGATACTCGGCCACTGTGCCGGCCATATCGGCGGGGACAGGCATTTCCGCCGTTTTGCCGCCGGTGACGGTATACGCTTTGCCGGTGACGATATTGATGACGCCGGTGGCTTTGTCGCCCTTGCCCGCGGGGATGACAACCGGGCAGACCGAGATGCCGAAGCGTTCGCGCAGCGCGGCGTATGTGCCGGCAAAGTCGGCGTTTTCCTCGTCTATCTTGGATACGTAGATGAAGCGTGATTTACCCGCGCTGTTTTTCCAACCCTTTTCCGCGCCCACGCCTACGCCGCTTTTGGCGCTCGCCACGATAACGGCGGTGTCGGTGACGCGCAGGCCTTGCAATACCTCGCCGGTAAAGTCAAAATATCCGGGGGTGTCGATGAGGTTTATTTTGCATCCGCCGAAATCAATTGGGACGGGCGTTGCGGAGATGCTTATTTTGCGGCGTATTTCCTCGGGGTCGAAGTCGCAGACGGTGTTGCCGTCGGCCACCTTGCCCAGACGGTCCGTGCCGCCCGTGGTAAACAGGATGCTCTCCGCGAGAGAGGTTTTGCCCTCACTGCCATGCCCCAGCAAACATATGTTGCGGATGCTCATAGACTATTCTCCCCAATCTGTTATTTCCGGCCAATCTCCGGTACAAGACAGTATTATATATGATGAGACGGAAATTGGCAAGGGGTTTTGCCGTTGTTTTTCTTCCCGCTCCATGATATACTGAGCGTCGCGGAGACGAAGAGCTCAAAGGGGGGTATCCTACATGAAAACCATCCGAATCGCCAACGCGGCCCACACCGTCCAACTCTCCCAAATCGTCATCGGCGACAACAATGTTTCCGATCCGGCAAAGCGGAAATTCGCCTATTGGTGCTTCGATCAGTATCTCGAACAGGGCGGCAGCTGCTTCGACACGGCTCGCGTTTATGGAGACGGGGAAAGCGAGGCCGCGCTGGGCGCACACCTCAAGGGCAAGCCGCGCGAATCATATCTCATCTCGACCAAATGCGGCCATCATGACCGGGGGCAGCCGCCCAAAAGCCGCCTGGGGCGGGAGGACATCATATTCGACGCCGATCTCAGCCTCAAAGCGCTGGGTTGCGGCTATGCCGACATCCTCTTCCTGCACCGTGACGATATATATAAGCCGGTGGAGGAGATCATGCCTGTCCTGCATGAACTGGTCACAGCCGGTAAGACCCGGATACTGGGCGCGTCTAACTGGACGGCGGGGCGTATCGCCGCCGCCAACACCTTTGCCGCGGAGAACAGACTGACCCCCTTTTCGGTCAGCCAGATACACTATAACCTCGGCCTGACCACCGCCGCGCAAACGGGCGATTTGACGCACTGCGTCATGGATAATGCCGAGCTGCTCTGGTATACCGGCCATCAGTTCCCTGTCATGGCATGGTCGGCGGCCGGCAAAGGCTTCTTTTCCAAAGCCGCCGCCGGTCTGCCGATGCGGGCCAACGCGAGCCGGTATTACGCCTGGCTGCCGGAGAATCACGCCCGCGCGGCCCGCGCCAAAGCGCTGGCGGAAAAATTGGATGTGCCTGTCTCGGCAGTCGTGATGGGGTATGTACTGAACGCGCCTTTTCCGTGCGCCGGCGTCACCGCGTTTTCCAATGAAGGGCAACTCCATGAGACGATGCGGACGGCAAGCCTGACATTGACGAAAAGCCAGAGGGCTTATCTGGAAGGGGTTACCGGCTGACCAGCGCCTGTGTGTCCAGCGCAATGACAAGCTCTTCATTGGTGGGTATAATCATGATTTTGTTCGGGCTGTTGCCGGTGGAGATGACGCATTCCTTGCCGTTCATGCTTTGGTTTTTGTCCTGATCCAATGTAAGCCCCAGACACTCTAGGCCCTCGCTCACCATGCGGCGCACGACGACATGGTTTTCCCCGATCCCCGCCGTGAAGACCAGCGCGTCACAGCCGCCCATCGCGGCGGCATAGCCACCGATTGTCTTTTTGACGTCATAGGTGAAGATGTCCAGCGCGGCCTGGGCGCGGTTATTGCCCTCTGTGGCGGATTCAAGCAGGTCGCGGAAATCGCTGGAAACGCCTGAAATGCCCAGAACGCCCGATTTTTTGTTGAGAATCTCGGTGACTTGAATGATGGTGAGGTTTTCTTTGACCATCAAATACTGGATGATGGCCGGGTCGATACTGCCGCTGCGCGTACCCATCGGGACGCCCTCCAGCGGGGTGAACCCCATGGACGTATCAACCGACTGCCCGCCCTTGATTGCCGCCAGCGACGAGCCGTTGCCCATATGGCAGGTGATGATCTTCAAATCCTCGATCGGCCGGCCCAGCATTTCGGCGGCGCGGCGCGATACATAGCGGTGCGACGTGCCGTGGAACCCATAGCGGCGTATTTTCAAGCGCTCATAATAATCGTACGGGAGGGCGTACAGGAAGGCTTTTTGGGGCATGGTCTGGTGGAGCGCCGTGTCGAACACCGCCACCTGCGGTACATCGGGCATGACCTCGGTGCAGGCGCGGATGCCGACCAGATTAGGCGGGTTATGCAACGGCGCGAGCGGCACGCACTCCTCAATGGCGCGGATGACCTCGCCGTCAACCAATACGCTGGCGTTGAACATCTCGCCGCCGTGCACCACACGGTGCCCGATGGCGCCGATCTCGCTCATGTCGGCGATGACGCCGGTGTCCGGCTTTGTCAGCAATCCGATGACAGCCCGTACCGCCTCGGCGTGGTTTTCCATCGGCGCGTAGCTTTCATAGACGTCGTGCCCCTCGGCGACATGCTTGATGTGCCCGTCCAGTCCGATCCGCTCGCACAGCCCTTTGGCCATAACGGTTTGCTTAGTCATGTCGAAAAGCTGGTATTTCAGCGAAGAGCTGCCCGCGTTAATCACCAATATACGCATGTTTTTTCCTCCATAATCATTCGTTATTCACCATTTTAACACGCTTTACCCTTGTTTTCAAGCCTAAAAAAAGGAGCCGCTCATATGACCTGCTGCGCCGTCATCGCTGAATACAACCCCATGCACCGGGGGCATCTGTATCATATCGCTCAAACCAAGGCCCGTTTGGGGCAGGACGCATATCTGGCCGCCGTTATGAGCGGACATACCGTCCAGCGCGGCGATTTTCCCATCCTGTCCAAAACCGCGCGGACACGGATGGCACTGGAGGCGGGGTTCGACCTCGTGTTTGAACTGCCCGCGCCTTACGCCTGTGCCACGGCGGAGCGGTTTGCCCGTGGGGCGGCCGGCATCATCGCAACACTCGGTATTGTAACGCATCTCTCGTTCGGCTCGGAAACAGGGGATCTGGAAGCCTTGGAGGCTCTCAGTCGCCGCCCTTTGGAGGAAATTCCAAAGGGTATGCCGAACAATGTCTTAGCGCTCGAATATTTACGCGCGTTGCGCGAGAAAGCTCCCTCCGTCGTCCCGCTCGCCGTCAAACGGATTGGTGGTCCGCACGACGGCCCGCGCGGCTCCGCCTCCGCGATACGTAAGCGTATACTGGCGGCGGGGCGCGTACCGTGGGACACGCCGTTTATGGACATTTGGCGGGAGGAGATACGCGCCGGGCGGGTGCCTGTTTCGCTCGTCAGGCAGGAAAGAGCCGTCCTTTCCCACCTGCGCCGCATGACGCCGCTGGATTTTTGGGCGTTGCCCGACGTCGGCGCGGGCGGGCTGGCACAGCGCTTGCACCATGCCGCCGGACAGGCCCGGTCGCTGGAGGAATTATACCACCTCGCCAAGACCAAGCGGTATACCATGGCACGGATCCGCCGCTGTGTACTGGCGGCCTTTTTGGGACTGACCGAGGAGATGACGAAAACCCCGCCCCATCTGCGCCTGCTCGGCATCGGGAAGCGGGGCGGGGAACTGCTGTCTTGCATTGAGGCCCCCATCATCAGCCGCCCGGCGGCGCATAAAGAAGCGCTGGCGACAGAAGCCGCCGTCACAGATCAGTTTGCACTGTGTATGCCGGAGCCGGAGGCGGTAGGGCTGGAATGGCGGAGCGGGGTGGTACGGTATAGGTAGTTTACTATAGTATAGCCGAGATTGACCGCGTACTGGACGTGCGCCGGGCCGCCAGCCTCACAGACGGCGGCGAATGGAAATATTGAACCAGTTGATAAATTTCGTGCTTTATGATACACTTACGCTGTGGATGAAGCGGCATACGCTTCTTAGATACTTAATTAAGGGGTATTGTGGGCATGGGCGGAAAACGGCGCGTTACGTTATTGATGTGTATATTTATTATTGTCGGAAGCGTTTCCGGCTGTTTTTCAAAGCCTGAACACGCTTCTAAAAACAGCGCGATTGAGTCTTACCTAGATATACCGGGCATAACGCAGGAGGAGAGTACCGCGATTGAGGCGCTCAAGGCGTCCCGGCAGAGTTTTTCTTTCGGCAGGCTGCGCTCAACCGAGGGGTTTGAGCTTCCTGACGGCAATTATGCGGGATTTTCATCCTTTTTCTGCGGGTTTATGTCCGATTTGTTTGGAATCCCGTTTGTTTTAGAGTTTTACGAATGGGACACTCTAACAGACGGAATAAACAGCGCCGCGATTGATTTCACGAGCGAGTACGCCGTTACAGCTGAGCGTAAGAATACGTACATCATGTCCGATCCTGTTGCGCAGCGTACGCTTAGTATTTTAACATATGGAAGCCGCAGAATTGAAAGCCCCGGCGATCTTGAGGGTTTGAAGGTTGGCATTTTATTTCAGGAAAGCGCTATAATTGAATCTATCACCAAGGTTTATCCCGAGGTAACATTTGAAATGGTGCCGATAGTCAGCGCGTCGGACGAGGCCGGAATGCTGCGAAATGGTGATATAGATGCGCTTATATGTTCTTCCATGAGAATGTCTTATGACTACTCCGGCACTGACTGTACCGTTTGGAGCGACATTCTGCCGCTGGCTTACATACATTGTGCGCTAACCACCACGAACCCCGAGCTTGAGCCGGTCATATCGGTTTTGGATAAATATATCGCGGCCGGCGGAATGAAAAAGCTATATGAATTGTATGGGGCGGGCGAAGATGAATATAAGCGGAACTTGCTGTTCCAATCCCTTACGGACGAGGAAAGAGCGTATATAAACAGCTTAACCGCAAAGATTCCGATCGTAATGGGAACGGATACGTATCCGGTCAGCTTTTACAACGAACGAGAAGAAGAATTCCAGGGAATTTCGATGGACGCGCTTATGCTCATAAGCAA
>JAIRUW010000043.1 GCA_031254195.1 Oscillospiraceae bacterium
ATTACCCCTTTACCTTTTTAATATAGTATGCCGGCAAAATCAAACCTTTATACGGGGAGAATTATGCTTTACGCAATCGGGGACCTGCATCTGTCGATGGCCGTCGATAAGCCGATGGACATTTTCGGCGGCGCGTGGGACGGCTATGTGAAAAAAATAGAGGAAGGGCTTTCCGCTCTGACGGCGGACGACACGCTTGTCCTTGCCGGCGACACCTCATGGGGGATGTCGCTCAACGACACGCTGGCGGACTTTCAGTTTTTGGAGCGGTTTCCGTGCAGGAAACTGCTCCTAAAGGGCAACCATGACTATTTTTGGGAGACAGCCGCCAAAATGAAGCGTTTTTTCTCCGATCACGGGCTGCTGTCCTTTGACATTCTGCACAACAACGCGTATCTTTATGAGGACACCGCCGTCTGCGGGACGCGCGGCTGGTTTTACGAGGAAGAGCGCGGCGGGGAACACGACGTTAAAATGATCAACCGGGAAACGCTGCGGCTTCGCGCGTCGCTGGAAGCGGGGATCAAACTGGGCGGCGAGCTGACTGTGTTTCTGCACTATCCGCCGCTGTATGAGGGCTATCGTTGTGACCCGCTGGTGGATACGATGACGGAATACGGCGTCAAGCGCTGTTATTTCGGGCATCTGCACGGCCGCGCCCGTGCCCGCGCCATTGAGGGGCTGTATAAAGGGATTGCATACCATTTGATTTCAGCGGACCATGTGGGGTTTACGCCGGTCGCCGTCGAAACGCCCGCGTTAAGGCCGCTGCTTTGACGGTTTGTAAATTTTCTGCGCAAACCGCCAGAAAAGTAAAAAATGACTGGTATTTCCCTTCGCGATATGATATAGTACATCGGATACAACATAGACTGGAAAGGGTCGTGCGCTGTAAATGACGGTCAAAAGTGTGGAAAAGAAAGAAAAAAACCTCGTTGAGATGAAAATCGAGGTGGGCGCGGAGGTATTTACCGCCGCGGTCGATAAAGCGTTCCGCAGGAGCGCCGCTAAGATGAACGTGCCGGGGTTCCGTAAGGGGAAGGCTCCGCGCAAAATCATCGAGTCGATGTACGGACAGGGCTTCTTCTATCAGGACGCCGTAAACGATTCGTGGCAGGACGCTTACGATAAAGCTGTCGAAAGCGAAGGGCTGGAGCCGGTCGAACGGCCTGACGTTGAGGTGGAGGAGCTCGGCGCGGACGGGTATACCTTTATCGCGCGGGTACATGTCTACCCCGAGGTCGAGATCGGGGAGTACAAGGGGCTTAGCGCCTACGCGCCGCCGGCCGAGGTGACGGACGCGGAGATCGGCGCCGAGGTGGAGCGTATGCGCGAGCGCAACGCCAGCCTTGTAACAGCCGAACGGGCCGCGCAAATGGGCGACACCGTTATTCTCGACTACGAGGGCTTCCTTGACGGGACGCCGTTTGAGGGCGGCAAGGGCGAGAAACAGACCTTGGAGCTGGGCTCCGGGCGCTTTATCCCTGGCTTTGAGGAGAAAGTCGCCGGAGGGAAGGCAGGGGACGAGCCGGACATTGACATTACCTTCCCCGAGGACTACCACGCGGAGCATCTGGCGGGCAAGCCCGTTGTATTCAAATGCAAGATCCATGAGGTCAAAGAGAAAATACTACCCGAGGCCGACGACGAGTTTGCCAAGGACATCTCTGAATTTGACACGCTGGATGCGTATAAAGAATCGGTGCGCGGGCGCATACTTCAAGCTAGGGAGCGCGAGGCCCAAAACGCGTTTGAGAACGCCCTGCTGCAAAAGATTATCCCCACGCTGAAAAGCGACATCCCTGAAGCCATGATACAGCAGCAGCTGGACAATATCCTGAGCGATTTCTCCCACAGCCTCCGCCAACGCGGGATGAATGTGCAGCAATACATGCAGATTACGGGAACAGACGAAAGCGCCCTGATCGCGCAATTCCGCCCGCAGGCTGAAAACCATACGAAATGCAGCCTGATTTTTGATAAGATCGTTCAGTTGGAGAACCTCAAGCTGGACGACGGGGAACTGGACGCCGAGTATAAGCGCCTTGCGGAGATGTATACAATTAAAGAGGACGAAGCGCGGAAGTCGATCCCTGAGAAATCATTGACCCATGACCTTTTGGCCCTCAAAGCCTCCAAGCTGATCACCGAAACGGCGGTAAAGCTGGATAAGCCGGAAGAAGCGAAAGAGGAACCGAAGCCCAAGAAACCCGCTGCCAAAAAGAAAGCGGCGACGGCGGATGCAGGGGAAAAACCAGTAAAGCCCGCGGCCAAAAAGAAACCCGCGCCAAAAGCGGCAAAAAAACCGGAGGAGGAGAACTAATGGCGTTGGTCCCAATGGTAATCGAGCAAACCAACCGGGGGGAGCGTTCCTACGACATTTATTCCCGGCTGCTCAACGACCGGATTGTGTTTTTATCCGATGAGGTCAATGACGTCACGGCTTCGCTGATAGTGGCGCAGCTTCTGTACCTCGAAGCGCAGGACCCTGACAAAGACATCAGCTTCTATATCAACTCGCCTGGCGGCTCCATCACAGCCGGTATGGCCATCTTCGACACGATGAACTATATCACCGCCGACGTATCGACCATCTGCGTCGGTATGGCGGCGTCGATGGGCGCGCTGCTGCTGGCGGCGGGCGCCAAAGGCAAGCGTTACGCGCTGCCCAACTCCGAGATGCTGATTCACCAGCCGTCACTGCACGGCGGGTTGCGCGGGCAGGCGACCGACATCATGATCCACGCCGACCATATTATCTACACAAAGGCCAAGTTGAACCGTACCCTGGCCTCCCTCACCGGTCAAACAGTAGAGAGGGTTGCCGAAGACACCGAGCGCGACCGCTATATGACGGCGGAAGAGGCGCTGGCATACGGGCTGATTGATAAGGTTTACGAACGGCGCTCCAATACGCCGTAGGCGCAAAGCGCCGGTGTGCTTTTATCTCCGCGACGCTCATTACTCTATCAAATAAGCAGTAGCATCTGCTGAAAGGATCGTACCATGCCAAGAGACGACCGCAAATATGTACGCTGCAATTTTTGCGGCAAGCATCAAGACCAGGTGCGTCGGCTGATCGCCGGCCCTAGCGCCTGCATATGCAACGAATGCGTACAGCTCTGTCTGACCATCCTCGACGATGGGGTGGACTATAACCGGACGCCGGCGATCGCGCAGGCCGACACGCTCAAACGGCCGCACGAGATACGCGCTCTGCTCGACGAATACATCATCGGGCAGGAGGACGCCAAGATCGCCCTTTCGGTCGCCGTGTACAACCACTACAAGCGCATCTTCTGCGCCGACGGCGACGACGGCGTGGAGCTGCAAAAGAGCAATATATTGATGCTGGGGCCGACGGGCTGCGGCAAGACATATTTTGCCTCGACGCTGGCAAAGATCCTCAACGTACCGTTTGCCATTGCCGACGCCACGACGCTGACCGAGGCGGGGTATGTGGGCGAGGATGTGGAGAATATCCTCCTCCGTTTGATTCAGGCCGCCGACCACGACATCGAGCGCGCTGAGCGCGGTATCATTTATATCGACGAGATGGACAAGATCGCCAGAAAGAGCGAGAATGTCTCCATCACGCGCGATGTGTCGGGCGAGGGCGTCCAGCAGGCGCTGCTGAAGATTTTAGAGGGCACCGTCGCCAACGTGCCGCCCACCGGCGGGCGCAAGCACCCGCATCAGGACTTCCTCCAAATCAATACGGCCAATATCCTCTTCATCTGCGGCGGGGCTTTCGACGGTATCGAAAACATCGTTGAAAACCGTATGGGCAAACGCACGATGGGCTTTTCCGGCTTGGTCGAGAGCAAGAAGACCAAAGACCTTACCGCCGTGTTGCGCGAGGTGACCCCGCATGACCTACTCAAATACGGTATCATCCCCGAGCTGGTGGGCCGCCTGCCCATTATCGCACCGCTGGGGCAGTTGACCCGCGAGGAGCTGGTGATGATCCTGACCGAGCCGAAGAACTCGCTGGTCAAGCAGTATAAGAAGCTCTTTGAGATGGACAACGTGGAGCTGGCGTTTGAGGACGAGGCTTTGGACGAGGTCGCCGAGCTGGCGGTAGAGCGCGGCATCGGCGCGCGCGGCCTTCGGGCCGTTATCGAGTCGGTAATGACCAACATCATGTACTCCATCCCGATGGACCCGTCGATCGAGCGGGTGGTCATCACGCGCGATACCATCAAAGAGAAGGTCGAGCCTGAACTGACGCGCAACCCGGAGATACAGGCGCGGGTCATGTCGGTCAATGCCGCCGCCATCAAACCAAAAAGTAAAAAGATTTCATAAATCGGAGCTTTCAAATGATACGCTTGCCAATGATTGCCTTGCGCGGACTGACGGTCTTTCCCGAAATGTATATCCACTTCGACATCGGCCGCCACAAATCGGTGCGGGCGTTGGAGGAAGCGCTCCGCGGCGATCAGTCGGTGTTTTTGGTGGCGCAGAAGGATATGCGCGACAACGACCCCGGCATTAACGACGTCTACCGCGTCGGCACCGTTTCCGTCCTGCGCCAGATCATCCGTCTGCCGGGCGACAACATTCGCGTACTGGTGGAGGGGCGGCAAAGGGCGGCGCTGAAAGCCGTTGTGGAGGAAGACCCGTTCTGCGTCGCAGAGGTGGAGCCGCTGAAGGAGTCGAAACGCTCGACGATGCGGCTGGAAGCGCTGATCCGCGAGGTCAAGAATAAATTTGAAGACTACAGCGCCCTGATGTCAAGGCTTTCGCCGGAGGTGCTGATCAATGTTCAGGCCGCCGAGAGCGCGGGGTATCTAGCCGACTATATCACCCAGCACATCCCGGTCAAGCCGCCGGAGAAGCAATCGGTGCTGGAGGCGATACACCCGGCTAAACGGCTGGAGCGCCTGTACGGTATCTTGGCGCACGAGGTGGAGATCCTCTCCATCGAAAGCGATCTGCACGACCGTTTGCGCGACCGCCTTGTCAAAAATCAAAAGGACTATTACCTGCGCGAACAGCTCAAAGCCATCAAAAGCGAACTGGGCGACGGCGGCGAGGATGAAGCCGGGGCCTATGAGGGTAAGATTGACGAATTGAAGCTGCCGGAGGAGACGGCGGAAAAGCTGAAGAAGGAAGCCCTGCGCCTTTCGAGACAGCCGGGCGAGTCGCACGAAGCGGCATTGATCCGCACCTACCTCGATACCTGCCTGTCGCTGCCTTGGAACACCGCGACCAAGGACCGCCTTGATGTGAAAGCGGCGCGGCGCATTCTGGATAAAGACCATCACGGGCTGGACAAGGTCAAGGAGCGCATTTTAGAGTATTTGGCTGTCAAGAAGCTCGCGCCGGGGCTGAAAGGGCAGATTCTCTGCCTTGTCGGGCCGCCGGGCGTCGGCAAGACCTCCGTCGCCATCTCCATGGCACGGGCGATGGGGCGCAAGCTGGCGCGGCTTTCATTGGGCGGCGTCCGCGACGAAGCCGACATACGCGGTCACCGCAAAACATACATCGGCGCGATGCCGGGGCGCATCATCAACGCCGTCCGGCAGGCGGGCAGCAACAACGCGTTAGTTTTATTAGACGAAGTGGACAAGCTGGGCGCGGACAGCCGGGGCGACCCGTCGGCGGCGCTGCTTGAGGTGCTTGACCCCGAACAAAACGCCACATTCCGCGACCATTATCTTGAGATTCCGTTTGATTTGTCGGAGATTTTGTTCATTACAACGGCGAATACGACCTCGACCATCCCGCGCCCGCTGCTGGACAGGATGGAGGTCATTGAGCTTTCCAGCTATACCGACGAGGAAAAGCTCCGCATCGCCAAAAGCCACCTGATACCAAAGCAGATGGAAAAGCATGGCGTGGGGAAGGATATGCTGTCGTTTTCCGCCGGGGGGCTGCGCGACATGATCGCGGGGTACACCCGCGAGGCGGGGGTGCGCATTTTGGAGCGCGAAATCGCCGCCGTATGCCGCAAGACGGCCATGCGCTTTGCCGAGGGGGAACCGCAAAAGGTCACGCTGACGGCAAAAAATCTCCCAGAGTTTCTGGGTGTGCGCAAATACAGGCTGGAACGGCTGCCGGGCGAACCGGAGATCGGGCTGGCCCGCGGGCTGGCATGGACGCCATTCGGCGGCGAGGTGCTGGAAGTCGAGGCGGGCGTCTCCGAGGGCAGCGGCAAGATAGAGTTGACAGGCAATTTGGGCGATATTATGAAGGAATCGGCTAAGGCGGCGATCACTTGCATTCGCGGCCAGTGCGATGAATGGGGCATAGACAAAGAGTTTCATAAAAACCGGGACATCCATATCCACTGCCCGGAGGGGGCCATTCCCAAAGACGGGCCGTCGGCGGGCATTACCATGACGGTGGCTATGTTGTCGGCATTGACCGGCAGACCGGCGCGGCGCGATGTGGCTATGACGGGAGAAATCACGCTGCGGGGGCGTGTCCTGCCAATCGGCGGGTTGAAGGAAAAAACAATGGCGGCATTCCGCGCGGGGATACACACCGTCATCATTCCGGCGGAAAACGAGCGCAACCTCGAAGACATAGACCCGGCGGTGCGCGGGGCGTTGCGGTTCATCTTAGCCGACAGCATCGGGACGGTTTTGAAAGAGACTATTTTATGAAATCGGCGGAGTTTATCCTTTCGGCGGCAAGGGAAGACCAGTTTATCCGCGACAGGAAGAAGACGGTGGTATTCGCCGGCCGTTCCAATGTTGGCAAGAGTTCGGTCATCAATCTGCTCACAGGACGCAAAAATCTCGCTAAAATAGGCAATACGCCCGGAAAGACGGCGCATGTCAATTACTTTCTGATAGAAGGCAGCTATTATTTCGCCGACCTGCCCGGCTACGGTTACGCGAAGGTATCCCACGCCGAAAAACTGCGCTGGGCGGCGTTGCTGGAAGCGTTTTTCTCCCGCCCGTCGGGCATTACGCTGGGCGTACTGGTCACAGACGCGCGGCATAAACCGACCGCCTTGGACATTCAGATGGCAGGAGTATTCCGGCAGGCGGGGACGCCGTTCATCACACTGGCGAATAAATCTGACAAGCTCAAGCCTTCACAGCTGTCGAGCGCGTTAAAACTGATACAGGAGACACTTGCCCTGGAATCCGTCATCCCGCTCTCCTCGGTGACAGGCATGGGCAAACAGGAGGTTCTGCATGAGCTTGGTATCCGGTTGTCTGGGGATCAATAGCGCCGGCCGCTTAACCATCGGCGGCGTTGACGTAACGGAGCTGGCCAAAGAGTTTGAAACGCCGCTCTATATTATGGACGAAGGCCAAATCCGACAAAACTGCCGCGCCTTTTCCGAGGCGATGGCGGCGTCTTACCCGGGGAACTGGGCGGTTGCGTACGCGAGCAAGGCGTTCGCCTGCAAGCATATGTACCGTGTCATACAGGAAGAAGACATGCTGACCGACGTGGCGTCGGGCGGGGAGCTGTTTACCGCGCTGGGAGGCGGATTGCCGCCGGAGAGCATCATTTTCCACGGAAACAACAAGACAGATGAAGAACTGCGCTATGCCGTCAAAACCGGGATACGGCGCGTCGTCGCCAACGGGACGGAGGAATTGCGGCGTATATCCCGCATCGCGGGGGAATCGGGGAGGACGGTAAGCGTATCCCTCCGCCTTTCGCCCGGCATAGAGCCGGACACCTTTTCCGCCGTCCAAACAGGACAGCTTGACAGTAAATTCGGCATACCCATTGAAACCGGAGACGCGATGGAAGCCGTGAGGCTGGCCCTGTCGCTGGACGGCGTTGAACTGCAAGGCATCCATTGCCACATCGGGTCGCAGATTTTTGACACGCGGCCTTTTACGATGACTGCGGAGGTCATGGTGTCGTTCATGGCGAAGGTACGGGACGAATTATCATTCAGCCTCAAAGAGCTAAACCTCGGCGGCGGGTATGCCGTGCGTTATTTACCTGATCAAGAGGTTCTGTCTATTTCCGATTATGTCGGCGCGATTACCAAAACCGTACAGGACACGGCTAAGCGGCACGGTTTGCCGTTGCCGGAACTGGTTATCGAGCCGGGACGGGCCATAGTTGCCGACGCGGGCATCACCGTCTATACGGTGGGCAGCGTCAAGGAGATCCTAGGCGTGCGCACCTATCTGTCGGTGGACGGCGGCATGACCGACAACCCGCGCTACATGCTGTACGGCGCGGAATACGACATACTACTGCCCGCGCGGGCGTTAGAATCAAAGACACAGACTGTTACGCTGGCCGGGCGCTGCTGCGAAAACGAGCTGCTGGGTGTGGATATGCCCATACAGCCTGTCAAGGCAGGCGACCTGCTGGCCGTCCTCAACACCGGCGCGTACAACTACTCGATGGCGTCGAACTACAACCGCGTACCCCGCCCGCCGGTGGTGATGGTACGCGAAGGCAAACCCTTTCTCGCGGTGCGCCGCGAGACATGGGACGATGTGGCTAGGCTGGATAACTGAGCGGGGAGAGGTACAATGCTATTACGAATGTACGGCAGTATGGGCAACATGCCCTTTCAAAATGTTGTCATCCTTGTGATCACAACCGTCTTAGCGGTCATGGTCTGCATGGTCATACACGAGCTTTGCCACGGGTTCGCCGCGTACGCTCTGGGCGACCCCACGGCAAAACGGATGGGGAGGCTGACGCTCAACCCTGTTCGCCATATCGACCCCATCGGGGGGCTGATGCTGTTGTTTGTGGGGTTCGGCTGGGCCAAGCCGGTGCAGGTAGACCCGCGGTATTTTGACAAACCCAAGCGGGATATGGCGCTGGTGGCACTGGCAGGGCCGTTTTCCAATTTTATTCTGGCTTTCCTTACTATGGGGCTGTGGGTGAACACATACGTCTGGGCTCTGCGCGGCGGTACCCCCGGCTATATTTTATCCTCCTTCTTAGAATCGCTGATTATCTTAAACCTTGGCTTAGGTATCTTTAACCTTCTTCCCATTCCGCCTCTCGACGGCTCTAAGGTACTGGCTACCTTTTTGCCCGACCGCTTCTACTGGAGATGGATGCAAGTCGAGCGTTATGGGATGTTTATCCTCCTCTTTTTGATGATAACCGGTTCTTTATCGGGTTTTCTGAATAATTTTATTAATGGCCTTTTCAACCTGATGGTAGGGGTATGGACATGACCGCGGAGGGGACGCTTACCTTCCGGCTGGAAAAGGTGCTACAAGCCCCGCAGGAGGTCATGGAGGATTTTGAAGGACCGCTCGACCTCATTTTGATTTTGCTCGGCAGGAACAAGATTGCCATTGAGGATTTGCAGATTACGCTGCTGTGCAATCAGTTTACAGCATGGATTGAAATGCGGCGGGAACTGGACATGGAGGTTGCCAGCGAGTTCATCGCCATGGCTTCGCATTTGGTCTACCTCAAGAGCAAAAGCCTTGTCGCCACAGGGGAAGAGGACGCGGAGATCGACCTGCTCAAGAAAGCGCTGGAAGAACGGCTGGCGCTGGAGGAACGGCAAAAAATGGAGGTCATCCGTGACTTTTTGAGCGGGCGGGCCGAGCTATACCGCCAGCTGCTGACAAAACCGCCTGAACCGTCCGCCCCGGTTTCCGGTTATATCCATACCCATGAGACGGACGTTCTGGCCGACGCGATAGCCCGTTTGTGTGAACGGTTTGAGCGCAAACAGCCCCCGTCTGTGTCTGTCTTTACCGGAATCGTGGGGCGGGAGCCGTATCCGGTACGCTCTATGATCGGACTCGTGCGGGAGCGGCTGGCAAGACAGGGCCGGTGTGTGCTGGATGATCTAATCCTGTCGGCGGAGAACCGCTCGGCGGTGGTAGCCGCTTTTCTGGCCATATTGGAGATGTGCCGCAACGGGGAAATCGATTTGGTAGACGAGGGTGGGGAATGGATCATACAACAATCGAAGCCGCTATAGAGGGCATCCTGTTCGCTTCGGGCGAGCCGGTGACGATCGCCCGCCTCGCAGCCGCGCTCGATACCGGCCCGCGTGAGATCGAGGAAGCCGCCGAGGCCCTTTCAGGCCGTTACCGCTTTGAGCGGCGCGGGTTCCGCCTTGTTAGGCTGGACAAGTCTTTACAGATGACGACTGCGCCGGAGCTGGCCGACCTGATCCGCAAAACGCTGGAGGAGCGCAAGCCGCCGCCGATGAGCCGTGCCGCGCTGGAGGTGCTGAGCCTCGCCGCCTACTATCAGCCGGTCACACGGGCGCAGATCGAACGGGCAAGGGGTGTGGAAAGCGGCGCGACACTGGCGGGGCTGGTGGACAAGGGACTGCTTGCCGAAGCCGGGCGGCTGGATGTACCGGGCCGGCCGATACAATATAAAACGACGCCCGCGTTTTTGAGGGCGTTCGGGCTGACCAGTTTGGACGAGCTGCCCGATACGGAATTGGATGGACAGCTGACGATGGAGTGATAGAACATGTTAGTTATGGGCATCATCCTATCGGCACTGCTGCTGTTAGGATTTACGCGGTTCGGGATCCGCGCCAAACGGACGGCGGACGGCAAGTTCCGTCTGATTCTGCGCGCGGGGTTCCTTCGGATTGATTTAGTCAAATATCAGCAAAAGGCGAAACGCAAGAAAAAGCCGGACAAGCCTGTCAAGAAAGAAAAAGAAGCCGTTGAGACAAGGGAAACATTGAGCCGGGACATTCTTTGGAGACTGTTTAGCGAAAGGGCGCCCATCCTGCGTTCGCTGCGGCGGGGCGTGCGTATAGACCGCATGGAACTGAACCTGACGGTAGCCGGCGGGGACGACCCCTGCGACGCCGCGATTTTATATTGGCGGCTGCATATGGCTTGGGGCATACTGCGCCCGCTGATCCATGAAAATCTGCGGGTGAAAAAGCAGCGGGTGGAGATTGGCTTGAACTTTGACATAGACAAGACCCGGTGGGAAGGCGAATTTGCCATGACCTTTTCCCTTGGGCGGTCGTTAGCGGTCCTCTTCGCGGTGATGCGCGCCGCGATGAAGCAAGATACAGCGAATCATCCGAGGAAGGCGGTATAGATATATGGAAAACAAGAAAAGCATCGCGGAGCTCATGTCGGCGACAATGTCCGGCCTGCGCGACATGGTGGACGTCAACACCATTGTCGGCGAGCCTGTCACCACGGCGGACGGCACAACCATCATTCCCGTCACCCGTCTGTCGATGGGCTTTGGCACGGGCGGCTCGGAATTTGGGGAGAAGGGCAGCTTCGGCGGCGGCG
The DNA here is from genome assembly GCA_031254195.1 of Oscillospiraceae bacterium. GTDB lineage: Bacteria > Bacillota > Clostridia > Oscillospirales > UBA929 > UBA929. The sequence goes on from JAIRUW010000043.1 coordinate 11,196, forward strand.
GTGGCGGCGGCGTAAAGGTAACGCCCGTGGCTTTCCTGATCGTCAGCGACCAGAGCGTGCGGCTTCTGCCGGTTTCGGGGCAGACGGAAACGATGTTTGACAAGGTCGTGGACCTAATCCCAAAGGTGATCAAACAGGCGGAGAAATTTATGTCCAGCCGCAAACAGGCGGAAGAGGACGAGGTACCATAATCTGCTGATTATGAAACGGCATGGGGCGGGGCAAACTTCCCTATGAGGTGAAAAGGAATGCGCCGTAAAACTGTGCCATGCCTGTTGCTATCGGTTTTTCTTCTTCTGCCGTCTATAACATCGGCGTTTGCCGCGGAACCGCCGGTATCCGCCGCGGGTGCGATTTTGATCGACGCCGCGACGGGGACGGTCCTTTTTGAGAAAAACGCCGACGGGCGGCGTTTGATCGCCTCCACCACCAAAATCGTGACCGGCCTTGTCGTTTTAGAGGGCTGCGCCGATTTGGATGAAATGATCGAGGTGCCCATAGAGGCGACGCGCGTGGAAGGCTCTTCGATGTATCTCAAGGCGGGGCAGGCCGTTACTGTGCGCGACCTGCTGTATGGGCTGCTGCTGAAATCGGGCAACGACGCTGCCGTGGCATTGGCCATCCACTGCGCGGGCAGTGTGGAGGCATTTGCCGCCAAGATGAATGAAAAGGCGGCGGCGCTGGGGCTGAAGAACACGAGCTTTAGCAACCCGCACGGCCTAAACGCAGAGCATCACTATTCGACCGCGCGCGACATGGCCGTATTGACCCGCGCCGCGCTTGCAAACGAGGCTTTTTCGCGCATCGTGTCGAGCAAATACGCCCAAATTAACGGGATCACCATCAAAAACCATAACCGTATGCTGTGGTACTACTCCGGCGCGGACGGCGTCAAGACAGGCTATACCATCCATGCCGGGCGCTGTCTTGTTTCCAGCGCCACGCGGGACGGGATGCGGCTGGTCGCGGTGACGCTCAACGACCACAACGACTGGGCCGACCATACCGCGATGCTGGATTACGGGTTCGAGCGCTATACCCTGCAAACGCTTTGCACGGAAGAGGAAATATTTGCAACAATCCCGGCGCTGGGCGGGGGAGATGTGACGGTCAAAGCCGCACAGACGGAGCGGGTGTTATTACCGAAGGAAAAAGCCGGGCTGCTGAAAGTGGACGTTATCCTGCCGCGCTATCTTTGGGCGCCGGTCATCCCGGGACAGCGCGTCGGGATGCTGACGGCGTCGCTGGACGGGGCAATACTGGCTCGGTGTCCGCTTCTGGCGTATTAAAGATGGGGTTTTTATGAGAGAAAGATTGCAAAAGATCATATCATCACACGGGTTGATGTCGCGCCGCGCCGCCGAGACGCTGATCGAGCGGGGCGGCGTTGCTGTGGATGGGGTGACGGCCAAACTGGGGGACAGCGCCGACCCCGAAATGCAAAGAATCACCGTTTCCGGCCAGCCGCTGCCGCCGCGCCCCGAATTGGTGTACATACTGCTCCACAAACCGCGCGGGGTGACGACGACCCTGCGCGACGTACACGCCGAAAAGACGGTACGGGACTTACTGCCGGAGGATTTGGGCTACCTCGTCCCCGTAGGGCGGCTGGACAAGGAATCGGAGGGGTTATTGCTGATGACCAACGACGGCGCGGCTGTGAGAAACCTCACCCATCCGTCCTCCGGCGTGGAAAAGGAATACCGGGTGACAGTGCTGCCGGACGAGGAACTGACCGTCACCATCACCGAAGGGAAAAAGCATCAGGTGCGTAATATGTGTAAAGACAAAGGCTTGACAGTGACGCGCCTAATCCGCGTACGGGAAGGAAAACTGCTTTTAGGGTCGCTGAAGCCGGGACATTGGCGGCCTTTGACGCAAAAGGAGATTGAATATGTCCGTTCCATCTGACCGCCGGGTCACAGTCGTCGGCGCGGGAGCGGCGGGCTTGATGGCGGCGGTACGCGCGGCGCAATGCGGCGCGCCTGTCCTGCTGTTAGAACGCAATGACCGCCCCGGCGTTAAGCTGTCCATCACAGGCAAGGGCCGCTGTAATCTGACCAACGACTGCGATATAGAGGAATTTCTGCAAAACTGCAACGACAGAAAATTCCTGCGCGGCGCGCTGTCACGCTTCTCCCCGCAAGAAACGATCAGCTTCTTTGAAAAGCTGGGCGTCCCGCTGGTTACAGAGCGCGGGCGGCGCGTCTTCCCAAGGAGCGAAAAAGCGGCGGATATCGTCGGCGCGCTGGTTCGTGAGGCAGACAGGCTGGGCGTAGAGCGCAGAAAGCAGCGCGTAACAAAACCGGATTTTGCAAAGGGGCCTGTTATCGTAACGACAGGCGGCCTGTCGTATCCGAAGACCGGCTCGACGGGCGACGGGTACGAAATAGCAAGGCAAGCGGGGCATACCGTCACGCCGCTGTCACCCTCGCTTGTGCCGCTGAACTCGCCGGATGCGTTTTGCGCCGAACTGCAAGGGCTGTCCCTGCGCAATGTAACTTTGCGTCTGGTAGACGGGGCGGAGAAGACGGTCTATAAGGAAGGGCCGGGAGAGATGCTGTTTACCCACTTCGGCCTGTCGGGGCCGCTGATATTGAGCGCGTCGGCGCACTGGAAAGAGGGGTGCTCCGTAAGCATCGACCTCAAGCCGGGGCTGACAGAACAGCAGTTGGACGCGAGGATATTGCGGGATTTCGCGAAATACACGGCAAGGGAGCTTGGCAACTCTCTGGGCGATTTGTTGCACAAGAGGATGATTTCCATTATAATGACCCTAGCCGGAGCCGATCCGCGCAGGCGTACGGCAGAGGTCACAAAGGCGGAGAGGTTCGCGCTGCTCAGTTCCATCAAGCGCTTCCCCGTCGCCGTATCGGGTACAAGGCCGATAGACGAAGCCGTGATCACGCGGGGTGGCGTATGCTTAAAGGAAATCGACCCGCGCGCGATGCGCTCCAAGATCTGCAAAGGGCTTTTCTTTGCGGGAGAAGTGCTGGATCTGGACGGGTACACAGGCGGGTATAATCTGCAAATCGCGTGGAGTACAGGATATGTGGCGGGCGAGGCCGCCGCGGGGGAGTGTTTGTCATGAAAGTCCGCAGCGTCGCCATAGACGGGCCGTCGGGCGCGGGTAAGAGCACCATTTCAAAAACAGTCGCGGGGCGGCTGGGGTTTATTTATGTGGATACCGGAGCGCTGTACCGCGTGATTGGTTTGCGTTTTCTTGAAACAGGCGCATTGGGGCTGGACACGCTCAAACTCTCGCTGGCCTTCGCCGAGGGGGAGCAGAGGATGTATGACGGCGGGCGCGACGTGACGGAAGACATCAGAAAGCATGAAGTCTCCAAGGCCGCCAGCGATTGCTCCGCGCTGCCGGAGGTGAGGGCGTTCTTGCTCGGTCTCCAGCGGGAAATGGCAATGAAAAGCGATGTGATCATGGACGGGCGCGACATAGGGACGGTGGTCCTGCCGGACGCCGGCTTAAAGATATTCCTCACGGCCCGGCCCGAAGACCGGGCGCGGAGACGGTTTGACCAGCTGCAACAGGCCGGAAAGGTTCCGCCGCCCTATGAGCAAATATTAGCCGACATCAAAACACGCGACCACAACGACAGCAGCCGCAAGGAAGCGCCTCTGCGGCAGGCGCCGGACGCCGTTTTGCTCGACACGACGGGCAATACCTTTGAACAAAGCGCCTCCTTGGTTGAGGGACTGATCCGTGAGAGATACGGACTGTAAGGGAGAAGAGTATGTTTTATAAGTTCGCGCATGTCGTCGTCGGAGCCATATACCGGCTCCTGTACCGTTTCCGCGTGACAGGGCGCGAACATGTCCCCGAGGGCGGGGCGCTGGTCTGCGTCAACCACTCGTCGATGGCGGACCCGGTCATCATCGCGCTGGCGCTGAAGAGAAAAGACCGCCCGCGTTTTATGGCGAAGATGGAGCTCTTCAAGATATTCGGGCTGAAACAGCTCATCACGGCGCTGGGGGCTTATCCGGTCGAGCGCGGAGTTTCCGACATGTCCGCCATCAGAAAGACGTTGGATATACTCAAATCTAAAAACAAAGTCCTTATTTTTCCGCAGGGCTCCCGTATCATCAACGACGCCGAGGCGGCGGCGATGAAGAACGGCGCGGCCATGCTGGCTTTCCGTTCGGGCGCGCCCCTGCTGCCCGTCTATCTGTCGGTGGGGCGCAAAGTGTTTATCAATAAGATTCAGGTCGCCTTTGGAAAGCCGTTTTTGGCGGAGAAACAGCCGGGGGGCAAAAGCTCCGAGCAGTACGCGGAGCTGGCCGAACGGCTGCGGCGGGAGATATATGCCCTGAAACCGCCCGGCAAAAAGCAAAGAGATGATTGAGGTTGTAGCAGACGCGGGATACTGCTACGGCGTGGCCCGAGCGGTCAGGATGGCGGAGGAAGCCGCGCCGTGCTATACCATAGGGCCGCTGATCCACAACCGCCGCGCGGTGGCGGGGCTGGAAGCGGCCGGGGTGCGCGTCATACAGTCTCTGGACGAACTGCCCAAGGGAGGCAAACTCATCATCAGAAGCCACGGAGCGCCGCCGGAGCTGTATAGCGAATTAGAGCGCCGCGGCATCGCCTATGCCGACGCCACCTGCCCCGACGTCAGGCGCATCCATGAGCTCGTTTTGTCCCACTCCAAGGAAGGGCGGCTCATCCTGCTGTTCGGCGACCCGGGACACCCCGAGGTGAAGGCCACTGCCGCTTGGTGCCGTGAATGTATTGTGTTTTCAAGCGTTGAGGAACTGAAAGCGCTTTTGGGGGATGGCAGGCTGACCGTGGAAACGCCGCTGACGGTAGTAGCGCAGACGACTTCGCAACCGGGGGTTTATGAGAATTGCTATGATTTTCTAAAAAAAGAGTGTACAAACGGTAAAATTCTTGATACAATATGCGGGACGACCATACAGCGGCAGCTCCGTACAGCGGAGCTTTCGCGCCGGGCGGACGTCATGGTTGTCGTGGGGGACCGCGCCAGCGCCAATACGCGGCATTTGGCTTCTGTTTGCGAATGCCCTGTTCTTCTGACGGAGGGGAAGGAAGGGCTGGCATTGCCGGCAGGGGTAAGGCTCGCGGGCGTGACCGCAGGGGCTTCCACGCCGTCCGCTATCATAGAGGAGGTAGTGTCACAAATGAGCGAAGATTTGAAAAACGAAATGTCTGCTGAACCAACTTTTGAGGAAATGCTAGATTCGACCCTGCGGCCGCTGCATACCGGCGACAAGGTCACCGGCGTCATCACAGGCGTCTCGCCTACGGAGATCCAAGTGGACCTTGGCAGCAAGCACGCGGCTTATATCCCTCTAAATGAGCTGACGGACGACCCCGCCGCCGACCTCAGCGAACTCGTCAAGATCGGCGATGAGATCGAAACGTATATCATGCGCGTCAACGACGTCGAAGGGACGGTCATGCTCAGTAAGCGCCGCCTTGACACCGTCAAGAGCTGGGAAGACGTCGAGGCCGCGCAGGACACCCGCGCTATTCTGGAAGGCATTGTTGTGGAGGAAAACAAAGGCGGCGTCGTCGTATCGGTCAGAGGCGTGCGCGTCTTTGTCCCCGCTTCGCAGACCGGCCTGCCCAGAGACGAGCCGATGAGCGCTCTCTTAAAGACCAAAGTGCGCTTGCGCGTCACCGAATTCCACCGCTCCAAACGCCGCGTGGTCGGTTCCATACGCTCCGTTTCGCAGGAAGACCGCCGCGCGAAAGCCGAGGCGGTATGGGAGAACGTGGAGGCCGGCAAGCGGTACAACGGGACCGTCAAATCGCTGACCGCTTACGGCGCGTTTGTGGACATCGGCGGTGTGGACGGGCTTGTCCACCTTTCCGAGCTGTCCTGGAAGCGCCTCAATTCCCCGGCCGATATGCTTAAAGTTGGCGATCCGCTGGATGTCACCGTTATCGGCGTTGACCGCGAAAAGCAACGTATTTCGCTGAGCCACCGCAAGCCGGAGGACAACCCGTGGATGAAATTCGTCGATACCCATAAAGTCGGCGATGTCGTCAAGGCTAAGGTCAACAAGCTGATGCCGTTCGGCGCGTTTGCCGAGGTCATGCCCGGCGTGGACGGCTTGATCCATATCTCTCAAATCACCGACCGCCGTATCGGCAAGCCGTCGGAAGCCGTCAGCGAGGGCGATACGCTGGAGGTCAAGATCACCGACATTGACCTTATCCGCAAGAAGATTTCCCTCTCCGCCCGCGCCCTGATGGAGTCGGAGCCGGAAGCGCAGATTAATCAAGGGCCGGACGAGATCGTCGCCATAGCCGACGAGACGCAAACGGTTGTCGCGGCGGAACTTGACATTGCCGACGAGGAGCCGGAAGCCGAGGCCGCCGTTGCTGAAGAAAAAGCGCCGGAAACGCCGGACGACAGCGCCGGGGAAGAGTAAAGAATAACCTCAATAATCACACCGTCTTTGGGAAGAATAAAACCCAGAGGCGGTGTTCTTATGTTCAAAAAGTTGCTTATTATGTTATTATTGCTATGTCAGATAATTCCATGTATGGCCTTGCCGTATGAGAGCCTGACCTATCTCTACGGCGGCACAAGCCCCATCTACACCAACAACATCAACCGGACGCGCGGCAACCTCTCGACGGTTGTGGCCGACTATTTCCATATCGACGCTAACGGCAACGCGGCCCTTTCCAAAACCCCGGACAAGCTGTTTATCCAAACGCTCCAGCGGCAGGGGATCCGTGTTCTGGCGTTCATTTCCAACCACTGGGACCGCGAAATTGCGCGCAAGGCGATGGCAAAGCGGGAAGCGTTCGCGTCTGTGCTGGCCTATTGGGTGGAATATTACGGGCTGGACGGGCTGGACGTCGATATTGAGAACTTAAACCAACAGGACCGTGACAATTTCACCGATTTCCTCCGTATCCTGAGCGAGCTGATGCCGCATAAATTTTTGAGCGTGGCGGTGGCGGCCAACCCTCACCGGTTGACCGTCGGGTGGCATGGCATGTACGATTACCCCGCGATGGGGCGGCTGTGCGACAGGGTGATGCTGATGACCTACGATGAATCCTATGAGGGCAGCGAGGCCGGGCCGGTCGCGTCCCGCCATTTCATCGAATCCTCCATCAAAGAAGCGCTGCGGCATATCCCTAAGGAAAAGCTGGTCATGGGCATTCCGTTCTACGGGCGCTACTGGGCGAGGCTGAACAACAACACTAGCATAAAAGGAAAGGCGTTCACCGTCTCCAACATCGACACCATCACAAAGCATTACGCCGCCCGCTGCTGGTATGATATATCCAACCAATGCGCCCGGGCGACGGTGACGGTCAAGGAGTCCGACCCCGTCATCGGTCTGTGGGGCGGCAAGAAGATGGACGCGGGGACGTATGACATCTGGTATGAGGATGAGAGGTCATACGCGGAAAAAATATTCCTTTGCCGGAAATACGGGCTACAGGGCGTCGGGAGCTGGGCGCTGGGGCAGGAACCGGAACGCATCTGGAAGGGCTACCGCCTGTGGCTGGGCGGCGTCCCGTTTACCGACCTTGCCGGGCACTGGGCGGAGGAAGCCATAGCGGAGCTGTATGAGAGGGAAATCCTTTCAGGCATAGGCAGCGCGCTGTGCGCCCCGGACGCCCGTGTGACACGCGCCGAGATTTGCGTATTGCTATGCAAGCTGTTGGGCGTTGCGCCAAGAGACCCGTCCGCCGCGCCGCCGGAGGTCAGGGGACACTGGGCCGCGCCGTATCTGTGGAGCGCCATTCAATACGGGCTGATGGCGGGGGATGGCAAGCACTACCGCCCGTCCGACCCCGTGACACGCGCGGAACTGGCGGCCTTTTGCGAAAACGGTCTGCGTGTGCCCAACACCATCGACTACAGCCAGTCCTTCTTTCCTGATGTGGCCCCGGCCATGTGGTTCAACAACGCCGTTATAACCTTGCGCGTATTTTCCGTCATGAACGGGATGCCCGACGGGACATTCCGCCCGCACAGCGGCGCGACGCGGGCCGAAGCGGCCAGTGTGATTCATAACATGCTTGATGTAGAGCGCAGGGATTTTTTACCGCAGGCGCGCTCGCTGGACCTGACGGCGGAGCCGTATGTGCTGGAACCGAGGTAGGCAAGGGAGCGGTTGTATATAAGCCGCTCCCCGCATATACTCCCATAGGGGGGTCATGCCATGCGCCGTTTCCGCCATCGGTTATCCTTATGGTTCCGTTCCATGCTCGTTACAATACGCCGGAACGCGAGGGCAAGGCCTGTCCGCCGTTTCAAGCGGAACCGGGCGCCCGCGGCGGGCCGTTTCCGCTTCCCGCTGCTGATCGCCGTTGCTGTCGGCATAGCGGCGCTGTCTTTTGGCCTGTTGTATATCAACAACCACCTGCGCCCCATCATGACGCAAATGGCGCAGACGCAGGTGGACCGGCTGGCTTCGCGCGTCATCAATCAGGCCATCACCAAGCGCATTACCGACGACGGCGTGACATACGGAAGCCTTGTGTACTTTGAAAAGGACGTATACGGCCATATCACCGCGCTCAAGACCGACATCATCGCCATCAACCGCCTCAAAGCCGACATCACCGACGAAGTCCTGACCTCGCTCGAACACGCCGACACCTCCCAGCTGGCTATCCCGATCGGCAACCTGATCAACAGCGATGTGTTCAGCGGGCGGGGGCCGAGGATACGGCTGAAAATCGTGCCGCTTGGCACGGTCAGCGCGGCGTTTTCCAATCAGTTCTCTTCCGCCGGCATCAACCAGACACGCCACCAGATCATGATGGACATCATCGTTGACATTTCCGTCCTGCTGCCTGGATACCGTGTCGGCACACAGGTCGGCACGCAGGTCTCCATCGCTGAAACAGTCATCGTAGGCGCGGTGCCGGACAGTTATTTTCAAATGGACGATATACTTGGCCGGGGTTGACAAGCACAGCCGTTTGAGATACTCTATACCAAATATGAGCCGGAGGCTGTTTTGGAATGGTCACAGTATGCCCTTTGTGCAAAAAGGTCCTCAGCGAGGGCGAAGAATGCGGCTGCATGTCTTCTAAGCTAGACCCAAAGCAAAAGGCACAGCGCACAAACGCCGCCAAGGTCATTACCGGCATGGGAGCGTCCACCGCTTTCTTCGTCATAACGCTCTTCTATACCATGGGCGTTTTTTTCAACGCTTTGTCGTCCGGCGCGTCTTATTTCGGGCTGTACAGCGGCTTTATGGGCCGCCCCGCCGGAATCACGGACTTGACGGGCGACGCGATCCTGCTGCAAGCCGGCTTGTGGCTGCTGGCTTTGATCCCGTCCATCCTAATCTGTGCCGGGCTTTGGACGCTTTGCTTTCGGGCGAGGGAGCCAAACGGAAGCCTAAACGGCCCGCTTTTTCTCATCAAAGGGGCTGTCATCGCGCAATTCTGCCTTATCTTTTTGCTGATTCTCGTCATGCAGGGCGCGCTGATAGCCTCCCTGTCGTTTATCAATATAGAGCGGTTCGCGTTGTCCGGTCGGCTCGCCGCGGGATTATCGCAAGCCGTGATCGGAGGCGTTATCCTCCTCATAGCCGGGATGGCCGCCGCGTTGGTATTCTATTTCATCAATATCCTCAAAACCGTCAACATGGCCATCAGCACCTTGCAAACAGGGCAACGGTGGGGGGATGTCCCGACGCCGCTGATTGTGATGAACTATCTCTTTGCCGCCGTCAACTTCATCAGCGCCGGGTTTGAAATCAGCCGGGGGAACGCCGCCTCAGCCGTATCCGCCATCTGTACGGCGGCTTTCCTGGCCGGGCTGTCCGCGTCTCTGAGCGCCGTCAGGCGGGGGCTGTGATGCAGGAAGAGATCAAAACACTGCGTGAGCTGCTGTCCCGCGCGGACGAAGCGTATTATCTCCACGACGACCCCATCATGCAGGATGACGAATACGACGCGCTGGCGCGGCGTTTGCGCGATTTAGAGGGCGATGTCTCCCGGGTGGGTGGGGCGGCGGCCTTTTCGCCTGTGACGCACGACGTCCCGCTGATGAGCCTGCAAGACGTTTTTTCCATGGACGAACTGCGGGCGTTTTGCGCGCGCACCGAAGAAGCCGTAGGGGAGACGGAATACTGCGTCGAGCCAAAGATCGACGGGCTGTCGGTCGCCCTGCGGTATGAGAGAGGAACACTTACTGTCGCGGCGACGAGAGGCGACGGCGTTACAGGCGAAGATGTGACGCACAACGCCATGGTGGTTGACAGTATCCCCAGAGAGATTGCGAACGCGCCGGACAGGCTTACGGTACGCGGCGAGGTGTTCATGCCCCGTGAGACGTTCGCGCGGATCAACAGCGAGCTTGACGAACTGGGGCAAAAACCGTTCGCTAACCCGCGCAACGCCGCCGCCGGATCGTTCCGGCAGAAGGACGCGGCGGTCGCGGCACAGCGCGGGCTCTCGTTCATCGCGTTCAACATCCAGTTTATGGAGGGCGCGCCGTGGCCCGAAACGCACGGCGAGACGCTGGATATGCTGAAAAACTGGGGCTTTACCGCCAACGATTATACGCTCGCCGCTTCCTATGAGAGTATTGCGCGGGAAATCGAGCGCATCGGCGCGGAACGGCCAAGCTACCCGTTTGACACCGACGGCGCGGTCGTTAAAGTCAACAGCTTAGCCCTGCGTGAGACGCTGGGTTCAACGGCGCGCGCGCCGCGCTGGGCGGCGGCGTATAAATACCCGCCGGAGCGCAAGGAGACGGTGGTACGTGGTATCGAAATCCAAGTGGGGCGCACCGGCGTCCTGACGCCGCGCGCGTTGCTCGAACCCGTCAACATCTCCGGCTCGACCGTGCAATACGCGACACTGCACAACCGCGATTTGATCGAGCAGAAGGACATCCGCGTCGGCGACGCCGTGCTGGTGCAAAAGGCGGGGGAAATCATCCCTGAGATCATCTCCGTCGTCAGGGAAAAACGCCCGCCGGAAGCCGTGCCGTATGTTTTCCCGCAAACCTGCCCCGAATGCGGCTCCCCGGTCGTATCGCCGGAGGGGGAGGTCGCCGTGCGCTGTACCGCCGGAGACTGCCCCGCGCAATTGGTCAGGCGGCTGATTCACTACGCCTCGCGCGACGCGATGGACATCGAGGGCATGGGCGTCGCGACCTGCGAGCTGTTGAGCCAGAAGGGTTTGGTGACGTCGCTGGACGGCCTTTACCGCCTGACATTGGAAGAATTATTACAGCTTGAGGGCTTTGCCGAGAAGTCGGCGCGAAACCTGCTGTCGGCGATCGAAGGCTCCAAACAGCGCGGCCTGGCGCGCCTGCTGTTCGGGCTGGGAATCCGCCATGTGGGGCAGAAAGCGGCGCTGACCTTAGCGCAAACGTTTGGCTCGATGGACGCGCTCATAGCCGCGCCGGAGGAGGAGCTGACGGCGGCGCCGGACATCGGGCCGGTCATAGCGGGCAGTCTGCGCTCCTATTTAGACGCAGACCCCGCGACAACGCTAGTCGCCGCGCTGTCGGCGGAGGGCGTGGACATGACTGCCGAGATCAAACGGAGCGGCGGCGAATGGAGCGGGCTGACCTTTGTGCTGACCGGGACGCTGGAAACGATGACGCGCGACGAAGCCGAGGCGCGTATTTTGGAGAAGGGCGGCAAGGCCGCGGGCAGTGTTTCCAAGAAAACGAGCTATGTCATAGCGGGGGAGAAAGCCGGGTCCAAGCTGGACAAAGCGCAGTCGCTGGGTGTAAAGGTGTTGTCGGAACAGGAATTTTTAGCCATGCTGGGTTCATAGCTCACATCGCGTCAAACGCCTTCCCATCCCCGTCCAGCAGCGCCACGCGCGTAAACGCAAACGCCGCCTCCGGGTCGAGATATGTCCGCCATGCTTCGGCTATATACTCCGGGTTGAGAATGGGGTCTTTGGCGGTCAGCGTAACAGAAAAAAACAGCCTATCCCCATCGCGCCTGCAATCTATATCGCGGATGAACGGGACTATATCGGTCGGGATATAGTCCTTTTTCTTATTGCGCTTTTGCACCACCGCCGACATGGTGAACAGTTTTTGCGCGCGCTCAGGTTCTGTCTGTGTCTCCACTGTCATCGCATACCGCGCGAAGGCGATCTGCGAGACCGCCCGCCCGCCGATGACCGCCTGCGCCGCGTGAAACCCCTCCGGCAATACGGCGTTCAGCCTTGCAGGGATGGTCCCTATGCTACTATTCTCCATTATGCCGAAGTCGAGCCGTTCGGCAACGCTCTCCACTCCGACGCCCAGCGGCAGGGCGATCGAGAGGACGATATGCGGATTAAAGCCCTCGGTATAGCGAAGCGGCAGTCCGGCACGGGTCAGCGATTGCTGAAAGACGCGCATGGTGTCCAGGTGCGACAAAAACCGCGCCCGTCCGGTCTTATGATAGGCAAGGCGTACGTTCAGCTGCATATTCCACACCCCTCACAGCCTCTCCGGCAGTCCGCCGACGGTTCGGCGCGGTAGGCTTTCTCCTGCTCGCGCTTCAAATATTCCTCCGATACGCCGCTGGAGATGTGCGACCACGGTAACACTTCGTCAAGCCCGCGCCGCCGCTGTGCGTAAAAGTCCGGGTCAAGCCCCTCAAGCTGAAACGCCTCCCGCCATTTGTCCCATGAAAAACATTCGCCCCAGCCGTCCATACGGCACCCAAGGCGGTATGCCCGCTCCACCACCGCGCCCAGCCGCCTGTCGCCCCGGCTCAACGCGCATTCCAGGTAAACGGCGTCAGGCTCGTGCCAGTGGAATGTCACCTGTTTGCGCATGGCGCCGCGCACCAGCCCCGCCCGCCTCAACAGCTCGCCCGGCGGAACCATCGGTTCCCATTGAAACGGCGTGTGCGGCTTTGGCACAAAGCAGGACGCGCTGGCCGTAATCCGTACGCCGCGCCCTTTGTCGGGAACGACCTGCCTCCAAAGCTGATAGACCCGCCCGCACAGCTCTGCGATCTCCCGCACATCGTCGTCCGTCTCGGTCGGCAGCCCCAGCATGAAATACAGCTTGACGCCGCTCCAGCCCCCGGTGAATGCGGTGGTACAGGCAGATAACAAATCGTTTTCATCCAAGTTTTTATTGATTACGTTGCGTAATCGCGCAGACCCCGCCTCCGGCGCGAATGTCAGCCCGGATTTGCGCACCTGCCCCGCCTTTTCGAGGAGCGCGGGTGAAAAACTGTCGGCGCGGAGGGAAGGGAGCGACAGACTGACCCGTCGCGGCCCGCACCACGGGACAAGGCTTTCGCAAAGCGCTTCCAAGCCGCCGTAGTCGCTGGTCGAGAGCGACACAAGCCCAATCTCGGAGCCGCCGGAGCTTTCGATTGCGGCTTTTGCCTGCCTGCACAGCGTTTCCGGCGACTTCTCCCGGACGGGCCGGGAGATATGGCCCGCCTGACAAAACCGGCAGCCCCGGGCGCAGCCGCGGAACAGCTCCAGCATCACGCGGTCGTGCACGATTTCCGTACCCACGGAGATTGGCCGCTCGGGGTAAGGCGCGCTGTCTAAGTCTTGTACGATGCGCTTTCGCACCACGGCGGGCGCGCCATCCTCCGGCTCTATGGCCGCAACCGTTCCGTCGGCGTGATACGAAACGCTGTACAAAGACGGGACATATACGCCGGGGATACGGGCCGCCTGCTTCAATGTCTCCCGGCGGGAAAGCCCGCCCTTTTTCGCCTCGCGCAACAGCCTCATCAGCTCGGCAATCAGCTCCTCGCCCTCGCCGACGGCGAAGAGGTCGATAAAGTCCGCCAGCGGTTCGGGGTGGAAGGCGCACGGCCCGCCCGCTATCACGAGCGGGTGCGTTTCATTTCTGTCGGAAGAACGCAGCGGCAGGCCCGCAAGGTCCAGCATCGACAGCACGTTGGTATAGGAGAGCTCCACCTGCAATGTAAATGCCAAAACATCAAAATCCGCAAGGGAATCGCCGCTCTCCAGCGCGTAGAGCGGTACTTTTTTGCGCAGCAATAAGGCCCGCATGTCCTCCCACGGCGCAAACGCCCGCTCACACCATACATAGGGGAGGCGGTTCATCGCGTCATAGAGAATGCGCAGGCCGAGGCAGGACATGCCGATCTCGTAGGTATCGGGGAAGCAGAACGCGGCCCGCAAGTCCACGGTGCGCGGGTCTTTGATCACGGTGTTATACTCGCCGCCTGTATACCGCGCCGGTTTTATCACGGAGGTTAGGTACGGCTCAATTCTTTGGTACGGGGTCATGCTCTATCTCCTTGTCAATATATAGATCATCGCGAGGGCCAGAGAGAGGTTGCGGGTCTTCCACGCCAGATAGCCGCACAGCGCCGCTAGGATAAAGACCATCACAGCCGTCGTAACACTCAGCACCGTCCGGGTATGCTTGCAGCCCGCCGCGTTAAGCGCGAGCTCCAGCGCCCGCCCGCCGTCAAGCTCGCGTACGGGCAGAAGGTTGAACACGCCGTGAGACAGGCACATCCCGGCGAGCGGCATCTGCTCCTCCATCATACCATCCCACAGCGAAAAAAGCAACGCGAAACCGAGGCTTGTCACAGGCCCGGCCAGCACGGTCAGTATCTCCTTGCCGTACCCCAGCGGCTGCGACGTCACCATATTCAGCCCGCCGCCGGTCAGCTCCAGCCGCGCGACGCGCCCGCCCAGCAGTTTCAGCGGGATATAATGCCCCAGCTCATGCAGCAGGGCCGCCGCGAAGACGACAAAGAGCAGGCTGCCCTGGTCGAGATAGATCAGTACAGCCACCAGCAGCACAAACCCGGCGCAGACGGTTACCCTGCCCGCCGTCATACATCAACATAAGGGGCGGGGTTCAGGAACGCGTCACCGCGGCGCAGCTCAAAGTGCAAGTGCGGCCCGGTCGTAAGCCCGGTCGAGCCGACCGCCGCCACCTCCTGCCCCCGCGTTACCTCCTGCCCGGCTTTCACATCAACGGTTTTGCAATGCGCGTACAGCGAGACATACCCGTCGCTGTGCTCGATGATGAGGTAATTACCGTACCCGTCGCTCTTACCGGTGGCGGCGACGGTTCCGTCGGCAAAGGCAACGATCGGCGTGCCTGTCTTATTGGCGATGTCGATTCCGTAGTGAAACCGCCAATCGCCGTATATGGGGTGGATGCGGTAGCCAAAGGACGACGTCAAAACCCCGTCCGCCGGTGTCACCGTTTCAAACGGCAGCTCATAGACGGTGTAATCCACCTTATCCGGCTTCTGCATCCCGAACGGGAGGGGCAGGGTGTCGTCCTCGCCGTCGAACTGCGAAAGCAAAAGGCGCGCGTCCGCCCACAGGATGGGCGGGTCGAACCCGCCCTGTCCATAAACCCCGTCCGGGGGAGGCTCGTTTTCCGGGTCAAAGGTCTGCCCCTGCTCAAAGCCGATCGCTTGCTCTTCCTCTCCCGCGACCTCCGCTTCCTTATGCTCGTCCGGGTGCGGCACGCCCAGCACAAAGGCGCGCAGGCCGTCGCCCACATCGCCCAGTATGGCGGTGTAATCCATCCCGCCAGCGACGGCTTTTTGCAGGAAATCCCGTGTCTGATCGGGGTAAAAGGCGCGCAGGATCAGCGCCGCGCCCAAAATCACAAGCGATACGAGAAGCCTGACAAACGCCGCCTGGTTCTTTGTCCCGTCCACGCTGTCCGGTCTTTTTTGCTCTTCCATGCGCGTCACCCCTCGTCCACATTTATATTCATAGCGACATTGGGTTATGTCCGGGGTTGATTTTTATGCAGGTATACTGTATACTGGGTTTCGGAATAATCTGGCGGGAGGATTTACATGACACGCGTCGCCGCGCGCGAGATCGTGGTACACATGGTCTACGCGCTGGACTTTTCACAAGGTATGCCGGATCTTGTCGGGGAACGCACAAGCCCCGGCTTCTTTGAGGGTTTGGCGGAAGAGGATGAGCTGTTCGGCACGCCGCCGGACGGGGACTCCGGGCAGTATATCAAGTCCGTCGCCGAAGGGGTAAACGCCCACCTTGCGGAGCTGGACGGTTATATAGAAAAGTACGCTTCCGGCTGGAGCTTTGGGCGCATATCCCGCGTCGCCGTCGCCGTGATGCGCGTCTGTATGTATGAGATGCTCTACCGCCCTGACGTGCCGGACGCCGCCGCCATCAACGCGGCGGTGGAGATATGCAAGCGCTATGAGGGGACGGAGACCGTGGCCTTTGTCAACGGGATTCTGGGGACTTTCAGCCGGGAGGGAATGGTATGACGGATGCCGTAAGCATCTCCGAGCTGACCGATCACATCCGCCGCCTGTTTGAAAGCGACGAGATTTTAGAGCGCGTTTTGGTGCGCGGCGAAGTGTCGAACTATAAGCGCTACCCGTCGGGGCACCATTATTTTACCCTGAAGGACGCGAATAGCGTCCTCCGTTCGGTCATGTTCAAGAACGACGCGGCGTCGCTTGCCTTCCAACCCGCCGACGGCATGTCGGTGCTGGCGGCCGGGCGCGTCGCCGTCTATCCGCGAGACGGGCAGTACCAGCTTTACTGCCGTAAAATGACGCCGGACGGCGCGGGATCGCTGACAATGGCCTATGAAGAGCTGAAAAAGAAGCTGGAAGCCGAGGGACTGTTTGACCCGCGCCATAAAAAGCCCCTGCCGCCCTTCCCGCGCCGCGTGGCGCTGGTCACAAGCCCCGCCGGGGCGGCGGTACGCGACATGATACGGATCTTAGGCCGCCGCTGGCCGTTATGCGAGGTCGTCGTCGCGCCGGTGCGTGTGCAGGGCGAGGAGGCCCCGGGCGAAATCGTCGCGGCGCTGCGGTATTGCAACAAGCACAGCGTCGCGGATGTAATCGTTACAGGCCGTGGCGGCGGTTCTCTGGAAGACCTGTGGGCGTTCAATGACGAGCGCGTGGCGCGCGCCATTTTCGCCAGCGCCATCCCGGTCGTCAGCGCGGTCGGGCACGAGCCGGACGTCACCATCGCGGATTTCGTAGCCGACATACGGGCGGCAACGCCCAGCCACGCCGCGGAGATCATCGCACCGGACTGTGAGGAATGGTTTGACAGGCTCTCCGAGGCAAAGCGGAAGCTCTCGCCCGAACGGTTTTTCGCCGACAAGCGGCAGCTGCTTGACCGTTTTTCAGAAAGGCTGTCAAGCGCGTGGGAGCGCGGCTCGTCGCCGAGGGGCAAAACGCTGGCGGCGCTCGCGGCAAGGCTGGACGCGCTAAGTCCTCTAAAAGTATTGGCGCGCGGTTACGCGGCGGCTGAAAACGAACTGGGGCATCCTGTCCGTTCGGTAAAGGACGTAACGAAGGGGGATGTTTTGAATTTGCGGCTGTCCGACGGGCTGGTCACAAGCCGCGTTACGGAAATAGGAGGAGAAGGGAATGGCTGAAAAAAAGCCGGATTTTGAGCAGTCTGTCAACCGGCTCAACGAGATCATCCGCGCCCTGGAGCGCGGCGATACCCCGCTGGAGGATTCCATCAAGCTCTTTGAGGAGGGCGCGAAGCTGGCGGGGCACTGCGAGACCCTGCTGCGAAAAGCGGAGCAGCGGGTGTCAAAACTGGTTAAAACTGGGGATACTGTCATAGAAGAACCATTTGAACCGATAGAATAAGGAATACAGTAAGGAGATGAAAGGCGATGCAGACTTACGAGCGGCTTTATTCAGAATACACAGCCGCGATAAACGCAGCATTGGAACGGTACTTGCCTTCCGGCGATACACTGCAAAAAAAACTTATGGACGCGATGCGATACAGCCTGTTCACCGGGGGCAAACGGCTCCGCCCCGTCATGCTTTTGGATTTTTGCAGGATATGCGGCGGGGAGTGGGAGAAAGCCCTGCCCTTCGCTTGCGCTTTGGAAATGGTGCATACCTATGCGCTCATCCACGACGATATGCCCTGTATGGACAACGACGACGACCGGCGCGGCAGGGCCACAAACCACATTGTCTTTGGCGAGGCGACGGCGTTGCTGGCCGGTTCGGCATTGCTGTCGGCGGCGTTTGAGACGATGCTGCGGCCTCCGGTCTCTATCCCCGCCGAACAGGCGCTGCAAGCCGCGTATGTTATAGCGCGCGAGTCCGGCTTCTACGGAATCGCGGGCGGGCAGGAGCTGGATCTGCGCCGCTCCGGGTCTGTTGACGAGATGGCCATCCACATGCTGAAAACAGCGTCGATGTTCATAGCGGCGGCGGAAGCGGGGTGCATGATCGCGGGCGCGTCGCCTGAAACAGCGGAAAAAGCCGCGCGGTTTGGAGCGACATTTGGTTTGGGGTTCCAGTATGCCGACGATTTTGAGGACGGCGCCGGGAACGAACGGTCCCGGGAGGCGGCTCTCGCAAAATATAAAGAAGCAATACACGCATTGCAGGTGTTTGAGGAGACGGCTTTCCTCACGACGCTGATCGAAAAGCTGATGGCCACGCTTGAAAAAGGGGGAGGCTAAGCCATGCGCGCCGCAGTGAATTTTTTAACGGGAAACCAAATCATCAACGCGGCGCTGATCGCCTTTTTCATCGCGCAGGTGCTAAAGGTACTCATCGTGTTGCTTGTCTACAAAAAACTGGACTTTAGGCGCCTGGTCGGCTCGGGGGGGATGCCCAGCTCCCATTCGGCGACGGTGTGCGCGATGGCCGCGTCCGCGGGGAAGATATACGGCATGGAATCAGGGATATTCGCCATAGCCGCAGTCACGGCGGCCGTTGTGATGTTCGACGCTTCCAATGTGCGCCGCGCGGCGGGGGAACAGGCCAAAATTCTCAATTACATCATGGAAAACTGGGGACACCAGAAGCCGGAGTTTGTTGCTAAGGAACTAAAGGAACTGCTGGGGCATACGCCCTTCGAGGTTATAGTAGGCGCGGCGTTGGGTATCGCTTTGGGCATTTTACTGTGAGGTGTATGGGTGCGTTTATTCGATAAATACTTACAATCGGTGAAGGAACTTCCCGAACACGAGCTGGAGCGTTTCTGCTCCGATATACGCTCGTTTTTAATCCATAACCTCTCCAAGACGGGCGGGCATCTGGCGTCCAATCTCGGCGTCGTGGAGTTGACCGTGGCTCTGCACCGCGCCTTTGACACATCGCGCGACCGTATCGTTTTCGATGTGGGGCATCAGTGCTATACCCATAAGCTGCTGACGGGACGCAAGGACGGGTTTGCCAACCTGCGCGCGCTGGGCGCGATGTCGGGCTTCCCCAAACCGTCGGAGAGCGTCCATGACGCCTTTGTCGCCGGCCATGCCTCTACATCGGTGTCGGTCGCTTTGGGCATGGCGCGGGCGCGGTCATTGCTCAATCAAACATACCGCTGTATTGCCGTACTGGGCGACGGCGCTCTGACAGGCGGGCTGGCGTATGAGGGGCTGAACGACGCGGGGCAGAGCGGCGAGCCGCTGATCGTCATCCTCAACGACAACGGCATGTCGATCAAAAAAAACGTCGGCGGCATCGCCCGCCACCTTTCCAGACTGCGCCTAAAGCCGCAGTATTTCCGGGCGAAGCACATCACGCATAAGCTCCTTGACCCGCTGCCGGGCGGCAAAGCGATCGGGCGGGCTATCCACCGGGGCAAGGAAATGGTGAAGGACGCGCTGATCCCCGGCTCGCTCTTTTCCCATATGGGCTTTGAATACCTTGGCCCCGCGGACGGGCATGACGTCAAAAAAATTACCTACCTTCTGCGCCGCGCCGCCGCGATGAAGAAGCCGGTGCTGATCCATCTGGTCACGCAAAAGGGGCGGGGGTATGCTTTCTCGGAGCGCAACCCCAGCGCTTACCACGGCGTACAGCAATTCCACATCCGTTCCGGCGAAGCGGTCGGCGGCGGCAAGCCGTCCTTTGCCCGCTGTTTTGGCGAAACCCTTGTGGAACTGGCCGAGGCCGACCGCCGCGTTGTCGCCGTCACGGCGGCCATGCAGTCGGGGACGGGGCTGGATTTGTTCGCGCAACGCTTCCCCAAGCGTTTTTTCGACGTAGGCATTGCCGAGGGACACGCCGTTACGATGGCCGCCGCAATGGCCAAGCAGGGCCTGCGCCCCGTCGTCGCGCTGTACTCGACCTTTTTACAGCGGTCATACGACCAGCTTGTGCATGATGTGGCTCTGCAAAAACTGCCGGTCGTCTTTGCCGTAGGCCACGCGGGGCTGTCCGGTGAGGACGGGGAGACGCACCACGGCGTCTTTGACCCGCTGTTTATCTCCTCCATCCCCCATATGGCCCTGTGGGCGCCCGCCACCTTTTCGGAACTGCGCGAGATGCTGTCCCGCGCCCTGTCGTACGACGGCCCGGTGGCCATCCGCTATCCGAAAGGCAGCGAAGGGGAAGACACCGCGCCGCTCCCTTCCGGGCGGGACGCCACCATCGTCACTTACGGCGCCATGACAAAAATCGCGTTGGAAGCCGCCGGGAACCTGGAACGGCAGGGCGTATCCGCCGGCGTCGTGAAAATCTCCTCCCTCAAACCGTTGGAGGACATAGAGCCGCTTTGCAGCGGCGCCGTCTTTATACTGGAAGACAACCCCGGCTATCTGTGTCATAGGATGGACGGCGTACCGCTCAATACCGGCGACCGTTTCATCCCGCACGGGACGATGGAAGAACTGCTTGCTTACTGCCACTTAGACGCCGTGTCGGTCGCGGCGGCGATTTCGGAATCCTTGGAAGCGGGACGGAAATATGGCTGAGAAGGAGCGTTTGGACGTCCTGCTGGTCAGCCGAGGACTGTTTGGCAGCCGCGAGAGGGCACGGGCCGCCATCATGGGCGGAGACGTCTACGTAGACGGGCAAAAGGCCGAAAAACCCGGGACAGGCTTCCGCCCGGACGCCGCCATTGAGGTGCGCGAAAAAGCGGTTCCGTATGTGAGCCGGGGAGGGCTGAAGCTGGAAAAGGCCCTGCGCGAGTTTTCCATCGGCGTATCCGGTCTGCGCGTCCTCGACGGGGGGGCGTCCACCGGCGGCTTTACCGACTGTCTGTTGAAGCACGGCGCGTCCCGCGTCTGGGCCGTTGATGTGGGCTACGGGCAGCTCGCCTGGGAACTGCGCAACGACCCGCGTGTCGTCTGTGTTGAGCGGACGAACATCCGCAGCCTGACCGAAGAGCACCTTGACGGCGGGCCTGCCGATATGGCCGTACTCGACCTTTCGTTCATCTCGCTCTCATTGGTACTGCCGGTCATACGCGCTGTATTGACGGACGGAGCACCGGTGATCTGCCTCGTCAAGCCGCAGTTTGAGGCGGGGCGGGACAAGGTGGGGAAGCACGGCGTCGTGCGCAGTCCCGAGACACACTGCGAAGTTCTGCAAGGGCATTTCCTGTCGGCGCGGGAGGCCGGATTTGGTGTAAAGCAGATAACCTTTTCACCCATCAAAGGGCCCAAGGGCAACATAGAGTATTTATCCTATCTGGCGGCGGGCGCGGAGACGGCGCTGCCGGACGGAGAGATGGAAAGGGCCGTGGAAATGGCGCACAGGGAGCTATTATGAAAATCGTCATCTTCACAAACAGACACAAAGACCCCGGCTTTGCCGTCACGCGGGCGGCGGAGGCGTTTTTGCGCGAGGCCGGGGCGGACTGCCTCCTGTATGAAGGCGATGAAAGCGTATTCGACGGCGCGTACGCCGCGCTTTCGCTGGGCGGAGACGGAACCTTCCTGCGCTGCGCGAAGCTGACCATGCCGCGCGGCGTCCCAATCCTGGGCGTGCATCTGGGGCATACGGGCTATCTGTCCCGTATCCGGCCCGAGGGGCTGGAAAATCTGCGCCATATCGCCTCGTTCCCCGTACGGGAGCGTTCCGCGCTGGAAGCCTCTATCATGAACGGCGGCAATGAGGTACAGATGATTACGGCTGTCAATGATTTTGTCTTTTCACGCGGCATGGCTGTGCAGACCGTATCCTTGGATTTGGAGGCGGACGGCCACGCGCTCGGCTCCTTCCTCGGCGACGGCGTCATTGTTTCGACCGCGCTCGGCTCCACCGGCTACGCGCTCTCGGCGGGCGGGCCGGTCATCGACCCGAGGCTGGATATACTGCTGGTGACGCCCATCTGCTCCCATACCTCGCGCACCCATTCCTTTGTCCTCGCGTCCAAACGGACGCTTTCTGTCGCGCCGTCACACGCGGAGCGCAGGCATATCTATCTGTCCGCCGACGGCGGCAAGCCCCGCCAGCTGGAACCGGGCGAGAGCGTGACGGTGCGGGCGTCCGACCGGGCATTGCTGTGTCTGGAGCCGGAAGGGCACCGTTTTTTCGATAATGTACGTATCCATAGATTATAAAGGGGTGACTTCAAATGAAAAACCTTCGCCAGGCCAAGCTCATCGAGATCATCGGCAGAGAGAATGTAGAAACGCAGGAGGACTTGCAGGTCTTGTTGCGGAAAGAAGGCTTTGAGGTCACGCAGGCGACCGTCTCCCGCGACATTAAAGCGCTTCGCGTCTACAAAACGCTCTCTGAAAAGGGAGCGTACCGTTACGCGCTGCCATCGGAACAGCCGGACAATGTCTTCTCGGCGCGGCTTCGCACCATCTTCCGCGAAAGCGTCACCCATATCGACAACGCGCAAAACCTCGTCATCATCAAGACACTGCCCGGCATGGCGTCGGCGGCCTGTTCGGCGCTGGACGCCATGAACGCCCCGATGGTCGCGGGCTCGCTGGCCGGGGACGACACGGCCTTCATCGCCCTGCGCAGTGATTCAGCCGCCAAAGGGCTGGTGGAACAGCTAAGGTCGGTACTGGGCGAATAGAGGTAGAGGGGAATCGTATGCTATCGCTGCTGCATATTGAGAATATCGCGGTCATTGAGCTGGGCGACATCGCTTTTGACGGGCGGCTGAACGTCCTGACCGGCGAGACGGGCGCGGGCAAGTCGATCGTCATCGACGCCCTGAGCGCCCTTTTAGGGCAGCGTGCTTCGCGCGACCTCATCCGTTCCGGGCATGAGGCGGCTGAGGTGAGCGGCGTTTTCTCCGGCCCGGGTACGGACGAGCTGATGCTACAGCGCGAGCTGCGGGACGACGGGCGCAGCCTGTGCCGCATAGACGGGAAGCCCGCCACTCTGTCCGCCCTGCGCGAACTGGGGGATTCCCTGGTCAATATCCACGGACAGCACGACAGCCAGGCTTTGCTTCGGGAAGAGACGCATATCCTCTACTTAGACGCTTTCGCGGAACTGTCGTTGGAGCGCTATACGGGGCTTTATCAGAATTGGGCGCGCCTGAACGCGGAGCGCAAAACGCTCTCGATGGCGGAGGACGAGAAACGCGCCCGCATCGACATGCTTTCCCACCGTCTGCGCGAGCTGCGGGAAATCGAGCCAAAGCCTTTAGAGGAGCAGGAGCTTTCCGCGCGGCGGAAATTATTGCGTAACGCCGAGAGTATCCGGGAAGCCCTCAATGAGGCTTATTACGCGCTGTATGGCGACGAGGAGACACGCGGCGCTTGCGATTTAGCGCAGGAAGCCGCCGAAGCCATGTCCGCCGCGGCGCGAAGCGCCCCGGATATGGTGGCGCTGGCGGAACGGCTGAGCGATTTGCGGTATGCGCTCAAGGACTGCGCGGAGGAGGCGCGGGATTTCTATGAAGGTATGGAGGGTTCGGAAGAGGAGCTAGAGACAATAGAAGCGCGGCTCGACGCGCTGAACAGGTTGCGCCGCAAGCACAATATGGAGCTGTCCGAGATATTGGAGGCCGGTGAGCGCTGGGCGGCGGAGCTGGAATCGCTGGAGTTTGCCGATATGCGCCTCGCCGAGCTGGAAGGCGAGATGCAACGCGCGGAAGAGGCCCTGCTCACAGAAGCGCAGGTTTTGACCGAACAAAGGACAGAAGCGGCGCGGCGTTTGGAAGAGCGCATGACGGGCGAGCTGTCCGACCTGGATATGGGCAAGGTGCGGCTCGAAGTGGCGTTTGAACAGACGGAGCCTAAGGAGAGGGGCCGCGACAGCATACGGTTCCTGATTGCCGCAAACGTGGGAGAGCCGCTCAAGCCGCTTTCCAAAATCGCTTCCGGCGGCGAGATGGCGCGGATCATGCTGGCGATGAAAAACCTGCTCGCCGAGGGGGATAGTGTGCAGACGCTGGTGTTTGACGAGGTGGACAGCGGCGTGTCGGGCCGCGCGGCCCAGCGCGTCGCGCAGAAGCTCTGCGCCGTGTCGCGGCGAAAACAGGTGCTCTGCGTGACCCATCTGCCGCAAATCGCCGCCTTTGCCGATTCGCATTTCCATGTGGAAAAGGCGGTGGAGGAGGGGCGTACGGTCACCCGCGTCCAGAAGCTCGGGCGGGAAGGGCGGATCGAGGAGCTGGCCCGTATCATGGCGGGCGCGTCGGTCACCGACACCACCCGCAAAACGGCGGAGGAGCTTTTGGGCCAGGCGGAGACCTATAAAAAGACGCTTTAGGAGGATACGGCATGTACGATACGATACGGGTCCATTCAGCCCATGAGGCCGAACGCGTGGCGGCGCTGGCGAGGGAGATTTGGACGGATTTCTACACCCCGCTGATCGGCGCGGAGCAGGTGGCGTATATGCTTGCAAACCGGCAAAGCCCGGAAGCCATCTCCGAAGCTATCCACGAGGAAGGGGTTTGCTATGACCTGATGATGGACGGCGAGCGGGACATCGCCTATTGCGCCGTTTTGCCGGAGAAGGAGAGCTTGTTCGTCAGCAAGATGTATGTACGCAAGGAGTACCGTAAGAAGGGCATCGCCCGCCTGCTTCTCCGCCGCGCCGTGAACGAGCACCCGAATGCAAAGCGCGTCTGGCTGTATGTCCATAAGAGGAATGAATCGGTAGAGGGTTACAAGAGGATGGGGTTTGTCATCGAGGGCGAAGCCGTCACCGACATCGGCGGCGGGTTTGTGATGGACGATTATATCATGGCGCGGCCTGTGATTTACGGAGAGGATTTATAATTGACGGAGGCCCCTTTTGTATGATACGATGTGATGTGCTGGGCGTACCGTTTGACGCGGTGACGCCTGAAGAAGCGGTGCGGAAGGGTCTGGCCTTGATGGAGACGGGCGGCAGGGTGGTGACCCCCAACCCGGAGATCCTCTGGCTGTGCCATACCGACCCGGCTGTGATGGATGCCGTCGCGGGCGCCGACCTCATACTGGCCGACGGCGTCGGCGTCACACGCGCCGCCCGTAAGCTGGGACGCCCGCTGCCCTGCCGTGTGACAGGGGCGGATTGGCTGTCCCGTATGCTCGGGGTTTGCGCGGAAAACGGAAAAAAGGTCTTTTTTCTAGGCGGCAAACCGGGCGTCGCGGAAACGGCGGCGCGGAACTGCCCCGGCGTGACCGTCTGCGGGGTACATGACGGGTATTTTAAGGAAGACGGGCCTGTGCTTGAAGCGGTCAGGGAAGCCAAACCGGATGTATTGATTGTTTGCTTAGGCGCGCCCAAGCAGGAGCTGTGGATGTACCGAAACCGCGAAGCGCTGAGCGGGATACTTATGGCAGGGCTGGGCGGCTCGCTGGACGTTTTGGCGGGCCATGTCAAACGGGCCCCGGTGTGGATTCAAAAAATCGGGTTTGAATGGCTGTACCGCGCCCTGCGCCAGCCTTCAAGGGTCAAACGGCTCTTTGTGATACCGAAATTTTTGCGAGCCGTGGCAAAGCAAAAGAAACGGGAGAAAAAGAATGGTTAAGGAACCCATCGTATGTCTGGTCGCCTCCACGCCCGACGCCCAGCGGCTCGTGGCGGCGGCGGCCCGCAACTGCTACTCCGGCAAAGGCCCGACCAAGCTGCTGGACGAAATGGACGACAATACGGTCGAAGACCTTTTGCGGCGTGTCGCCTCGATGGGGCACGCCAGCCTTTGGGAGCACGCCTCCTATACCTTCACGCTGGAAAATGTGTCGCGGTCCCTTCTGGCCGAGATCACGCGGCACCGTATCGCCTCTTTTTCTGTGAAAAGCCAGCGGTATGTGAAGGAAACGCAATTTGACCACATCCGGCCTCCCACCGTCCAGGCGGACGAGGAAGCCGCCCGGCTGTTCGATCACGCGATGGAAGCGGCGGGAGAGGCGTACCGCGCCCTGCTGGACCGCGGCATACCGCCGGAAGACGCGAGGTTTGTCCTGCCCAACGCCTGCTGTACGCACATCGTCGTCACGATGAACGCGCGGGAGCTGCTGCACTTCTTCAAGCTGCGCTGCTGCCACAGGGCGCAGTGGGAGATACGCTCCGTCGCGGGGCAGATGCTGGCTCTGGCGCGTGAGGCAGCGCCGCTCCTGTTCGAGAAGGCCGGGCCGGCCTGTGTATGGGGCGCGTGCGGCGAGGGGACACTCTCCTGTGGGCAGGCGGACGCCGTTCGCCGGAGATACCGGGACGATGTTTGAGACGCGGGCCGCGCGAGACGGGGATGATTTACGCCCCCTCTGGGACACCGCTTTTCTGCCCGACGAGGTGTTCTTCACCCGCGATTACCGCCCTGAGCGGGCTTTGATTGTTACCGACGGGACCAAGCCCGTATCCATGCTGCACATGCTGTCGCGAACCCTGCTGCTGGGAGAGGAAACCTTGCGGGCCGGGTATATCATGGGGGTCGCGACCGACCCCGCTTACCGCAGGCAGGGGCTGGCGGGAAGGCTGATTGCCGCCGCCGTCCAAACGATAGAAGAGCAGGGCTTTGACTGCGCGATGCTGATCCCCGCGTCGGCGGAGCTGGCTTCCTTTTATCAGCGGTTTGGCTTGACCCTGCGCGGTAGGATGCCGCGATTTGCGGACAGCACGCCGCCGGATACCCGCCCCGCCGGGTTGGACGACATTGAAAAACTCTCCGCCCTCTACAACGCCGCCTTTCCATACCGTGTGGAGCGCGACGCCTTTGAATGGGAGACCATCCTTTTGGAGTATGCCGTTATGATAGGGGAAGACGGCTACATGGTAGGCGATGAACGGGGGATTTTGGAAGCGATACCTGCGCCGTCAAGCGCTTCGGACAGTGGCCGTGCGGCCTGTATAAAGCCGTACTCTCCGCGGATTCAAAACCTGCTGGACAATAACCGCCCATACATCAATCTTTTGTACACTTAGGGGGAATGGCCAATGGTATTTATATTTCTGGCTGACGGCGTTGCGGAAATGGAAGCCGTGACCGTGACAGAAGTATTGCGCCGTGCCGGGGCGGAGGTCAAAACCGTCGGGGTCACAGGCATGACAGTAACTGGCGCGCGGGGCATGAAACTACTGGCGGACATACCGCTGGGTGCGGTCACCAAGCCTGACATGCTGGTATTGCCCGGCGGCCTGAAAGGCGTTGAAAACCTTGCGGCTTCGCTGGGGGTACGGTCGATGGTCAAAGCGGCCGTCAAAAATGACGAGCCGCTGGGCGCGATCTGCGCCGCGCCCAAAATGCTGTCCGGTATGGGGCTGCTCAAATCCCGCACGGTGACCTGCCACCCGTCGGTGGCGGAGGAGGTGCGGCAGGGCGGCGCGTATGTGCTTGACCGCCCGTGGGTACGCGAGGGGGCGTTGGTCACGGGGCAGGGCCCCGGCGCTTCTGTCGTATTCGGGATCGCGCTGGCCGCGCTGCTGCTCGGTGAGGAAAAGGCCGACGCGCTGGCGGAGGAGTTATTGGTTTCATGGCGCTGCCCGGTTTGACCAAGCGGGAGCTGCGTTCTCTGTACCCGCCTTTGCCCGACGGCGGCGCGGCGGCACGGCGGGTTGTCGGGTCGTGGGAGGCGAACGGCTTTCCCCAAAGAGTGTTTTGTTATGTAAGCGGCAAAGACGAATGCTCCACCGCTCCCATCCTGTGCTTTTGCATCAAGAACGGCATACCGCTGGCCGTACCGCTCTGCGAAGGGCGCGATGGGATGACGGCGCGGGTGATTCAAACGCTGTCACAGCTCAGACGCGGGCGGTTCGGCATTCTAGAGCCGCCGGTCGGTGCTGATGTAATGGAGGACCCGGCTGTCGCCATCGTTCCGGGCCTTGCGTTTGACAGGGAAGGGCGCCGCCTCGGACGCGGCGGGGGATACTATGACCGCTGGCTTGCGCGGCATAAGTGCCGCACGGTGGGGTTATGCCATGAAAGCCGGCTGATTGAGCGTATACCGCAGGAAGAATGGGACATCCCCGTTGAGTGGGTGCAGACAGGACAGTAAGGGAGGGCGGGTATGCCTGACAAAAAAGAGAAAAAAATAGAGTTCGAGCAGAAGCAGCGCGCCAATACAGGCTGCCTGCGGGGCGTCCTCTATTTCTTATTCATCTGCGGCGTGTCGCTGGGTTTGGCGGTCTTCGGCTGGAACTGCGTCAATGACGTGCTGGCGCTGAATAAACCGGACAGCGATGTAGCCGTCTCGATATCGGAGGATTTCACCATACGCGAGCTGTCCCGCGAGCTTGCCGAGCTGGGCGTCATCAACCAGCCCTGGCTCTTTACCCTTTTTTGCAATTATTCCAAAGCCGAGGAGAAGATCGAGCCGGGGGACTATGTCATCAGCAGCCGCCTCGATTATAACGCCATCGTCAAGAGCTTCGTCATCATCCCCGAGCGGGGCGAGGTAACAGTGCGCGTCACGGAGGGCAAGACCCTGATGGAGACGCTCACCCTGATTGCGGAGCAGGGGGTGAGCAGCCTGGACAACCTAGTCCGCGCCGCCGACGAGGAGGAGTTCAATTTCTCCTTCCTTGAGGAT
Organism: Oscillospiraceae bacterium; assembly: GCA_031254195.1. GTDB lineage: Bacteria > Bacillota > Clostridia > Oscillospirales > UBA929 > UBA929. The sequence goes on from JAIRUW010000043.1 coordinate 39,791, forward strand.
CTGCCGATGGAGCCGGGACGGCTGGAGGGCTACCTCTACCCCGATACCTATGTTTTTTTCACCGACGCCGGTGCGCGCTCCATCCTGCTGAGGTTCCTCAACAACTTTAACCTCAAGCTGACGCGCACAATGCGTGAGCGCCTCGAAGCCATTGACTACGACCTCAACGAGATACTGACCATCGCCTCGCTCATCCAAATGGAAGCGGCCGGCGCGGGGGAGATGAAAGATATATCCTCCGTCATCTGGAACCGCCTCAGCAGCAACAGTATGCGCAAATTGGAAATCGACGCCACATCGGTTTACCTGATCGGAAAAGAAAACGTGTCCTCGGCGGCCGACGTCATGGCGGGCAGGGAAATCGACAGCCCATACAACACGTTTTTATACGAAGGCCTGCCGCCCGGGCCTATCTGCTCGCCCAGCATCGACGCCATCCGGGCCGCGCTCTATCCGTCCACAACAAAGTATTATTACTATGCTCTGCACGTAGACCGCACACACCGGTTTTTCAATACGGAAAGCGAATTTGCACGGTTTATCAGAAGCAGTGATTCTGCCAGTTTCTAGGCGGCGGCGCGCCGTTGCGAAAGAAAGGATTGACACCTGTGAAGAAAATAGGGCTCAATGAGATACGCGAGAAATACCTCGCTTTCTTTGAATCCAAAGACCACCTGCGGCAGCCGTCCTTCTCCCTCGTCCCCGACGCGGGGGATGCGTCGCTGCTGCTGGTCAACTCCGGCATGGCGCCGCTCAAGCCTTACTTTTCCGGCGAGGCCAAACCGCCGCACAAGCGGATGACCTCCTGCCAGAAGTGCGTCCGCGTCATCGACATCGAGCAGGTGGGCAAGACCGACCGCCACTGCACCTTCTTTGAGATGCTGGGGCACTTCTCCTTCGGCGACTATTTCAAGCGTGAGGCCATCACATGGACATGGGAGTTTTTTACGAGCGTGATGGGCATCGACCCGTCTCTGCTCTACTGCTCCGTCTATCTCGACGACGACGAGGCGTGGGACATTTGGACAAAGGAAATCGGCATCCCCGAGTCCCACATGGCGCGGCTGGGCAAGGAGGACAACTTCTGGGACGTCGGTTCCGGCCCCTGCGGCCCATGCTCCGAAATCTATTTCGACCGCGGCGCGGAAAACGGCTGCGGCAGACCCGGCTGCATGGTAGGCTGTGACTGCGACCGCTTTGTAGAGGTGGGCAACAACGTCTTCACACAGTTCAACAACGACGGGCAGGGCAACTACACCCCCCTGGCGCAGAAAAACATTGACTTTGGTATGGGGCTGGAGCGTTTGGCCTGCGTCATACAGGGCGCGGACAGCGTTTTCGAGGTGGACACCATCACCCGTATCCGCCAGCATGTGAGTGAGATTTCCGGCATCCGGTACAAGCAGTCGGAGAAGTTTGACGTCTCTCTGCGCATCGTCACAGACCACATCCGTTCCACCGTCATGCTGATCTGCGACGGCGTACAGCCCTCCAACGAAAAGCGCGGCTACGTATTGCGCCGCCTGTTGCGCCGCGCCGCCCGCCACGGCAGGTTGCTGGGTATCACCAAGCCGTTTCTGTGCGATTTGGCCGAAACGGTCATTGAGGAGAGCGCGGCGGCATACCCCGAACTGCGGCGGCGTGCCGAGACGATCAAAACAGTCATCCGCATTGAGGAGGAGCGCTTCTCCAAGACGATCGACGCGGGGCTCACGCTGCTACGCGACGAGATGAAAAAAATGCAGGACAAGGTTTTCAAAGGCGAACCGGCCTTCATGCTCTACGACACCTACGGCTTTCCGATTGACCTGACTTTAGAGATTTTAGAGGAGGAGAGCCTGGCCCTCGACCGGGAACGCTTTGACGCGTTGATGGAAGAACAGCGGCAAAAGGCCCGCGCCGCCCGCGCCGAGCTGGGCATCTCCGGCTGGACGAAGCTCGACTTGGGGCTGGACAAAGAGGTCACAACCGAGTTTGTGGGGTATAATACGCTTTCCTGCGAAGCAGTTGTGCTCGCCGCCACGGAGAATGTTCTGGTGCTGGACAAGACCCCGTTTTACGCCGAAAGCGGCGGCCAGTGCGCCGATACCGGCAGCGTGACGCTGCACCCCGTGTCCGCTCCGGCGGGGATGTTTAGAGTGGATGATGTAAAAAAGACGCCGGACGGTAAGGTTCTGCATATCGGCGAAGTGCTGGAAGGGGAGTTCCGCGCGGGGCAGCCCGTCACCGCGTCGGTGGACGCGGCGCGGCGCGCCGCCGTCACGCGTGCCCACAGCGCGACGCACCTGCTACAGCGGGCACTGCGCGATTTTCTGGGCGACCACGTCGAACAGGCAGGCTCGCAGGTGGAGCCGGATCGCCTTCGCTTCGACTATACCCACTTCACCGCCCCCGCGCCGGACCTGCTGGCCAAAGTCAGTCTGGAGGTCAACCGCCAGATACTGCAAGGCCATGCCGTTACGGTTGAAATGATGACGCAGGAACAGGCGAAGGAGAAAGGCGCTCTGGCGTTGTTTTCGGAGAAATACGGCGATACTGTGCGCGTCGTGACGATGGGCGGGGACTACAGCATGGAGCTGTGCGGCGGCACGCATGTGCGCAACGCCGCTATGGCCGGTTCCTTCCGTATCCTTTCAGAGAGCTCCATCGCCGCGGGCGTCAGGCGGATCGAAGCCGTCACCGGCCTTGCGTCCGTAGAGCTGGCTGAGCAGTTCGAGGCGCGGCTGCGCGGCGCGGCGGCTGTGCTAAAGACCACGCCCGCCGAACTCTTCGACCGCGCCACGGCAATGATGGCCGAGCATAAGCGCGTTCAGAAGGAGCTGCTGCATTTACGGCACGAGCTGGCCGGAGGCTTAGTTGATTCTCTGCTGGAGAATGCCTGTGAAGTAAACGGCTTTACATTGATAACGGCGCAAAACCCCGATACGGCGTCCCTGCGCGAAACGGGCGAAGCGCTGCGCGATAAGAAAACAAATGCCGTCGCCGTCCTGTACGCGAGGGAAGAAGGCAAGCTGACCTTCTGCGCCGCCTGCGGCGCGGACGCGGTCAAGCGCGGCGCCAAGGCGGGGGAAATCGTCAAAGCGGTCGCGTCCCTCTGCGGCGGAAGCGGCGGCGGCAGACCGGATATAGCGATGGGCGGCGGGACAGACAGGAGCAAGCTGGAAGAAGCGTTTGAGACAGTGAAGAGCCTCATATCTGGCATATAGGGGCGGCCGCCCCTACGGAGAAAGGATGACAGGGATGAATTGCATCTTTTGCAAAATCATCGAAGGGTCAATCCCTTCGGCAATGGTCTATCAGGACGACAAGCTCGTCGCGTTCAACGACATCAACCCGGCGGCCCCTGTTCATGTGTTAATCGTACCGCGTGAGCACATCGCAAGCGCGGCCGCCGTCACAGACGCGCACGCGGGGCTGATGGGGCATATCTGGGCGACGATTCCCAAGATCGCCGCCAAACTCGGTATACAGGACAACTTCCGCGTCATTACCAATTCAGGCGGGGAAGCGGGGCAGACGGTATTTCATTTGCACTTTCACTTGCAATCCCCATAAACAGGCGTTATAATAGACAGGCTTACGATGGGAGGTGAACCTATGAAATTGGCGAAAGGGCTGTATAAAGCCTTAATCGTATCGCTGGCGGTTGCCATGCTGCTCGGAGCCGCGCCTTTCGCGCTGGCGGAAGGAGGAGGCGACCCCGCCGAGACCCCCGGTATGCTGACGATGTTTTCCTCGCTCTTTATGTTTATCCCTCTGATAGCCGTCTTTTACTTCTTAATCATCCGGCCGGAGAGCAAACGCAAGAAAGCGGCGGCCAAGCTCCGCGATGATCTGATCGTCTCCGACGAGGTGACGACAGTCGGCGGTATCGTCGGCAAGGTCGTGCAAATAAAGGACGACAAAATCACCATCGAAACCAGCGCCGAGCGCACCCGCATCACCGTCCTGCGCGGCGCCATATCGTCCAAGGGTGAGAAAATTTCGGACTAACCCAGAGCTTGCCCGCATACAATTGTGGCATAGAACCATGCCGGGCGTACGCTTGGCGTTAGGGGGATTACTATGCCGCAAAAAGAAGAGGCCAAAGGGACCGCCCGCCTTGTCCTCAAGTGCGCGCTGTTCGCGATGGCCGTGACCGCCGCTCTGTTAGCGCTGGCGTCGCTGTTGGTCACAGGGGGTCTGCTGGCCCCTGAACACTCGATTGCCGCCGTGCTGCTGGCCGAGGTCATCGGGGCGTTTGCCGGAGGGCGGATCGCCTCGCGGAAAGCGGCAAGCCGCAAGCTGGCCACCGCCGCGCTGACCGGGCTGTGCCTCTTCCTCATCCTTCTGGTCGCGGGGCTGCTGTTCGCGTTCCCGCCCGCGCGGCACGGCTTGCTCATCCTTCCCGCGGCGGTGCTTCCGGCACTGCTGGGGGGACTGCAAAGGCCCAAACGGGCTTCTTTGCGAAGATAGTGTTACGAAAGGGTGTTTTTTGTGAAACACATCAAAACGATCAACCGCGCGACGCAGAAGCAGAGCGTGCCGCACGGCGGCTGCGGCGAATGCCGCACCTCCTGCCAGTCGGCCTGTAAAACCTCCTGTACCGTCGCCAACCAAAAGTGCGAACGGCCGCAAGCCGCCGCCCTCGCGGAGATCAAACAGGCCACAGGCCGGACGCTCGCCTGAAATGATCCACGCGTATGAACTGCACGGGCGAACCATTCTCTTAGACGTAGAGAGCGGCGCGGTACATGAATTGGACCGCGCCGCTTTTGACGCGCTTTCCATACCGCCGGAACGGCATACATCCGAACAGGCGGAGGCGTGGAGGGAACTGCAAGCCCTGAAAGCGGACGGGCTGCTGTTCACCGAGCCGGACCCGGAGCCTATAGCGGCGCGGAGTGCGGACCTGCCGCTCAAGGCGCTCTGTATGCACGTGTCGCACGACTGTAACCTGCGCTGCCGCTATTGCTTTGCCGGGACGGGCGACTTCGGGACGGGCCGCCGGGCCGTCATGCCGCCGCGTGTTGCGGAACAGGCTATTGAGTACCTTTTGGCGCGGTGCGGCGGGCGGGTGAACTTGGAGGTAGACTTTTTCGGCGGCGAGCCGCTGATGGCGCTCGACACCGTCAAGCACACGGTGGAGTACGCGAAGAAAGCCGCGCCGGATAAAAACTGGCGCTTCACCCTGACCACGAACGGCGTGCTGCTGGACGAGGATACGGTCGCGTACCTCAACCGCGAGATGGACAACCTCGTCCTTTCGCTGGACGGGCGGAAAGAAGTCAACGACGGGCACCGCGGCAAATCGTACGACCTGCTTCTTCCCAAGTACAAGAGGGTCCTTGAAACGCGGACGGGGGACTACTACGTGCGCGGTACATACACCAACCAAAACCTCGATTTCACCGAAGACGTCCTCCACCTCGCCTCGCTGGGGTTTGCCAATATCTCATTAGAGCCGGCCGTACTGCCGCCCGGACACCCACTGGCGCTGACGGAGGGGAATCTGCCGGCCCTATGCGCGGAGTATGAAAAGCTGTGCGGGACGATGGCCGGAGGCGTGGACTTCTCCTTCTTCCATTTCAACGTAGACCTGTCGCAAGGCCCTTGCGTCTATAAACGACTGCGCGGGTGCGGCGCGGGGGTGGAGTACGCCGCCGTCACGCCGGAAGGGGACGTATACCCCTGCCACCAGTTTGTGGGGCGGGAGGAATTTCAACTGGGCAGTGTTCTGGACGGCAGTTTTTCGCAAGAAGTCTCGTCCCGTTTTAAGATGCTGGACGCCCATTCCCGTGAGGACTGCCGGAACTGCTGGGCCAAATATTTCTGCGGCGGGGGGTGCGCCGCCGCCAATTTAACGGTCAACGGCGACATATTGAAGCCGGACAGCTTAGGTTGTGAGCTTGCCAAAAAACGGCTCTCTTGTGCAATATACCTAAAAACCGTTCAAATGTGCGATTAGCGTCCACTTGTATGGATAATATTAACAGGCGGGACGAATCCCGCCTGTTATTTTCATTTCCGCCACATGTGCGACCGGCCTGCTAAAGGAAGCACCATATCTTGACGGGCCGCGGGAACGGAAAGGGCGGGGAAGGGCCGTGGTTTCGAGGTTGACATAATACCGTTTACATAACAATTGGGCATAATAACAAACTTGTGTTATTTTGGGTTTGCTTCTTGTCTTTTCCCGTTATTTCCCGTACAATAGAAAGGCACATATAGAAAAGGGGGAAAAGATGGAAGGCTCAATGCGATTGGGTTCGATTGGCGCGGGCCATATGGGCGGCGCTATTTTACAGGCCGTGCTGGACACGGGGCTATTCACGCCGCAGAGGGTACATATCTCCTCGCCGGTACCCTCGGAGCTGGAGCCGTATGCCAAACGCGGGTGCCGGACAAACCGGGACAATGTGGAGACCGCCCGGAACGCCGACCTCATCCTCTTAGCCGTCCGCCCACATCAGATTCAGGACGTCCTTAAGGAGATCGCAGCCGAGACGGAGTGGAAATGCGTGCTCTCGATTGCCGCGGGCGTGACGGTCGCTTCTATCAAGGAGTCCCTTCCCAACAGCGTGGCTGTGCTCCGCGCTATGCCGAACCTCCCGCTGGCTTATGGGTCGGGCGCCACGGTGATGGCGATCCCCGGGCGGGACGTACCTAACCGGTTTTTCGACATGACGGTCAATATGTTCAAGAGCGCCGGGAAAGTGGTATACCTGAAGGAAGAGCTCATCAACGCCGCCACGGCGCTGGGCGGCAGCGCGGTCGCCTACTTCTTCCGCATGGCGTCCGTGATGGCCGGATGGGCGGAGCAAAACGGCATCCATCCTTATGAAGCGCTGCAAATCATCAACCAGTCCATGGCCGGCGCATCCGAAATGCTGACGCGGTCGGAGAAGACGCCTAGCGAGCTGGCTTCCGGCGTCGCCGTACCGGGCGGCACGACCGAAGCGGCGTTTCAGGCATTTGATCAGGCGGGCTTTGATGAGGCATTGATTGCCGGGATGAACGCCTGCCGGGACCGTGGTATAGAGCTTGTCTCTTCTTCATAGGATTCCCTAAGGAGGGATTTCCATGGAAGACAAGCAACGCAAACCATTATCATCGTATTCCATCGCGCTGGGCATAGTCGCCCTCGCTTTCCTCATCGGCGTCACAGGCGGCTGTCTGGTGTCCGTGCAAGGCGGAGCGGCGGCAGACGGGGCCGTTGCGGAATACCTGTCTCCGCTGGCGCAAAGCGCCGTGCCGAGACCCTCGGTTAGCCGGACGCTGATTAGCGCCGTTCTCTATCCGGCCCTCTGCTTTGCTTTCGGCTTTGCCATCCCCGGCGTTGCCCTGATTCCGCTTACCGTCTGCGCGCGGGGCTTTTTTCTGGCTTATGCCGCCGCCTCCTGCGCCCGCGTGTTCGGCGCGGCCGGCGGGACGCTCTTGTCCCTCTCCCTATTTGGGCTGCCATTGCTATTAAGCCTGCCCTGCCTCTTTTGGCTCGGGGCGCACGGGCTGCTGGGCAGTCATTCGCTCCTCAGGTCGGCGATGAGGAAACCGGCCGCCCCTATCAAGGTAAAAGAAGAGTTTTTCCGTTTCGGTATGGCCCTCTGCGCGCTGGCCGCCTCGGCCGCCGTTGAGATATATGTATCCCCCCTGCTTGCGACCCTTGTGGCCGCAACGCTATAGAAATCCAATGAGAAGGTGGAACCCAGCCATGTTTGATGCCTTGCGGGAATATGAAGTGTACCTGAGCGGGGAGAAGCAAGCCTCGCAGAATACGCAGGTCTCCTATATGCGGGATCTGCGCCAGTTCGCGGGCTTTTTGGACGCGCCGCTGGAAAAGGCGGACACCCAAATCGTTTCCGCTTACGCGGGGTCCTTAACGGCGCGCGGGAAATCCACCTCCACCGTCATGCGCTCCATCGCCTCGCTGAAGAGCTTTTACGGCTTCATGCTCGACCGCGGCTATGTGCGGGAGAACCCCGTCCGCAGCCTTGCCCCGGCCCGCGCCGAGCGCAAAGCCCCCCAAATCCTCTCCGGGCAGGAAGTCGAGCTTCTGCTGCAAGCGCCCAGATGCACCGACCCCAAAGGGTTCCGCGACAAGGCCATGCTGGAGCTGCTGTATGCCACCGGACTGCGCGTCAGCGAGCTGATCTCGCTGGATGTGGAAGACGTAAACCTCAGCTTGCGCTTTATCCGTTGCAATGCGGCGGGGCATGAGCGCGTCATCCCCATCTATCAGGCGGCGGCGCAGGCGCTCTCCAATTATATCAACAAAGCCCGCAAGCAAATGATCTCCCTCCCCGAGGAACAGGCACTGTTTGTCAACATCAACGGCAGCCGGATGAGCCGGCAGGGCTTTTGGAAAATCATCAAGCATTATCAGGAAAAAGCGCAGATTCAAAAGCAGACCACGCCGCACACACTGCGCCACTCGTTTGCCATGCACCTTCTGGAAAACGGCGCCGACCTGCGCTCTCTGCAAGAAATGCTGGGCCACGCCGATATTTCCTCCACACAGGTCTATGCCAACATGATTAAAAACAAGCTGGCGGATGTTTACCAAAAGGCGCATCCGAAAGCCAGAAGATAAGGAGACGCCGCATTGGCTGGTTTTTTTGGGCTATTCGATTTCACCAAACCCGGCAAGGGCGTAGACGTCAACGCGCCTCCCAAGAAAGCGTTTTTTCGCTTTTGGGAGCTGTATTGGCGCAAATTTTCGCGTTTTATTTTACTGAACCTGCTCGCCTTCCTCTTCCTGCTGCCCATCGTCACGCTGGCCTTTCAGGCGTTCAACGCGTGGCTTTACGGCATGATGTCCGAATCCGCCATCACGGAAATGCTCCTCGGAGCTGAAGAGGGCGAGAATACAATCGTCTTTGGAATCCTGCAAAGCATCCTGATGTCCGCCTCGTTCTCCCTCCCAGCGCCGGTGGCGCTCTTTCTGCTGGCTATTTCCGTCGTTTTCTACGGCCCGGCCATGTGCGGCATGACGTATATCCTGCGGAATTTCTCACGCGAGGAGCACGCCTGGCTGAGCGACTTCTTCGTGCAGATGAAGAAGAATTTTGCTCAGGGCGTCGCGCTCGGTTTACTGGAGCTGCTGGCCATATCGCTCCTCTTTTTCAACATCACCACCCAAGCCGTGGAAGACGCCGGCTGGCTTTCCGCGTCGCTGCCGCTGATCCAGTATATTTCAATATTCCTCCTCGTGATTATCCTGTTCACACGGCAATATACCTACGCGATGGCCGTCACCTTCGACCTCAAATTCCCCGTCATCATCAAAAACTCGTTCGCTTTCGCCTTCATAGGGCTGTTCCGCAACATCGGAGTGCTGCTGTTTCAGGCCGCCCTCATTTTCGCGGTGCTGTTCGTCCCGTACGCCGACATTATCCTGATGCCTTTCTTCTTCTTCTCGCTCACCGGCTTTTTGGCCATCTTCGCCACTTTCCCGCTGATCAACAAGCACATGCTGCTGCCCGCCATGGAGCGCAAGAGAGCCGCCGAGGAGGCGGGGGAGCAGGACAAGGAAACAGATAACGGCGAAGGGCCCGCGTAAGCGGGCTCTTCTTTTTAACGGATGACTATGTTAGTGAAAATGCTTGATTCTCTAAAGAATAGTTTACTAATTTCGATATATAAGTAATCGGCCAATGGAGGGCGCAGTTAGAGTTGTGCTTCAAATCAAGAATGGAGTGAGATTATTGACAAAACATACGCTGAAGAGAATCGGAGCTTTTACCTTGGCGCTGGTGATACTTTTACCGTTGTTTACGTTAACTTCATCCGCTTCCGATGATTCCGAACCTACACCTGATCCTATACCTGATCCTGCGCCTGATTATGCCGCTTTAATGATGGCGCTGGAAGAAAAATACCCCACCGGTACGCGTTATACAAATTCTACGAGCTATGTGTGGAAGGGCGGATTTTTTCATGCGGGCAAAGGCTGCATGGCATTTGCTTTTATGTTAAGCGATGCAGCATTCGGCGATGTTCCGGCTCGGTATTGTACTGATTTTAGCGAACTCAGAGTCGGTGACGTTGTCCGTATCAATAAAGATAAACATTCCGTAATCATTTTAGAAATGGACGGGACAACTATAACGGTTGCAGAGGCGAACTATAACAGCGCTGTTCTTTGGGGGCGCACGTTTACATATCAGGCATTCGAGTCCGCCTTTAACTACGCTCTTACAAGATATGACGACGACGCGGGCACAAGCCCTGAACGTCCTATTTATGACGACCCTGAATCTGCCGAAGACGTCATCGTTCCGAGCGACGATGACAATTTTACTATAAATCTAACCACCGAAACCTTGAACACCCCCAGTGGATACAAGATTTCATCCTACAGCGTTGACGGCGGCGTAAAATGGAAAGCGCTGCAAAATGAAGCGCGGGATCCCACCAATCCCCGAAGCCCGTTTCACCCCACCAAATTGGGCAGGCTATTCAAATCAGGAAAAACCACGGAGCTTTGGATTTCTAGCGGTGTTTTAGAAAAAAACGCTGACAAAAAAAAGGTTCCCGGCGGAGATACTCCGGCTGTCATTGTGAAATTTGAAATAATTGAAGGTGCTAGTCAAAACGAGGTAAAAGCTAATAGATTTGCGGTTAATTACCTCCTCAAAGCCGACAACACCGGACTAACCGCTGGAAACTGGGTTTTCGTTGAAAGAGGTTCCAAAAACCCCACTGATTCCATTTCCAGCGAAAGCGGTGTTATATTCGGCCCGGCTGTTATGAATAACGGCAAAGCGGGTAAAACTGCGTCTGAGTGGTTCAAGGTTAACGCTGACGGCGTCCCTGTAAGCGATGTAGCAGGTTCCAATAGCACATACTTTTATAGAGTCGCTCCCAAGGATAAAGGCGATTCCGGCAACTGGGTCGCGGGCGGAAAAATGACAAAGGTTCGTGTTCTGGGGTTGAGAAAAGCTCCGAAGGTCAAAGGCTACGCCAAAGTCAAGCCCCAGGATTTTTTCAGCACCGATGGAGTCATATTTATGAAGGGCCCCAATGCTAAAATCGCTGGAATCAAGCACCTCTTTTTAGGCGCAACAGACAAGAAGCCGCGAAGCGCAAAAGGAAAAGCATAGGCGGCATAAAACAAGAAATATTTGCAAATACCCAAAAATAACACTTGACAACCGTTTATCATGGTGTATTATAATCCCAGTAATAATTCCCCTTAAATAGCACAATATGTTATGGAGCGGTGTCAAATGAAAAAGAAAGCACTTATCTTTGTAGGCTTAGGCGTGTTACTTACGGTGTGCCTTATCGTAGCTCTCAGTGGCAGCGGAGAAACGCCTGTACGTGTGGGTACGCAGGGTGTAATGCACGTGAGTCTTGCCCGATTTTACACGCTGGAGGAAGCCGTGAATGAATCCGATGTGGTATTGGATGTTACGATTACGGCATGGTTAGGAGAAAATCTAGGCGATATTAGGACAACTTTTTTTGACGCGGATGTTAATACTGCGTTGAAAGGAAATGCGCCAGACAAAATCACACTATTGCAAATTGGAAACAGTGAGGTTACTGTGGACAGTTTTCCCTTGTTCCAAAAAGGTAACCGATTGATTGTTTTTTTGAGCAAGCTAGAATGGACGGATTATGAAATAAACTTTAATCTTGATTATGATAATCAATACATCCTTCTTGGCGCACATTCCACGGTTTTGCATGTTGAGAATGTACAAAACGCTTCATATGCCCTAGATAGATTTGGAATGCTTACAACAGAATACTTTAGCGAGCAAACTGATTCGCTTGAGTTAAGCGCGAGAATGTCTGCGATTGATGAGACAACGCGGCAACAGTTCTGGAAAAAAATGAATGCTTCCGACCCTCTTATAACTCAATTGAGCGGACCCATAAATCATATTGTTCGATATGATGACTATATTAGTGAAATCGAACGTTTTGCAGAAAAGGAAGGTGCTTCTGAATGAAAAGGAAAGTGTCTCTTACATTGGTGATTATCATCTGTCTAGTCTTTGTGCCTCATTCGTTTGCGCATACGACGAAACAGGAGTCAAGTCTTATGTGGAGCGAAGCGAATGGCTGGGTTATAAACGAAGATACTCATACCAATGGAACGACGATATATTATAAGTTTGACAATAATGACAATAATCTGACACAAACTTATAAAGATTATACTAGTGCTGGGGCGAGCAGATGGAGCGGAACAGTTACAATTTCTGAATCATCAAGCGCCACAGGTGTTGTTAAAACATATTATTGGCAAGACGGCGTTATTGCTTCTTTTGGTTATCCTAAAACAGATTCTTCTGGGCATTTGACTTCGTGGGAAATAAGAATGAATCGATTTTATACAGTGTCAAACTCTGTCATGGCACACGAGTTTGGACATGTTGTAGGATTGAAGGATCTTTATAATCCAAATAATTGGGGAAAATTAATGTACGGATATGATAGTGGACCCGCAGGTTCACCCACGACAACGGATAAAATTGGCGCAAATGTGATTACAGGCGTTCATTCATCTCATACGTGGAAGCATACATATACTGGCTTAGATATTTTTAACAGACGTTATCATACTAGATCATGTACTGTTTGCGACGGTATAGGTAGAATGAACGGAGTCATATGGACTGAGTTGTGCTCGGTAGCTATGGGGAAATGTATGGTTTGTAGTGGATAAGAATTTTCACAACAAGTTATGCGTTACAAAGCATTCAAAAAGAAACGCCATTAGGTGTCTCTTTTTGGGAGGCTCATAAATTATCTGCAAAATATTTTATGAATAACACTTGACAACCGTTTCCTCATGGTGTATTATAATCCCAGCTTTATCACAAAGGCGATGATCGGGAACAAGTAGCCCCCCAAGCCTTCCCTCCAGAGAGTCGGCGGTTGGTGTGAGCCGGCAGGGGAGCGGGCGGTGAATACATCCCGGGAGCCGCGCACCGAACGATGCGAAGAGCGGCGTCGGTTCGCAGGGCGGGGAAATTCATTTTTCACGCCTGACCGCGAACCGCACACGGCGCTTGACACATCCGGTAGGCCGCGACGGGTGCGCCCGTTACAGCGCTGGGGGTATGTTAGTACCCTATAAGCGTATGGCCGTGAGGCCATGCGAAACTGAGGTGGTACCGCGGTTGCATTATTTGTGATCGTCCTCGGATTATTCAATCCGGGGGCGTTTTAATTTGCCCCCAAAGAAAGGTTGGTTTCCATGTTAATCAAGGTTCTGCTTCTCCTGCTGTTCTTTGGCGTCACGGTCTTCGTCGGGCTGTATTTTCGGAAACGGTCCAGAAGCGTGAGCGATTTCGTGCTGGGCGGGCGCAACGTCGGGCCGTGGCTGTCGGCGTTCTCCTATGGCGCGACGTATTTCTCCGCCGTTGTCTTTGTCGGCTACGCCGGGCAGTTCGGCTGGCGTTTCGGCACGGCGGCCATATGGATCGGCCTCGGCAACGCCTTCATCGGCTCGCTAATGGCGTGGTTTGTCCTTGGGCGGCGTACGCGCGTCATGACCAACCACCTCAAAAGCGCCACCATGCCGGAGTTTTTCGGCTCGCGCTATCTCTCCCCGGCGTTGAAGATCGGGGCGTCGGTCATTGTGTTCGTCTTCCTCATCCCCTATACCGCTTCCCTGTACAACGGGCTTTCCAGGCTATTCGCCATGGCGTTCGGCGTGGACTTTATCTATTGCATCATCGCCATGGGGGCGATGACCGCAATATTCGTCGTCGCCGGTGGGTATTTGGCGACCGCCGTCAACGATTTCATCCAAGGGACCATCACGGTAGTCGGCATCGTCACCATCATCGCCGTGGTGCTGAGGGATAACGGCGGCTTCAGCGCGGCGATGGACGCTCTTGCCCGGGTGGAAGACCCGTCCGTGGCGCCCGGTGCTTACACATCGTTTTTCGGGCCCGACCCGGTTACACTGCTGGGCGTCGTCATCCTCACATCGCTGGGGGCCTGGGGATTGCCGCAGATGGTGGCGAGATTCTATTCCATCAAAAGCGAAACAATGATCACCAAAGGCGCAACCGTGTCTACGGTTTTCGCCATTCTGGTGGCGGGCGGCTGTTATTTGCTTGGCAGCTTCGGCCGCCTCTACAGCGGCGTGGTGGAGCGGAGCGATAGCGGCGGCGTCATTTTCGACTCGATCATTCCCACCATCCTGTCCGGGCTTCCCGACGTCATGATTGGCGTTGTCATCGTTCTGGTGTTCGCGGCGTCGATCTCCACCCTTTCCTCTCTGGTCATGGCGTCGGCGTCCACCCTGACGCTGGACTTCATCAAGGGGCATATCATCAAGCATATGAGCGATAAGAAACAGCTCGTCATCATCCGCGCGCTGATCGTGGTCTTTATCGCCCTTTCCTCGTTCATCGCCATCATACAGTATAAGGGCGGGATTACCTTCATCGCCCAGCTCATGGGCGTTTCCTGGGGAGCGCTCGCCGGGTCGTTCCTCGCGCCCTTCCTCTATGGGCTGTATTGGAAACGCGCCAGTAAAATCTCCGTCTGGTGCAGCTTTGTGTTCAGCACCGGCCTGATGACCCTCAACATTCTCTTTAGGGACGCCTTCCCGACGCTTTTACAGTCGCCGATCAACGCCGGGGCGTTCTGTATGCTGGCGGGGCTGGTTATCGTACCGGTTGTGAGCGCGTTTACCAAGCCGCCTGCCAAAGCCGCGGTGGACAACTGTTTTTCCTGCTATTGAAAAAAAACGCGGGCCGTGGTATAGTAATAAATGGTCAATGACCTACGGAGGATGGACATGTGGCAAGCTGACATAGAGACGATGGGCCGCGGCGCGATCCGCGCCCTTCAGGAGGAACGCTTCCAAAACGCTTGGAAACATATATGGGACAACGCCCCGGCGCAGCGGAAGCTGCTGCTGGACGCGGGCGTTGAGCAAAACGGCATACGCTCGCTGGACGACGTCCATACACTGCCCTTTACCGACAAAAAAGCCTTTACCAAGCATTACCCTTTCGGCCTGTTCGCCGTCCCGCAGGGGGACGTCGTGCGCTTGCACAGCACATCGGGCACCACCAGCAAGCCGTCGATGGGCGGCTATACGGCGGGGGACATGCAGCACTGGAAAGACCTCGTGGCCCGTTTCTGCGCGATGGCCGGCGTGACGAAGAACGACACCGCCCATATCGCGTTCGGTTTTGGGATGTTCACCGGCGGCTTCGGGCTGAATTACGGCCTGGAGCATATGGGCGTCCGCGTCCTGCCGATGGGCTCGGGGCAGACGGAAAAGCAGCTGATGATGATGCGCGACATGGGCTCGACCGTTCTGGTCGCCACGCCGTCTTACGCGCTGTATCTGTCCGAAGCGGTGCGCGAGGCGGGGGTAAAGGGCGATTTGAAATTGCGGGTCGGCCTGTTCGGCGGCGAGGGGCATACGCCGGAGATGGCGGCGCAGATTGAGGAAAGCCTAGGCATCGTCGCCACCAGCAACTACGGCCTGTGCGAGCTGGGCGGCCCCGGCCTGTCGGGCGAGTGCTTAGAGCGCGGCGGGATGCACATCGCCGAAGACCATTACTGGTGCGAAATCATCGACCCCGACACCGGCAAGGTTTTGCCGGAAGGGGAGACGGGCGAGCTGGTCGTCACCCCGCTGACGAGAGAGGCATTGCCGCTGATCCGCTACCGCACGAAGGACATCACCAAGCTCACCTACGAGCCGTGCGCCTGCGGCCGGACGCACGCCCGCATGTCCCCAACGCTCGGGCGGAGCGACGACATGCTGATTATACGCGGCGTCAACGTCTTCCCGTCACAGATCGAGAGCGTCTTGATCCGGCAGGAGCATATCGGGCCGCATTATATGCTCCTCGTCCGGCGCGAGGGAGTGATGGACACGCTGGAGGTACAGGTTGAGCTGACGGACGGCTCGGTCTTGGAGAGCTTCCAGCTGCTGGAGAAGATACGGGAGACCATCCGGGAGCAGATACGCAATATCCTTGGCCTGACGGTCAAGGTCACACTGGTGGCGCCGCAGACAGTCGAGCGGTTCATGGGTAAAGCGCGGCGCATTATAGATGAACGGGGGAAGTAGAACATGGGGAATACGGGAGAAAGACTGATGCTTGGCAACGAGGCGGTGGCGCGGGGGCTTTATGAAGCGGGCTGCACCTTTGTCTCCAGTTATCCCGGCACGCCCAGCACCGAGATCACCAAATACGCGGGCGAACTCATTTACGCGGAGTGGGCGCCCAATGAAAAGGTGGCCGCCGAGGCCGCCATCGGCGCGTCGTTCGCGGGCGCGCGCGCCTTTACCGGCATGAAGCACGTCGGCTTGAACGTCGCGGCCGACCCGCTGTTCACGGCGTCGTACACCGGGGTCAACGGCGGGCTGGTCATCGCCGTCGCCGACGATATGGGCTGCCATTCATCGCAGAACGAGCAGGACAGCCGCTACTACGCCATGTCTATGAAGCTGCCGATGCTGGAGCCGAGCAATTCACAGGAATGCCTTGATTTTACAAAGCTCGCCTTCGAGCTGTCGGAGACATACGACACGCCGGTGCTGATCCGCCTGTCCACCCGCGTCAGCCATTCGCGCTCGGTCGTCACGGTCGGGGAGCCGCAGACGGTTGCGCTGAAGGACTATGTCAAAAACCCGCAAAAATGGGTCATGACGCCCTCGGCCGCCCGCCCCGCCCACGCGGAGGTGGAAAAACGCATGGTCAAACTGGGCGATTACTGCGAGCTCACGCCGGTCAACACCGTCGATTGGGGCAGCGACCGCCAAATCTGCGTCATTTCCTCAGGGAACGCTTACCTGACGGCGCGGGAGGCGCTGGGCGAAGGCGTATCGTATTGCAAGCTGGGCATGGTCTACCCCTTGCCGGTGGACGCGATACGGGAGCTTGCGGACACGGTGGACGAGCTGTGGGTCGTCGAGGAGCTGGACGACGTCATTGAGACGCACTGCAAAAAACACGGCGTCAAGGTGCGCGGCAAAGCCGACCTGTCGCCGCTGGGCGAATACAGCGTGGCGCAATTGCGCGAGGCCATACTGGGAGAGGCCGCAAGCAATGCGGACGCTCCGTCACCGGCTGTAGCGGCAGTTCAGCCGCCGCCGCGCCCGCCTGTCTTATGCCCCGGGTGCCCGCATTGGGGCACGTTCTCCGTCCTGAAAAAACTGGGCCTCACCGTCATGGGCGACATTGGATGCTATACGCTGGCCGCCGGGCCGCCTTTGGGCGCGATGGACTTTTGCGTCTGCATGGGCGCTTCGGTGTCCTCCCTGCACGGCTTCCTAAAAGCGCGGCCTGAGTTTTCCAAAAAGACCGTCGCCGTCATCGGCGATTCGACCTTCCATCACTCCGGCATGACCGGGCTTTTGAACATCGTCTACAATCAAACGCCGGCGACCGTTTTGATCCTCGACAACTATGTCACCGCCATGACCGGACAGCAGGCCAACCCCGGCACCGGCACCAACCTCAAGGGCGAGAAGACCCCCGTCCTCGATTTGGAGGCGCTGTGCAAGGGGATGGGCGTCAAGCGCGTGTGTACGGTAGACCCCAAAGACCAAGCGCTGCTGGAGGAGACCCTTTTGGCGGAGTGCGCGGCCGATGAGCCGTCTGTCGTCATCGTGCGGAGGGAGTGTGTGTTACAGTGAAGAAGGATAAGAACATCGTTATCGCCGGGGTAGGCGGGCAGGGGAGCATCCTCGCCGCCAAGATTCTGGGCAGCCTGTTTTTAGCGCGCGGCTACGACGTAAAGCTCAACGAGGTGCACGGCATGAGCCAGCGCGGCGGCGTGGTCGTCACCATGTGCAAGGCCGGGGAGAAGGTCTTTTCCCCGCTGGTCACGCCCGGCACGGCGGACATCCTCATCGGCATGGAGCTGAGCGAGGCGGTACGCGCCGCGCCCTACTTAAAGCCGGAGGCTAAAACATTCGTCTCCTCCCGTGTCATACCCATCGCGGGGCAGGGCGCTTTCGCCGACCCCGGGATCTATAAGACCATCGATGCCCTCGCCATTGCGGAGAAGGCGGGCAACAAGCGCTGTGAAAATACCGTCCTGTTGGGCGCGGCGTCCAAAGCCCTGGACTTTACGCGGGAGGAATGGGAAGCGGCCATCTGCGAGCATGTCAAACCGGAGCATATTGATGTAAACCTAAAAGCCTTTACAGAAGGGCAAGCCGTATGACATATTGGAACCGGGCGATGGAAACCATGTCCCGCGACGAGCTTTCGGCCTTGCAAAGCGAGAGACTGACCGGCGCTGTAAACCGGGCGTGGGAGCGCTGCGCTCCCTACCGCGCCAAGCTGGAGGCGGCGGGCCTGCAACCGGGCGACATCCGAGGGACGGACGATCTGCCTAAACTGCCGCTGACGCTCAAGGACGATCTGCGCGACGGCTACCCTTACGGCATGTTCGCCGTGCCCATGAGCGAGGTGGTGCGCCTGCACGCTTCGTCCGGCACCACCGGCAAGCAGACCGTCGTCGGGTATACCAAAGGCGACATCGGCATTTGGAACGAGTGCATGGCCCGCTGTCTGACGATGGCCGGCGCGACCAAGGACGACATCGTGCAGATTGCCTACGGCTACGGCCTGTTTACCGGCGGCCTCGGCGGTCACTACGGCGGCGAGGCGATCGGCGCCACGACCATCCCCGCCTCGACCGGCAACACCAAACGGCAGCTCCAGATGTTTTTAGATTTCGGCTCCACCGTCCTGCTTTGTACGCCGTCGTACGCCATGCACCTCGGCGACGCTGTGCGCGACGCCGGTATCAAAGACCGGCTCAAGCTGCGCATAGGCATCCACGGCGCGGAGCCGTGGACGGAGAAGATGCGCGATGAGATCGAGGAGCGGCTCGGGCTCCGTTGTTATGATATTTTCGGCCTGTCGGAGGTTTTAGGCCCCGGCGTGTCCTGCGAATGCGCCGAACGCAACGGTTTGCATGTGATGGAGGACCATTTCCTTATAGAGATCCTCGACCCGGAGACCAAACAGCCCGTACCCGACGGCACGCCGGGAGAGCTTGTGTTCACCTGCGTCACCAAGGAAGCGCTGCCCCTAATCCGCTACAACACCCGCGACATCTGCACCGTAGACCGCCGCCCCTGCGCTTGCGGGCGGAGCTTCGCCCGGATGGGCAAGCTCACCGGGCGTACCGACGACATGCTGATCATCCGGGGCGTCAACGTCTTCCCGTCGCAGGTGGAGAATGTACTGCTCGGGGTGGAGGGGGCCGCGCCGTATTACCTGCTGGTCGTTGACCGCGTCAACAACCTCGACACATTGGAGGTGCGGGTGGAGATGGCCGACGGGTTTTCCTTCGACGAGGTGCGCCGCGTCGAGGCGCTGGAGAGGCGTATCGCAAAGGAAATCATGTCCGCGCTCGGCGTAACGGCAAAAATCACCATGGCGGCGCCCGGCTCTATCGAGCGCTCGGAAGGCAAGGCAAAACGGATATTGGATAAACGATAAGGGGGATACTGATGGTCATCGAGCAAGTATCGGTTTTTGTGGAGAACAAGAAGGGCGCGCTCAAGGACACCTTGGGCATCCTCGCCGAAGCGGGTATGGACCTCCGCGCCATTTCCATCGCCGACACCAGCGATTTCGGCATCCTGCGGATGATCGTCCCCGACGCCGACGCCACGCTGGAGCTGTTTAAGTCCAAGGGCGTCACGGCCAGCAAAACGGCGGTGACCGGCTGCAAGCTGCCCGACGAGCCGGGCGCGCTGCATAAGGTTCTGTCCACGCTGTGCGAGGCGGGCATATCGGTGGAGTATATCTACGCCTTTATCACCCGCCGCAACGAGGACGCCTATGTCATCCTGCGCGTCGAGGACAACGTCTTCGCCCAGTATGTATTGAAAAGCGCGGGGCATACCATCATGACGCCCGGCGACGCGGCGGGGTTATAATGCCGGATTTTGACGCGGCCGCGTTTGCCAATACGCGGAAGATACTGGCGGCCTTTCAGAAGCACCGCGTATCCGACAGCCATTTCGCCCCGTCCACCGGCTACGGCTACAACGACCCGGGGCGGGACGTACTGGACGCGGTCTTCGCCGATATAATGGGCACGGAGGACGCCATCGTCCGCGCGGCGTTCGCCGGAGGCACCCACGCCATCGCCTGCGCGCTGAAAGCCGCCTGCCCGGACGGCGGCTACTGGTCGCTGACGGGAGAGCCGTATGACACGCTGCGGGGAATCATGCCGTACCGCGTTGCGGACGGATGGACAGGAGAGCCGCCGCCGGCGTTTTTCATCCAGCGGTCACGGGGCTACTCCGACCGCAAAGCGCTGTCCGTCGCCGACGTAAACGCCCTGATTGCGAAGGCGCGCGCCTTTTCCGACGCGCCCATTGTCGTCGATAACTGCTACTGCGAGTTTGTCGAGACGGAGGAACCAAGCAATGCCGACCTGATCGCCGGGTCGCTGATCAAAAACCCCGGCGGGGGCTTGGCCACGATGGGCGGTTACATCGCGGGGCGGCGGGATCTGGTGGACAAAGCCGCGTGGCAGCTCAACGCCGTTGGGCGGGACTGCGGCGCCAACCCGTCCGGCAGCCGCTTGCTCTTTCAAGGGCTGATGACGGCCCCGCACACCGTCGCGCAGGCGCTGAAGACGGCGGCGTTCGCCGCGGAGGAACTGCAACGCCTCGGCTATGCGGTGGACCCGTTGCCGGACGAGGAGCGGTACGACATTATACAAGCCGTCCATTTCGGTGCGCCGGAGCCGCTTTTGCGCTTCGCGCGGGGGATACAGCGCGGCAGTCCGGTCGATTCGTTTGCTGTGCCGGAGCCGTGGGACATGCCGGGATATGAACATCAGGTCGTGATGGCGGCGGGGACGTTCGTGCAGGGCGCTTCAATCGAGCTGTCCTGCGACGCGCCGATGCGCCCGCCGTATACGGCCTATCTGCAAGGCGGCCTGACCTTTGAGCTGGGGAAGCTGGGGGTCACGCAGGCGATTCAAGCGCTATGCGGGTCTTAGGCATTGACCCGGGGCTGGCCATTGTGGGCTTTGGCGTGGTGGACTACAGCCGCCGCACACCCGTCCATGTGCGGCACGGCGTGATACGCACCCCGGCAAACACCCCTTTGCCAAGCCGACTGCTCACGATTTTCGAGGATTTCACCGAGTTGGTGGAGACCTTCAAGCCGGACGCGCTGGCCATTGAGCAGCTGTTCTTCCAAAAGAACGTCAACACCGCCCTGCCGGTGGCCCACAGCCGGGGCGTCGTCCTGATGGCGGCGCAGCGGTACGGGCTGTCCGTCGCGGAATATTCGCCGCAGCAGGTAAAATCGACCGTCACCGGTTACGGCGCCGCCGAGAAGGCGCAGGTGATGGAAATGACGCGCACACTGCTCAAGCTAAAAGCCATGCCAAGGCCGGACGACGCCGCCGACGCGCTGGCCGTCGCCATATGCCATTGTTACGCGGGGAGGGTCATCTCATGATTTACGCCGTACACGGGACAATCGAACACACCGAGCCGTATCTTGCCGTGATAGACACCGGCGGGGTCTGCTACGCCGTTTATACGTCTCTGCAAACCCTCTCGCGGCTGAAAAAGGGCGAGAAGGCGCGGCTGTACACCTTCATGTATCTGCGCGAAGGGATTTGCGACCTCTACGGCTTCGGCTCGCGGGAGGAGCTGTCGTCGTTTCGGCTGCTGATCGGCATCTCCGGCGTCGGGCCAAAGGCGGCGGTGTCCATCCTGTCGGTCGGGACGCCGGAAAAACTGGCGCTGGCCGTCATCACAGGCGACGAAAAGGCGCTGACGGGCGCGCCGGGTATCGGCAAAAAGCTGGCCCAGCGCATCATATTGGAATTGAAGGACAAGCTCTCCCGCGATGTGGCGGCGTCCCCGTCCTCGGCGGGCGTGGCCTACGAACCGGGCAACGCGCTCACCGAGGCGCAAGCCGCGCTGTGCGTGCTGGGCTACACCCCGGTGGAGGCGGCGATGGCGGTCAAGGGCCTGGACGAAGATTTGCCGCTGGAGGAAATCATACGGCAGGCACTGAAACGAATGTCAAGGTAAAAAAGGTGAGGAGGCGGTGAACACATGCCCATCGACTTCGACGACCGCGAGGAGACAGCGGAGCAGGAGGAAGAACGAATACTGGCGCGGACGCTGACCTCGTCGGACGACAACGAGGGCAGCCTGCGCC
>JAIRUW010000008.1 GCA_031254195.1 Oscillospiraceae bacterium
TTACCATCTCCATGACAAAGAGCTTCTCCTTTTGGCATGTGTTGTGTGGTAACTCCACTATACCTAAGGTCTTGCTCTTTGTCTCTTTTTTCTGTTACCCCTCTATTGTACCTTAACAAAAATTCAAAACGGCAAACACCCTAAAGGGTTTGCCGGAGGCAGGTGAAGTATGCGCCCGGTGAAAATGTGGCCCGTATGGGCGCGGAGCGCCCTGTATATCGGAATCACGCTGATGGCGTTGTTCGTCCTGCTCCGCTGGCTGATGCCGGTCGTCCTGCCCTTTGCCATCGCGCTGGCACTGGCCCGCCTGATGGAACCGGCTGTTCTCTTCTTGCATAAAAAATGGCGCTTCCCGCGCAAAGCAGGGGCGTTCCTTCTCACGTTGCTGATTGTGGCGGCGCTGTTGGCGGCGGTTTGGTTCTTGCTGTCGTGGCTCTTCTCGGAGGTCAACGGCCTGATCGAACGCGCTCCGTCGCTGATCGCCCGCCTACCGGAGATGTCGGAGAGCCTGACCGGGCGGCTCAACCGCTGGATCGAGGCCGCGCCGCCCTCCCTGCGCGACACCCTGCGCCGCGCGGTGGAGGGGGTGCTGTCCGGTGTGTCCGCCATCCCGGCGGCTGTCGTCGGGTGGCTGACAGGGGCGGTGGCGGCCTTTGCGGGGAAACTGCCGTATATGCTGCTGTTTGTCTTTGCCATCGTCCTGTCCACCTTCCTTATTTCGGCGGATTACCCCGGCATATCGCGCTCCCTGCTCAAGCCGTTTGGCGAAAAGACGCGAGAAAAAATACTTTCTGTAAAATCACAGCTTGTCAATACATTGGGTAAGTGGCTGAAAGCCCAGGGCATCCTCATGCTGATCACGTTCGGGCAGCTGATCATCGGTTTGCTGATCCTGAGGGTCCCCACGGCGCTGCTGTCGGCCTTGCTGATCGCGCTTGTGGATGCGCTGCCGGTGCTGGGCGCGGGGATCTGCCTGATTCCGTGGGCGGTTGTCAGCCTGCTGTCGGGCGACATGTTCCGCGCCGCGGGGCTGGCGATTCTATACGGGACGGTGGTGCTGGTGCGCGGGTTTGCCGAGCCGAAGCTGGTGGGCGGCCAGATCGGGCTGGGCGCACTGCCGGCCTTCATGGCGATGTACGCGGGGTTTGTGCTGGCCGGCGTGCCGGGTATGGTGGCGTTTCCGGTCTTACTGATTACCATCAGGCAGGTATGGGGCTCCGCCCCGAAAAATGAGCGTTGAAAAACCGTGGGGGTTGGTGTATACTGTGTGGAAAAGGAGGGGCCGGCCATTGGAAAAAATCCTGTTCATCATAGACTCCCCGGGGGATTTAACAAAAGAGGAGATCGCCGGAAAGCCTATTTGGGTCAAGTCTGTCTTGGTCAGCTACGACGGAGCCGAACGTCTGGAGCATGAGATCGAGGTACGCCAGTTTTGGAAGGACCTCGTCCGCTTGGAAGATATACCGCGCACCACGATGATCGTCCCCGACGAATGGCTCAGGCTATACCGCAAGGCCAAAGCCGAAGGCTACACGCATATCTTGGTCCATACGCTATCCTCTACGGCGAGCGGCATCTGCAACTCTGCCATACTGGCGAAAAAACTCTTCGCCGACGAGGACGGAATCCCCGTCGAGGTGGTCGATTCCCGTTCCTACGCGTTCATCTACGGGCGCAATATCCTCAAATGCGCCGGCATGGCGGAGCAGGGCGTCCCGTTTGCGCAAATCGTGCAAACCCTGCGCGACCTCACCAGCCGCAACCGCGCCATTCTGTGGGTCTACACGCTCAAGCACCTCAAGAAGAGCGGACGTATCTCCGGCATGAGCGCTTTCGTGGGTGAGACGCTGGGCCTGCGCCCGCTGCTGCTAATCAAAAACGGCGTCATCGCGCCGGTGGATAAGGTGCGCGGCGACAAAAACATCCTGCCCCGCGCGGCGCAGCTGGTCAAGGAACACGCCGTCGCGCCGGAAACGCAGCGCATAGAGCTGCTCTACGCCGATGTGCCGCAGGAGGAAATTGACCGAGCGATCAACATTATCGGCGATGTGGTGAAGCCCAAGGAGATCACCCTCCACCATATCGG
Organism: Oscillospiraceae bacterium; assembly: GCA_031254195.1. GTDB lineage: Bacteria > Bacillota > Clostridia > Oscillospirales > UBA929 > UBA929. Next base: position 2,087 of record JAIRUW010000008.1, read on the forward strand.
CGGCGTCATCGCCATCAACTGCGGCCCGATCGCCATGGCGGCTTGCTTCTACGGAGAGCCGTTTACGCTGGAGGACTAACAAGCGCCTGACCATACATAACAGCCCCGCCGGGACATCCCGGCGGGGCATTATGATGGCACGTAGGGGCGATTATCAATCGCCCGCTAATGTCCCCGCGGGCGACAGGGCGATAAAATCTCCCTCCGCCTGAGGGCGGTATCCCTCTTTTGCGAAAGAGGGAGGGTTTGGAGCGCACCATTCATTCGTCCTTCCCCCTTTAGTGAAAGGGGGATGTCATCGCAATGACAGGGGGATTTGGCGGCCCCTACGTCCTATCCCATCTTGTTAAACACAATAATGCTCTCCTGACGCTGGAAGGTGTCGTGCGGGGCAAAGCGCCCGCCGAGCTTGCCGGTCATCACATCGTTGTTGCCGACGAAATTGATGGCGTTCCGCGCCCAAACGTCTGCCGTGTCAAGGTCAGCAAACCCAAACTCCGGCGCGTCGGCCGCGTCCTCGCCCAGTATGCCGAGCACCTTGCTCAGCATCACAGCCGCCTGCTGGCGGGTGAAGGTGTCGTTGACCCTGAATGAGCCGTCGAGGCCTCCCGCCGTGATGTCCAGCTTTCCCGCCGCGAGGATGACGGTGTCTGATGTGTCGGTGAATGTCCTGTCGGGGAACGGGGCGTACTGTTCTACCAGCTGCTCGTCGGTCAGACCGGTTTGGGTTCGCAGCCAGCTCATGGCGAGGGTGACGAACTCGCCGCGGGTGATGTCGGCTTTGTAGTTATTTTGCAGGGTAGCGGGGAGGAAGCCTTTGTCGTAGGCTTCTTTGATATGCTCACGCGCCCAGCCGTCGGCGGTGGCTAGATTGGGCACTTCGGCGGACGGCTCCGGTTCGGGCGGACGCTCTCCCGTGCCCTCCCATGTGTCGAGGTAGACGCGTGTGATCTTGGCGGCATCGCCCCCGCCCCACGCGGCAAAACCGAGCTTATTGCCCTCCAGTCCGCGTATATCGAATGTCAGCTTACCGGGTTCTTCGGTAATCCGCTTGTCGCCGTTGTCAAACTGTGCCCAATCGGAGGTAAACCGTGTGAATGCGTACCCGCTGTTCAGCCTTCCCTCGTACTCCACCACCATCTTTTCCGCCGTCGCGAGTTCCCTTTTAGAAGGCGTCCAGAAGGTGAAGGCGGCGTCCTCGTAAGGCCCTTCGAGTTCATACGGCAGAGCGGGAGGGGGCGGGGTCAGGTCGGGACCCTGCGTTTTGCCGTAGGCCGCGAACAGCGCGTCTACCGTCGGCTTTTGCAGCCAATTGCCTGTGACGCGGTCAAAGAGCAAGGTCGAATCAAGGTCGGTGGCGCTGCCGCAGTTCCAGTATTGAATCGGCACGCCCAGTTTGGCCAGCTCGGTATAGACATGCACGTTCCATTCCAGGCGCTGTGCGTCGGTATACGAATCGCCGAGCGCCGAGGTCTCCTTGATGACTACGGGCGTACCCTTGTCCAGCGCCGCTTTGATTTTGGCGATGCTTTGGTCTGTGGCCTTTTTTACGGCGTTGATGTCCGCCGAGCCGTTGGGGTATATGAACACCCCCAGCATGGCATAGGGGTCATCCGGGTGTATATATTGATCGATCAGGTTGGCGTCCGCCTGCGGCATGGTGAGCGCGACGACGCGTTTATCGTTGTTGCCGCCGCTCTTGCGGATGATTTCCAGCGCGTCGGCGTTGAGTTTGTTGGTAAACGCGATCAGCTTTTTCATCCCCGCCGCCTGCTCGGGATAATTGATGTAATCCCAGTACCAGCCTTCCTCGCCGGGCAACGGCTCGTTCATCGGCTCGAAAATCAGCGTTTCGGGATAATCCTTGAACCGTTCGGCGATTTGCCCCCAAACAACTTCCAGCCACTTCTTAGCCCCGGCGTGGTCTTCGTTTTTCCCCATGAACCGGTAGAGACCGTCGTGTTCGTGGTGGGTATTGATGGTGACATACAGCCCCTCGGCCAGCGCCCAGTCCACGACCTCCTGCACCCTGTCCATCCATTCTTTATGTATGGCATAGTTCCCGTCCATGTGGTCGCTCCATGTTACAGGTATGCGCACATTGCCAAAGCCCTTTTGGGCTATGGCTTGGAAATGCCAGCGCTCGATTCTGGCTTCGCCCCATGCCATTTCCGTGTCCAGCCCGGATACATGGTCGCTGGCGCGCGCTTCCAGCGTGTTGCCGATGTTGATGCCGATGCCCAGTTTCTCCATCATGTCCCACCCCGTAACCGGTGTAAACGCCGCCGCGCTTGCAGATACTGCCGCGGGAACAAACGCCAGCAGCATAGCGAGGGTGAGCGCGAGGGATATGATTTTCCTTTTCATCCATCTAACTCCTTTTGCAAACATTTGTGCCTTTCTATTATACCGCAATTCTCCTGTCTTGTCAACGGTTTCCGTCATCTAAAGCAATAATCTTTTGTGTGTCGCGGGGCGGCATGGCGGCGCTCCCGCGCCGCGCCCGCCTACATAAGACATAACCATAAACATAGTCATAACCATATAGTTCGTTTTGTTCAGCTTTGTTCAAATGGCACAACCGGAAATGAACGCAATCGCTTCCCGGAGGTTATGCAAAACGATTTCCTCCAAGACATCCAAGCGGATATAATGTGCCGTACAGCCTGCTCTTGCCATCCGTTCGTTTTTATAGGTCGAACATAGGAATTTAACGATGTAGTTATACTTCTCGTTTTTCCTGCTTCGGTTATAATACATCTTGCCGCCGCAATCAGCGCAATACACAAGATTTGAAAACATCGGCGGCTCTCCCATGCTGACAGATGGGCGTCTGCGTCCCTCGCGGAGATTCTGCACGATCATAAAGGTTTCTTCCTCTATAATCGGCTCCTGCGTGTTTTCAAATATCATCCAATCATCGGGACTGTTCAGGGTGTAGCGGTTGATTTTATATGAGGTTTTGGTTGTCTTAAAGT
>JAIRUW010000046.1 GCA_031254195.1 Oscillospiraceae bacterium
TCATACGCCGTCTGCGCGGCGGCTAAGAAACCGGCCAGCCCCAATCTGTCAAACTCCCGCAGATACGCCAGCCACGCGGAATCATCGTAAATATCCCGCCTGCCGGTGATGAAATCAACGATGGATGTGTTGACATAGGCTTCAATATCAGACCGCGCGTTGCGTATCGCGGATTCTTCCTCCGGGGTGAAAACCAGCGTCCGCACATACTCTGCCGGTTCATAGTCTTGATGCAAGAGCGCCGCCTGCGCGTTCATGTATTCGCCGTCCGTTGTGCTGCCGTCCCATGTGACGCCGCCCGAATATTTGGGGCGGGAAACATACGGGACGATTTGCGCTAAGTGCTTATTCTGTTTCGTGTTCCATATCTGGTTGATGATGCGGATTGTCGCGGGCGTTTCGAAAATGCTTATATCCCCCTCACCGGCAAACTCCCAATCAACGCCCTGCTCACCGTACCGCCCCATCAGGCTTGCTTCTTCGGACAGCATGAGGTCGAACAGTTTGAACACTTCCTCCGGGTATTGGCAAGCCGATGTAATGACGCCAGCCGGTCGCGGCAGAGGCGTGAATATCGTGGACAGCTTCACGCCATCTGCCCCTGTGAGCGGCCCGATTCCTGTGTACCGCTCAATCATTTGTGGCGAGTTCTGCGAAACGGTGAGGGTGATACCGGGGGATACAAACGCGCCGAGCAGATCGCGGGTATCGTTTGCCATTTCATTCATCTGCTGGTTATCCATCGTGAATGAAAGCGGCGAATACAAGCCCTCGTCATACAGCCCGCGAATGTACATCAGCGCGTCCCGCCATTCGTCCCGGATGGGCGCGAAACCGACAGCGCCGCTTTCGACCAAAAGCCGCGAATTGTTGATGTCGTTGTAGATGAAAGCGTTAATGAGATAGTTATACGCCTGTTTGCCGTAATGGGCTTCCGTTCCGGCCATCGGTATGCCATTCGGGTAGGCCGTCTTGAAAGCGCGGAGCATATCGGCAAACTCGTCCGTCGTGGTCGGCGCGGGCAGGCCGAGAGCGTCAAGCCAGCCCTGATTGACCCACATGATATTTCTGTGCCGCGTTATGATGGACGAACTGAATCCGGGCATGAAATAGATGTTTCCGTCCGCAGAGGTCATAAGGGTTTGAATGTCATGCTCCGGCAATTCGTCAAACAGATTTTTCAAATTATCGCCGTATTGCTCTATAAGGCCGTTCAGCGGGATGATTACGCCCTGTTCTCCATATCTCTGAATGTTCGGGTTTTGGAAAATCTCATAGCTGGTACTGCCGAAGCCGATATAGGCGTCCGGCAAATCCTCGCCGGTCTGTAATTGGTATTCGATGATATGCTCCGCGTTTTCAATAGGGAGCCACATGATTTCTATGTTAAGCCCGGTCTGCCGCTCCAGCCACAGCTTATAGGTATTGGTGTCAAAGTCCGCGATGTAGCTGCTCTGCGGCGCGGCAAGGCGCACGGTGATCCGCTCCGGCTCCGGTTCGTCCGTTGAGCAGGCAACAAGGCCGCCGAGCATAACGGCGGTAAGTAATATGGAAAACACTCTTTTACGCACGGTAATCATCCCCCACTTCCCGGATTATCGGCAGTCTTGCCGTCACGGACAGGCCGCCGCACTCAACAGGCCGGACAGTCAGGCCGTATGCTTTGCCGTATTGCGCCCGTATCCGGCGTTGCGTATTCGTAAGCGCCACGCCTTTGAGTTTGGATTCCTCATAATCCCATTCACCGGCGGCTTCCAACATTTCTTGCAAGTCGCGGAGGGGTTCGGGTTCTATGCCCCGCCCATTGTCGGACACTTCAAAAAAGATGCAATCCGCTTCTAATTTGCCGGTTATGGACAGGCGGCGGTCACCATCCTTGTTTTTCAGCCCGTGTATCAGAGCGTTCTCGACAAGGGGCTGCAATATAAGCCACGGCATACGGTAGTGGAACAGAGTATCATCCACATCCATGCTGACGGCAAACTTATTATCGCTTCGTATGTTCATAATCTCGATATAGCGTTCGACATCCTCCAACTGTGTGAACACATTGACTTCATCTCCCGGTTCATGCTGGCTCCTGAGCATACCGGCGAGGTTTGCCGCCGCGATTGCGATTTTTTTGGTTTCCCCCGTTTGGGCAAGCCCCTCGATACAAGTGATGGTATTAGCTATGAAATGCGCGTTAATCTGCGTTTTGAGCAGTCCCATTTTCATGTTGTCGGCACTCTCTATCATCGGGCTTACCATCTTTGCGGACAGGATGCCGTACAGCACAGCGAGGGTGGCGAGCAGCACCGCGAGGGTAATGGCCGAGGCTATCAGCAAAAGGCGTTCCCCTTGATACAGGGCGTCGTTTGTGATCGCGGCGGCGGCGTACAGATTGCTGCCCGATACCTGTTCCATCATCACCGAACCGTACAGGCTTTCAACTTCGGCGGCGGGTTTCCCGTCAAGGTCGGGATTGTTGGAGAACAGGATAACGCCGTCCGCGATGATGGCCGTGTCGATACCCGTGGGGATGTCACGCCGTGTGAGGATACGCCGTGCTTCCGCGAGATGGGACAGCGCCACGATATGCCCCACCGCCCCTTCCGAGACGGAGCCGCGCAAAAACACGGGGGCGGTCAGGCAAAAGTAGCCAACGCCATCTAACTCTACGACCGAATATTCCGGAGCGGAGCGATACCTCGCCGTTTCATAGACCGACGCGATAGCGTCGGCGCTTATGCCGCCTGTAAACCGGTGGAAAACGCCCTGTGATGTGACGGTGAAGATGATGTCGCCGCCTGTTTGCAGATAAATCGTCTTGCGGATGATCTCGGATACCATATTCGCTTTTTCGTAATAGATATTCGAGTTGGTTTCCGTTAGAAAGTCCTGCACATAGATACTTCCCGCCAATGTCGTAGCCGCCGATCTGAGGCGCGAATACTCGCCGCTTAAATCACTTAGTAAATTGTTTTTGGTCGTTTCGATGGTTTCCTGCGCGGTTTGCCGCGTGTACGAAAAGACCGTGTTGTAATAGACAAGCCAAACGGCCAGCGTCAAAACGGTGTAGAGGGCGAGGATCAGCACGAAGCGCCGCTTGAGCCTACCTTTTCTCATAGTTTTCGCTCCTGTACTCCGTGGGGGTTTTGCCGTCGTGGGTTTTGGCAAACACTTTGGTAAAGTAGAAATAGTTGGTGTACCCGGCGTTTATGCCGACCTCTTTCACCGTCATGTTCGTTGTACGCAGAAGCCCCTCCGCCCGCTCCATCCGCAGCGCCATGAGGTGCGCGACAAAGGTTGTGTTCAGATGTTTGGTGAACAGCTTGCATACGGTTTTTTGATGGATATTGAAAAGCGTCCCCACGGATTCAAGCGTATGGTTCATCGCGGGGTATTCTTTCAGATGTTTTAGAATCTCGTTCAGTTCACGGGACGGGGTTTCGGTTTCCGGTTCAGGGGGCTGGCCGCCCAGCCTGATATAGAGCCTGCCCAGCAGATTGGTCAGTTCGACGTCCGACACCGGCTTTAACAGATAGTCAAAGCCGTTATGTACAGTAAAAAACTTACGCATTTCTTCAAACTCTTTATACCCACTGATAATCACAAAGAGCAGCGGTATATTGTCGCGGCGCAAAACCTCGACAAGACCTACCCCGGAAAGCTCCGGCATTTTTAAGTCACTGAACACCACATCGGGGCGTTTTGCCCGGATATGGTCGAGGGCGCGAATCGGGTTGGTTTCCGCGCCGATAATTTCAAAGCCGCAGCCCAAAAGCAAATCGCGCTTCTCCAGCATGGCGTTTATGATAGGCATATCATCGTCCACAAGATAGATGGTTTTCATTCCGCACCTCCGATGGTACTTGCTGTATTTACAGTATAACACACCTGATTGCGGAATGGCAAAAATAATTTTCAAAAATGGCTACGATAGTACATACCGGGAACTATAAACCATATGCAAGCCTGTTTTTTTGTGCTACGATACCATAAACCGACAGTCAAAGACACCCCCGCGAGGGTGGGCGATCGAGGTACATTTGAAGCGTTTTTTGCTCTCGCAGACGCTTGAAAAGCGTTGTGCGAGAGAAGCCGCAGCGTTCGGCAAGCCCCTCGGCGGTTATCTCGCCGGAAGTCCACAGCGCGAAAAGGGTGGGGAAATCCTCCGGCAGCGGCATGGGATCAGGCCCGAATGTCACGCCCCGCGATTTGGCGGCGGTTATACCCTCGGCTTGGCGGCGCAGCAGCTCATCCCGCTCAAGCTGGGACGCGAACGAGAGGATTTGCAGAACGAGGTCTGCGATGAATGTGCCGAGAAGGTCTTTGCCGAAAGTCGTATCCAGCAGGGGCATATCCAGCACCTTTATATCGGCTTCGAGGGTTTTTGTGATGTGACGCCATTGCTCGATAACGTCGGCGTAACTGCGGCCAAGCCTGTCCACGGACTTGACGATCAAGAGGTCGTTGGGGCATAGTCGCTTAATAAGGCGCTTGTAGGCTGGGCGGTCAAAGTCTTTTCCGCTCCAATGGTCTGTGTAGAGATTGCGGGGTGGTATGCCAAACGGTTCAAGTGCGGCGCGTTGCCGGTCGTCCCGCTGCTCGGTTGTGCTGACGCGGATGTATCCGAAAATCTGCATATTGCGTTCCCCCTTATAACATAGTGACTTGATTATACAGGGAAAACACATAGGAGTGTGTGGTTGCAAGCAACTGTGTATCAAGGGTTACAGGGCGATAATCAGTATAAAACCCGCGAAAGCAAATCAATTCACGGCAAAAAAATAGAGTGTGCGGTTGCTTGCAACCCTGTACTCTCAGGACGGGGGCGATATTTATTTATAGCGTATATTTGGTAAGCTATGAACGTGTGGAAGTAAAAGAAATTTCAAGGATGCTGTCGCGCTCAAAAAAAGGCTTTAAGGTGATAGGCCACAATACCGACGCGGAGAAAGCCATTGACGAAATCATCTCATTCATGCCAGATTTTGTAATAACCGATATGTATATGCGGAAAATGAGCGGAATCGCGCTGATGCAGTGGATAAAGGAAGCCGGGATAGAATGTAAGTTTATCATTTATTCAGATAGAAACTCGATAGAATCAGATGCAAATTGGCATGAAAAGATGCGTGACTTCTTTCATGGCGGCGGCTTTGACTACTGGCGTAAACCGTTAAACGAAAGCATGATAGAAGAAATCAGCGACAGAACAGGTTATGACAGTTACATAGAATATTTACGCGCACAGCGCAGAGCGTCACAAGGCATGGAGGCAGACGAGGACTGATTTTCGGAAGCTGATAAGACAATAGAAAAACTGACTTGTAAATTAGCGGCTGACGGCGAGTACGGGTAGAAATAACGTAACAGGCCGTATAGGAGCAGGATGCCATTATGAACCCACAACATACATAGCCCTCGCGCTTACCTTCGCGTTATGCCGTTCCGGTACGGCTTGACATATAGCAGACACAGCAAACCAAGAAATCAAAAACCAGAATTGGAGGATAACACGATGAAAACAGCTAAACCAAAAATCTTCGCACTTACCCTTGCGCTCGTACTTATGCTCACCCTCGCCGCCTGCGGCGACAGCAACACGCCAAACGGCAACACACCCACGCCGTCACCAACGCAGGGCGGCACATCTGACCCGACAGCAACACCTGACCCATCGCCTACGCCAGACCCCGACCCGACACCCAACGACACAGGCAATACCCCCGATGATTTTGAACGACTTACCGCAGAATTAAACGCTGCCGGATATGCGGGAAGTTTCCGGCTTTGGGAGGACATCGGCGCGGATGATGCGGCTCATGCAATACTAATACAAATGATTTCCGGTGCAGACGGGCCAACTGGCGGCTACTACGGTAAAAGCCTTGACGGTGTTTATTTCTTCGCACTTGGCGTAACATTCGATGAAGATACCGTTAAAAATATAGCCGTTGGCGTAATGGGCGAACAAATGCCTTTGCCGGCGGGTGCTGAATTTTATCCGGGTAGATTTGTAATATACGACAATTATCTGCTTGTAATGCCCGCTGCTGCGACCTCAAGCACTTCTCCTCCTTCAATAGGCGGCAATACCCCCTCTGGCGGCACACTTGACATGCTGAACGCAGAACTTGACGCATTTCCTGTCCCCTATACCGCTCACGATTATTGGGAAAATATAAGCGATAGCAAAATTAAAGACGACTTAGCAAACACCGGCATTAAAGACGGAACTTTTGTATACACCATCGACAAGGTTTTGGAAGGTGGCGATCTTAACAGGATTCATCATGTGATTGATAACGCCGGATTTGCACAAGCGCAACACACCGGCGATGTGAAGCCGGGGCAGGGTATTATTTGGACGGCGGCGAGCGGTACAATGTATCTGCTTGTCACGCCATAATCTGAATTACAAGCACCGTATAACACTAAAAAATGAAACGGAGGACACTCAAAATGAAAACCACAAGAAAAATACTCGCGCTCGTACTCTGCGTCATGCTTATGACGGCAATCGTTCCGGCTGCATATGCGAATAACCCACCGGTTGAAGGAAACCCCGGGACGGGTGGCGGCGACGACGATCCCGGTACCACACCCGTCCCGCCATCTGCCACCGTAGAGAAAAACCTTATTGTATTTGTGATTGGGTATTCCAACTGCACCCATACACTAAGGGAGCAAAAATCGGCTCGGACGGATACGAACACCTGTCATGTCCATGTTATCGG
>JAIRUW010000028.1 GCA_031254195.1 Oscillospiraceae bacterium
GTAACCGCTGCGGGTCGGAGTGGGTAATGTAACGGAAGATCCGGCATTTACAGTCTGAGACGCAGGGGATACGGTGCCGCCGTTGGCATTGTATGTTATTGTGTAGGTGGTAGGCGCAGAACATTTGGTGCAGCTTGACGTATGGCTCTCTAGGGCTGTGCTGGTACATCTGGTGCAGTTTACTCTGTGCTGTGTTGCAGAGACGTAGGTATATCCAGTGTGCCCCAACGCCTCGGTGCTGCTTACATTTGCCAAGTGGAGCTTGCATACCGTGCATTCTGCCACCGTAGACCCGCCTTTTGTGCAAGTTGCGGCGGTGGTTACGATTACCGAGGTATGAGGAAGCGTTCCTATCGGCTGTGTCTCGGGGCATCGGGAACACTTCTTGGTACCGGGAACTGCACAGGTAGCGGCTTTAATGACAACACTGTAATCATGCTTTAACTCGGAACCTATCGTTTCGCCACAGCCTCGGCTACATGTCCGAGGTGATGTACATGTTGCTGACGCATAGTCATGCTCCAACGCCGCCGTGCTGCTTACATTTGCTAAATGGAGGTTGCATGTTGAGCATTTTGCAACTGTTGACCCGCCAGTTGTGCAAGTTGCGGCGGTGGTTACGATTACCGAGGTATGGGGAAGCGTTCCTATCGTCTGTGTCGCGGTGCATCGGGAGCACTTCCTGGTACCGGGGACTAAACAGGTGGCGGCTTTAGTGACAACGCTATAGTCATGCTCCAATGCAGCGGTGCTGCTTACATTTGCCAAGTGGAGATTGCATGTTGAACATTTTGCAACTGTTGACCCGCCAGTTGTGCAAGTTGCGGCGGTGGTTACGATTACCGAGGTATGAGGAAGCGTTCCTATCGTCTGTGTCGCGGTGCATCGGGAGCACTTCCTGGTTCCAGCGGCTGCACAGGTAGCGGCTTTGGTGACAACGCTGTAGTTATGCCCCAACGCAGCGGTGCTGCTTACATTTGCCAAGTGGAGGTTGCATGTTGAACATTTTGCAACTGTTGACCCGCCAGTTGTGCAAGTTGCGGCGGTGGTTACGATTACCGAGGTATGAGCAAGCGTTCCTATCGTCTGTGTCGCGGTGCATCGGGAACACTTCCTGGTACCGGTGGTTGAACAGGTGGCGGCTTTGGTGACAACGCTGTAATCATGAACGCAAGAAGCCGCCACGGCTGTATGCGGCTCAATCTCCGGGACGACCCCGGCCATCATTACGATGACGAGCAGGATACATAACAGGGATTTCGTTGTTTTCATTTGGTTTCGTTCCTTTCATTATAAGTTATTTCTTTCGCTTTGACAAGTGTTTTTCGGGGAGTATGCGGAGTACGCGCAGAACATAATTCTAGGGCGGTTTTATTGTGATTCTCAGCAAGATACACAGCTCCTTTCAGCTCAGAGGTTCCAGACCCCCTCACCTACTTCCCCGCTGAGAACCTGGCTTGGTCTATGGATTTTTAAGTTTCCATATATTTTCTAAGTTTTGATAAAACGTTTTTCTTTCGTGCGTGGAGCGCGGTCTTAGATATGCCAAGGGTTTTTGCGTATTCCCGTTCGGTCAGCCCATCATAGTAAAGAGCGAGAATAAGCTCTCGCTCGTCATCAGAAAGCATGTCAAGGCATTGGCGCAGTTTTTCCAACATAAGCCTGTCCTCAACGATTTCCTCAATGCTTGCTTGCGTATCTTCAAATTGCGCCCCGGTTTCTTCCAGCCGCTCAAGTGAATCCTCACGGCTTGGCAAAAATGTAACCTTTTGATTCTCCGTGTCAACGGAGCATCGTTCGCGTTTTAGGTCATGCTGCTGATATTCCATTTTTCGGTCACTCTTCTTGAGGAGAGTTTCAGCTTCGTCGCTGATGCCAGGATATAAATCCTTGTAATCCGGCTTTTTATATGTAGGCATAATTACAACCTCCTGTAGTTTTTGAATGGGGCTCAAAAACTCACTGGAGGCGGTGCGCGTGCAAGGTATAAACGATATTTACATGCAAAAAGCGCCCCTTGCATTTCGCAGGAGCGCATAATTACTCGTTTATAAAAAGAAAGACAGGAGAGACGCCTATTTACTGCGCCTAATACCTGTCTTTCTAGTGTTTCCTTATAGGCATCTAATAGACCCGCATCTGGACCGGACGGGGGGCTTTGCCTTTATTAGCCTTTGCTCTTGATCTTGGCCTGCGCCGCCGCGAGCCGCGCAATCGGCACGCGGAAGGGGGAGCAGGACACATAATCCAGCCCGCAGCCGAAGAAAAACTCGATGCTGGACGGGTCGCCGCCGTGTTCGCCGCAGATGCCCAGTTTGATACCGGGGCGGCCTTTGCGGCCTAAATCGCAGGCCGTCTTGACGAGCTGGCCTACGCCGGTCTGGTCGAGGCGGGCGAACGGGTCGTTTTCGTATATTTTACGGTTGTAGTAGTCGTCGAGGAACGCGCCCGCGTCGTCGCGGGAGAAGCCGAAGGTCATCTGGGTGAGGTCGTTGGTGCCGAAGGAGAAGAACTCGGCCTCCTTGGCGATCTCGTCGGCGATCAGCGCGGCACGGGGGATCTCGATCATGGTCCCGATCATATACTTCAGGGCGAAACCCGCAAGCTCCTCTTCGGCAGCCTTCTGCACGATGCCTTTGACAAACTTCATTTCGTTGACGTCGCCAATCAGCGGGATCATGATTTCCGGTACGATGTCGGTGCCGGTCGCCCGCTTGACGTTGACGGCGGCGCGGATGATGGCGCGGGCCTGCATCTCGGCGATCTCGGGATAGGAAACGGCGAGGCGGCAGCCCCTGTGCCCCATCATCGGGTTAAATTCGTGCAGGCTGTCGATACGGTCTTTCAGCGTCTGCTCGGAGATGCCCATATCGGCGGCGAGGGATTTGATGTCCTCGGCGCGCTGCGGCAGGAACTCGTGCAGCGGCGGGTCGAGCAGGCGGATGGTGACCGGGCGGGCGCCCATGGCGGTAAAGATGCCCTCAAAATCCTTGACCTGCATCGGCAGCAGCCTGTCCAAAGCCTTGCGGCGCTCTTCCTCGCCCTTAGAGAGGATCATTTCGCGCATCGGGCCGATACGGTCTGCCTCGAAAAACATGTGCTCGGTGCGGGTCAGTCCGATGCCCTCCGCGCCGAACGCGATGGCCTGCGCCGCGTCCTGCGGGGTGTCGGCGTTGGCGCGGACCTTCATGGTGCGCACCTCGTCCGTCCAGGCCATAAAGATGTTGAAGTTACCGGTAATCTCGGCCTCAACGGTGGGGATCGAGCCGATGTATACGTTGCCGGTGGTGCCGTCGATGCTCATAAAGTCCCCGGCGTTGATGCGCGTATCGCCGATCATCAGGTAGCCGCCGTCCTCGTGAATGATGCAGTCGCCGCAGCCGGCGACGCAGCAGGTCCCCATGCCGCGGGCGACCACCGCCGCGTGGCTGGTCATTCCGCCGCGGGCTGTCAGGATGCCCCGCGCGGCAATCATGCCCTCGATGTCTTCCGGTGAGGTTTCCTTACGCGCCAGCAGTACCGGGCCGTTTTTGGCCTCTTCCTTGGCGGCGTCGGCGGTGAAATATACCCTGCCGCAGGCCGCGCCGGGCGACGCCGGAAGCCCTTTGGCGGCCGGGACCGCCTCTTTGATGGCTTTGGGCTCGAAGGTCGGGTGCAGCAGCGCGTCGAGCTGTTTGGGGTCTACCTTCAGCAGCGCGTCCTCTTTGCTCCAGATCCCCTCGCCCACCATGTCGATGGCGATTTGCAGGGCGGCCTGCGCGGTGCGCTTGCCGTTGCGCGTTTGCAGCATATACAGCTTGCCGCGCTCTATGGTGAACTCCATGTCCTGCATATCTTTATAGTGGCTTTCCAGTTTGGCCACGATGCTGGTAAACTGATCGTACACCTCCGGCATGATGCCGCGCAATTGGTCGATTTCCTGCGGGGTGCGGATGCCGGCCACCACGTCCTCGCCCTGCGCGTTCATCAAAAACTCGCCGTAGAGTTTGGGTTCGCCTGTGGACGGGTTGCGGGAGAAAGCCACGCCGGTGCCCGAATCGTCGCCCATGTTGCCGAAGACCATCGACTGCACGTTGACGGCGGTGCCCCAGCTGGACGGGATGTCGTTTTCGCGGCGGTAAACGATGGCGCGGTTGTTGTTCCAGGAACGGAAAACAGCTTCCACGGAAGCCATCAGCTGCTCGCGCGGTTCCTGCGGGAAACCGGCGCCTTTGCTTTTTTGGTAGAAATCCTTGAAAAGGGCGACAAGCTCCTTCATATCGTCCGTATCCAGCTCGGTGTCGAGTTGGACGTTCTTCTTCTCCTTCATCTTATCGATGATGACCTCAAACTCATGCCTGGGCAGGTCCATGACCACGTCGGAGAACATCATGATAAAGCGGCGGTAGGAGTCATAGACAAACCGCGGGTTGCCGGTCAGCTTGCACATCCCCTCGACCACGGCGTCGTTCATGCCGAGGTTTAGGATGGTGTCCATCATGCCGGGCATGGAGGCGCGGGAGCCGGAGCGCACCGACACCAGCAGCGGGTTGCCGGCGCCGCCGAACGATTTGGAGGAGTCCTGCTCCAGCCATGCGAGGTATTCCATCACCTGATCGCGGATGTCGGGCGTGATGAACTCCCCGTCCTGGTAATACCGCGTACAGGCTTCGGTCGTGACGGTGAAGCCCTGCGGCACCGGCAGGCCGAGGTTGACCATTTCGGCAAGGTTGGCGCCCTTGCCCCCCAGCAGCTCCCGCATGGAACCGGATCCTTCGGAGAACTTGTAGACGTATTTCATTTGCACATCTCCTTTTCATAATATTCCCCCCGCCTCAACGCCCGGCATAAGCCCGGCGCGCGGGGGAAATGACATGCCTTTATACAGTATATCATTCCATCTCATCCAAAGTCAACGAGAAAGAGGGAAGAAATTCCTCGATAAAAGTCTCCAGCTCCGGCATCTCCATCGCGTCCAGTTTTTCCTTCGTCAGCCGGGCGGCGTCACGGAACTCCCCGTTGCCCGCCCGCAGTTCCTCCAGGCACTTGATGTAGGCCGACAGCTTGTCCGCCGCGTGGACGATTTTATGTATTTCCGAATCGCCCGGTACCCAAAAGGCCCGGTACCTGTCCCGCATCTCCTCCGGCAGCATGGAAAGCAGCTTCTCGGTCCCCGCGCTCTCCACTTCGCGGTATGCCTCGCGGATGCCGGGGGAGAAATATTTTACCGGCGTAGGCAGGTCGCCCGTCAAAATCTCCGGCGCGTCGTGGAAGACGGCGGCCGCGGCGCAGGCGTCGGGGTCTATGTCCGCCCGCCCGTGTATGTCCCGGGCGATCGACGCCAGCGCGTGGGCCAGCACCGCCGTCATCAGCGAATGCTCGGCGACATTCTCCGACGTCCGGCTGGCCATCAGGCTCCACCGCCCGATCAGGCGCATCCGCGCCATCATGGCATAGAAGTGGCGCAAGGGTTATCCTCTCTCCTTTGCAGATTATACTCGGTATGATACGCCGGGAAGTCCGACAGCTCCACAAGGTACTCCGGGAACGCGCAGGGGTCGTCGGGGATGCCCAGCTCGCCCTCGTCGCCGCCCGGCAGATCGGGCAATGAGACGGTCACCGTCGTCCCGCCCGCTCCGTCGGAGGTGGCCATCATCGTCCCATTGCACTGACAGACGATGGCAGACGCCACCGACAGCCCCATCCCGAGGATGCTCCCGGCCCCCTCGGGAGCCTCAAGGACGCTGCGCCCTTCTATCAGGCGGGCCATGGTATCCCCGCCACCCGCGCCTCCGCTGTTTCGGACCTTGAACAGGATGCTTCCGTCCTCGCGCTTCAGCTCCACGGTCACATCGCTTTCCCCGTACAGGACGGCGTTGGACAGCAGATTGTAAAGCAGCCGCGACATCATCCCGGGATCGATGAAGGCGAAAAAGGGTGTTTCGGAACAGGTGAACGTGACCGATCCCTTCTTATAGGCGGCCATTTTGCGCGTTTCAGCCGTTATCTCGGCAAAAAGGACAGCCAAGTCGGTCCGCACCGGGTCGGACATGTCGTAATCGACAGCGTATTTGGCCTGGTCGCCCAGATTTTTCGCCAGCCGCAAAATGGAAAACGCGGCGCGGCGTGCTTCCCCCAGATACCGCAGCAGGGCGGCGTCCGCCTCGCCGCCGGGCGCGACGCGCTTCTCCAAAAGGTCAAGTGCAGGCAGCAGCACCGACAGCTTCCCCCGCAGGCGGATGTCCAGACTGCTCAAAATCTCGGAAAGCGCTTCGTTTAGTTCTTCATGGCGCATAGCCATCACCCCCTATGGAGATATTGTCTCTATTATACTCTCAATTTTTGTCGCAGTAAAGGTAATTTTTTCATATTTTGACGAAAATAAATGAAATAATAGGCTTGTGCAATCGCCCTGTATAGTATATAATACCCTTCACAAGCAACTATACCCTGTAAAGTTTTGTTAGGAGGTATACTATGGGCATCAAAATTGGCATCAACGGGTTTGGCCGCATTGGCCGTCTGGTATTCCGCGCGGGTCTCGACAACCCCAACATTGATTTTGTGGGCGTCAACGACCCCTTCATGTCCCCCGATTACATGGCCTATATGCTGAAGTACGACACCATCCACGGACGCTTTAAGGGCACCATCTCCCACGACGACAACTCGATTACCGTCAACGGCAAGAGGATCGCTTTCTTCGCGGAGCGCGACCCCAAGGATATTCCGTGGGGCAAGATTGGCGCGGAGTACATTGTAGACGCGACCGGCATCTTCCACGAAAAAGCCAAAGCGCAGGCCCACATTGACGCGGGCGCGAAAAAGGTCGTTTATTCCGGCCCGTCCAAAGACGACACCCCGATGTTTGTCTGCGGCGTCAATCTGGACAAATACACCAAAGATATGAACTTCGTCTCTAACGCTTCCTGCACCACCAACTGTCTCGCCCCGCTGGCCAAGGTCATCAACGACACTTTCGGCATCGCCGACGGCCTGATGACGACCGTCCACTCCACCACCGCAACCCAGCTGACGGTGGACGGCGCTTCCAGAAAAGACTGGCGCGGCGGCCGCGCGGCAAGCGGCAACATCATCCCCTCCTCCACCGGCGCCGCCAAGGCGGTGGGCGTGGTCATCCCCGAACTCAAAGGCAAGCTGACCGGTATGTCGATGCGCGTCCCCACCCTCAACGTATCGGTCGTCGACCTTACCGTCAACCTAAAAAAGCCCGCCAAATACGAAGAGATTTGCGCGGCCGTCAGGAAAGCCAGCGAAGGCCCGATGAAAGGCATTCTGGAATACACCGACGAAGCGGTTGTCTCCAGCGATTTCATCGGCGACTCCAACACCAGCATTTTCGACGCTAAAGCCGGCATCGCGCTGACCGACACATTCGTCAAGCTCGTGGCGTGGTACGACAACGAGTGGGGCTATTCCTGCAAGGTGCTGGACCTTATCCAGCATATGTATAAGGTGGATAACGCGTAACTCTTTTCATAGGGATATCTAAGGGCGGCCACGTGGCCGCCCTTTGTGTTGCTTCTTGCGGATATTGCTTTTTTAGCTGTTTGCAAAGGCGAAAGTTTATCTTGACTTATAGGCAAAAAGGGGTATAATAGTCAGGTGGGAATGTTATTATATGGGGATGTTATTATGCAACGGTATGTATTATCTGTAAATGAGGGAGCAGATACGGCATTAGCAAATAGTGTTCTTTCTATGCTCAAAAATATGCCGATATTTGAACTTACGGAACAACCTGAGAGTATCGGTAATAAACGCTGTCCAGTATACGGTTGTGCAAAAGGTCAAATGTGGATAGCCGAGGATTTTGACGAACCTCTTGAAGAATTAAGGGAGTATATGGAATGAGATTCTTGCTTGATACAAATGTGGTTTTATGGTTTTTGAACGGTGAAAAACTGTCCGACAAAATAAAGGATTCCATACGGAACGGCAATAATTATATAAGTGTCATTTCATTATGGGAAGTCGCAATAAAAATGAATATAAATAAACTTACTTTCAATGGTGGGTTCTCTGCATTTCGCAAACTTATAGAAGACAATGGCTTTGTTGTTCTGCCTGTGAAAGATGAATATATGGAAAAGCTGTTTGACTTGCCTCTTCATCACAAAGACCCCTTTGACCGCTTGCTTGTTTCTTCGGCTGTGGTTGAGGATATGACATTGATAACGGCAGATGAACATATTCCAAAATATGATGTAAAAGTGTTGTGGTAACCCATAAGCATTGGCTCGAAGTTATACGTCCCCTCGCATGAGCGAGAAAATTTAATTTTTGAAAGGATGTACTACCATGAAAACTAAAAAAATGATCATTTTACTTATCGCGGTTGCTTTGACGGCGGGGATTTTCGCGGGGTGCGGGGGAAGCCAAGTGGAGTTAAAAGGAGAATGGGTTTGTTATCAAGGTTGGGATAATATAAGAGATAATTTATATTCAGGCGGGAGAGCGATATTCCCGAGCAAAGATACAAAAACATTTGACAAAATTTTTCAAATGAGTATCGCTTCATCAAATACTGTTTATTTGCAGTTTAATGATACAGGACACGCTAAATGCTCCCTTTCAATAAAAGATGATACAATAACTCTCAGTTATAAAGAAATCGAAATATTAAATGCAGGATATACTTTTGAAAATAATGTCCTGACAATACAAGCCCCAAATGGAAACATTATATTTAAAAGATTTGATGCGGAACGTAATTTTGCATTACCGGTTGTAGTATCCGAAAATCTTGATATGACGCTTGAACGGTATTTTATTAATACCGACTTTGAGGATAACGGAAAAGGAAAAATTGGTATAGGTGTTATCGGAAAAAATGTCGTTCTTCAAAATATCCACGACGGCTCTTATTCCGTTTCATTAATTTGCACTTATGAAGCAAATGGTAATATATATGAAATTGAAAGTTTTAGTTACCATTCAATTTTAAAATTCGCTATTTACGTTTTTGACTCGGACGTATACCCCGATAAAATAACATTTTACAGCGCATATGATGATATTAATTTTGAGGTAACGTTTAAAGTTGCAGACGAACCGCAAAATAAATATTTTAGTTAATATGTAAGAAATAAGAACAGGCAGTTGGATTTATTTGCCTGGTTGGAAGTGCGTGAGATTAATCAGCCCATGACCGATAGGGCATGGTTCCACAAAAACGCCGCCGGCAGTGCCGGCGGCGTTAACTTTGCGGTGTAACGCTATTTAGCGTCATACCTTTCTGTAATACTGAAAATATACCACCACCGTGCGTTCCCGCCCGGCGGTTTCGTCATACCCCGAAAGAACAGCCCCCTCAAGGCTCATCAGTACCGCCGCGCGGACGCTGTCCGCGTCTGTGGAAAACACTTCCGTACCGCAGACCACTTTCAGCTTCCCGTCCGCGGTAATATTGACCGACCCGCGGCGGCCGATGACGGATTCCACCGAGGTGTTGGGGTCGCGCTCGGTGGCATATTTCAGCCTTTGCCCAACGATATGCCGTAAGCTGTCTTGATGCGGATTCTTTTTCCGCTTCATCCAAAACGCCATGCACAACCCTCCCGGCAAGGTTTTCCTTATTGTAGCATGGACAGCGCTGTGAATCAACCTGCCTGACGGTTTTGCCCGGGCTGCCGGAACGCTTTTTGGCGGCTGACTTTTTCTGCGGCACAAAATGCAAAGGGCGGCATATACTGTATCAGGAGGCGGTTGTAAATGAAAAAAGATGTGGGAAGCATTACACAAGCTATGGTCGATATGGCCAAAGCTAAAGGGTATGACACAGCCCAGATATCCGGCATTATGAACAGCCCGGAGGGGCGCTCCCTGATGTCGCAGCTCAACGGTCCGGGCGGGGGCGCGATGAAGGACGCGGCAGCCAAGGCCGCCGGCGGCGACACCGCCGCGCTCTCGTCGCTGTTAGGCTCCCTGATGTCCACAAAGGAAGGCCAGACCGTGGCCAAACAGGTGATGGGAATGAAAAAGAAGTAAAAGAGCGATGTGCAGATTGACGCCGGAGGCAAAAGAATATGGACAATTTTGACGAAAAACTTAACATGCTGCTGCAAAACCCGGAGGCTTTAGCGCAGGTTGCGGAGCTCGCCCGTGGGTTTCAAAGCGGACAGAAGGCGGCGGAGCCCCAGTCCTCGCCGTCACCCCTGCCCGGCGGCGGGATCGACCCGGGGATACTGGGGGCTTTGTCCGGCCTTGATCCAAAGATGCTGGGCAATATCGCCGGTATTTTGGGCGATCTGACGTCCAAAGACGACCGCCGCTCCCAGCTGCTGGAGGCGATGCGCCCGTATGTCCGAAAAGGCCGGCAAGAGAAGATGGACAGGGCGGTGCAGTTATTGCAGCTTTCCAAGGTGGCGAGGAAAGCCTTAGGGATGTTCGGGGGGTCATAGGATGTACAGCCGCTATTCGGGATACCAGCCGTTTGTGCCGATGAACAACCGGCTGACGCGCAATGAAGAGGGAAGCGCCGAGCCGCAGCGTCCGTCCGGCCCGGACGGAGACGGCGAACAGGCGCGATTTCCTCTCTCTGAGGACACAGCCGCGCAAAACATGCCGCCGGAACCTTTCCCGGCCGCGCAAGCTCTCCCGGCGGCTGTGGCCGCCGCGGTTTCAGCTCCGCAAAAAAATATCCTTGAAAGCCTTTTTGGCGGCGGCAATAACCGTGGACGGCGCGGAGGGCATGGCGGCGGGCTGGGCGGCCTCGGCAATATAGGCAGCCTCGGCGGCATTGCCGACCTCCTGCGTTCCAGCGGCGGAGGCGTCACAAAGCTCCTTAAAAACTTCTCCATCAACTGGGACGCGGGCGACATTTTGATGGTGCTGATCTTGATCTTCATGTCGCTGGAGAGCGACGACGACGAAATCTTGGTTCTGTTGGGACTGGTTTTGGTGATGGGATTGTAAAAGGGCCTGAAACATGGTATAATCCCTAGACAGCCCAAAACATGCAAAAGAGGAAGCATTTTTGATGACGTATCTATATATCGCAGGGATTGCCGTGCCTGTGTTGCTGCTGATAGCCGCGGCATTCCTCGCGATGCGCAGGATTCCGGCAGCCGCGGTATCCGCGCCCGGCGTCCCCGAGTACGACGCCGAAGAAGCCGCCCGCGCGGCGGACGCCCTTGCAGAGGCGATTCGCTGTCAGACCGTTTCATACCCCGACGTCACCCGGCGCGACTTCACCCAATGGGTCGCGCTGCGCAGGGTACTGCGGGACAAATTTCCCCTCAGCCATGAGCGGATGGTTTCCGAGCACGCGGCGGGGTTCTCCTCCCTTTTCAAATGGGAATCGCCCGAACCCGCGGGTGATCCTATCCTGCTTTGCGGGCACCTTGATGTTGTGCCCGCCGAAGGCGTTTGGCGCGTTCCCCCGTTTGAGGGGCGGATTGAGGACGGCTTTGTGTGGGGGCGTGGCGCGCTTGACTGTAAAAACATAGTCGTTTGCCTGTTTGCGGCGCTGGAAAGCCTGTTTGAGCGCGGCTTCACCCCAAACCGCGACATATATTTGGCGTTGGGGCATGACGAGGAGCTGGGCGGTTCCGAGGGCGCGAAGCAGATCGCCCGGTATTTTGCCCAGCGCGGGATACATTTTTCGCTGGTGCTGGACGAGGGCGGTTTTATCTCCGACGGCGCGTTCCCCATCGGCAAGCCGGTGGCGGACATCTGTGCCGCCGAAAAAGGGGTGATGGACGTCCGCCTGTCGGTTTCCGCGCCGGGCGGACATTCGTCGCGCCCGCCGGACCGCACGGCGGCGGGATTGCTCTGCGAGGCGGTCTGCCGCATCGGGTTCAAGCCGCGCCCCGCGCGCCTGCTCCCGCTGGTGCGCGATAACCTCGAAGCCATCGCGCCATGGATGGACGCGGCGCTTCGCCGCTACATGGCGTCCCCGCGGCTGTACGGCAAAAAGACGCTCGCGCGTCTCTGCGCGGATGAGCGGACGGCCGCGCTGGTGAGGACGACCGCCGCGCCGACCATGCTGAACGGCGGCATCGCGCCCAATGTGCTGCCCGTTTCAGCCGAGGCGAACGTCAACATCCGGCTCCTGCCGGGCGACGACTCGGATGGGTTTGTGTCGTGGATTGGGGCGCTGACCCGTGATTTGGGCGTGAAAGTGGACATTGTGCAGGAAGGGGAGGCCTCCGGCGTCTCCGATTATAAAGGGGCGTCTTTCTCTATACTGGCCGGCGCCGTCAATGACATTTTCCCCGGCATCCCTGCCGTACCGGGGCTGTTCTGCGGCGCGACCGACGCGCGGCACTATGAGCCGTTTTCCAACGCCGTGCTTCGCTTTTCACCGTTTATCGTTACCTCGGACGAGCTGGCTACCGTCCACGCCGAAAACGAGAGGATAGCCATCGCCTCGTTGGGTACTGCGATACAGTTCTACAGACGTGTTATAGAGAGATTTTGCGAAGCGGGAGGGAGCGACAGATGAAAATATCCGCGCCGCGCGGCACCTATGATCTGCTGCCGGAGGATACGCGTAAATGGCAGGCGCTGGAGGCAGAGCTGCGTTCTGTTGCAGCGTTGTTTGGATATGGGGAGATACGGTTTCCCATGTTTGAGCACACCGAGCTGTTCCTGCGCGGCATGGGGGAGACGGGCGACGTCGTGCAGAAAGAGATGTACACATTTCTCGATAAAGACGGGCGTTCCCTGACCCTCCGCCCCGAAGGGACGGCGTCGGCGGCCCGCGCGTTCATCGAGCACGGCCTGCACATGTCCGCCCTGCCGTTCAAATGCTTCTATATCGCGCCCTGTTTCCGCTATGAGAAGCCGCAGAAGGGGCGTTATCGCCAGCATGTGCAGTTCGGCGTCGAATGCTTCGGCGCGCCGGAGCCGCAAGCCGACGCAGAAGTCATCGCGCTGGCCCATACCATCATAGAGCGGCTGGGGCTTGCCAATATCAAGCTGCATCTCAACTCGATCGGCTGTAACAAATGCCGCCCGGCCTTCCAGCAAACGCTCCGGTCGTGGCTGGACGAAAGGGCCCCCCAGCTGTGCGAGACTTGCCGCGCCCGCCTGGAACGCAACCCTATGCGGGTATTGGACTGCAAAGAGGAGGCCTGCGCAAGGCTCTCCGAAGACGCCCCGGTCATCACAAACAATATTTGCCTTGATTGCGCCTCGTTTAAGGAGAAGGTGGAAACGCTGCTGGAAGGTATGGGCATCCCCTTTGTCCGCAACCCGCGCATCATGCGGGGATTTGACTACTATACCGGGACGGTTTTTGAGTTCATTTCCAATGACATTGGCGCGCAGGGGACGGTTTTTGGCGGCGGGCGGTATGACGGGCTGGTGGAAGAGCTGGGCGGCCCCCGTGTCCCCGCGCTGGGGTTCGGCATGGGGCTGGAACGCCTGTTGCTGGCCGGCGGCGCGAACGGGCGGGAACCGCTTGTAAATGACATCTATGTCGCGCCATTGGGGCGGGATATGACGGCTTTCTGCGTAAAACTGTGCCTTGAACTGCGCCGCCTGGGCGTGGCCGCGGAGACGGATCTGTGCGGGCGCAGCCTGAAAGCGCAGATGAAATACGCCGATAAGACCGGCGCGACGTTCACAGCCGTTGTCGGCGGCGATGAACTGGCAAAGGGCGAGGTGCTTTTGAAGGATATGCGGTCAGGCGAAACGGCCTCATGCTCCTTAGACGCCGAAACCATCGCCAAAACGATGACTATTATACTTGAGGTGGACGAGGCATGACAAGGACACATTACTGCGGGGAACTGCGCCCCGCGCATATCGGGCAGACCGTCACCATTTGCGGCTGGGTACAGCGTTCGCGCGACTTGGGGGGCTTGGTGTTTATTGACTTGCGCGACCGCGAGGGCATTGCCCAATGCACCTTTGATTCAGATAACCCGCTGTCGGGCGACGCGGCGCAGACCCGCGCCGAATGGTGCCTCTCCGTGACGGGAACGGTGCGGGAGCGGTCGAACAAGAATCTAAACATCCCTACCGGTGAGGTGGAAATCGAGGTCACAGAGCTTCGCGTCCTGTCCCGCGCCCAGACTCCGCCGTTTGAGATCGAGGACGACGTAAGGGCAGGCGAGCTGCTGCGGCTGGAATACCGCTACCTCGACCTGCGCCGCCCTGTTTTGCAAAGGAACATCGCTATCCGCCACCGCGCCATGCAGGCGGTTCGGCGGTATTTAGACGGGCGCGGGTTTTATGAGATTGAAACCCCCATCCTGACCGCGTCCACGCCGGAAGGCAGCCGGGATTACATTATCCCCTCGCGCCTCCATAAGGGCAGGTTCTATGCCCTTCCGCAATCGCCCCAGCAGTATAAGCAGCTCTTGATGGTAGGCGGGATGGATAAATACTTCCAATTTGCCCGCTGTGCCCGGGACGAGGATTTGCGCGCCGACCGCCAGCCGGACTTTACCCAGATCGACGCGGAGATGAGTTTTGTTGATTTAGAGGACATTTACGAGACATTTGAGGGCATGATCGCCGACCTGTTTGGCACGTTTGGCATAAGCGTGCCGCTCCCGTTGCCCCGTCTGACCTGGCGTGAGGCTATGGAACGCTATGGCAGCGACAAACCCGATACCCGCTTTGGCTTCGAGCTGAAAGATTTGACCGATTTGACGCGAGAGTGCGGGTTCGGCGTATTCGCCAACGCCAAAAACGTGCGCTGTATCGTCGTTGACCATGAGTTCACCCGCAAGGAGATCGACACGCTGACCGAGTTTGTCAAAGGGTTGAACGTTAAAGGGCTGGCGTGGCACAAAGCCGAGAGCTCCGGCTTTGCCAAGTTCCTGACCGAACCGGAGCTTGCCGCTGTTTGCGAACGGGCGGGCTTTGCGGCGGGAAGCACCCTCTTCGCGATTTCAGACGATAATGAAACGCTGGTCAAGACCACGCTGGGCGCGTTGCGTCTGGAGTGCGCGCGGAGGCTTGACCTTCTCAAACCTGACCAGTATAACTTTCTCTGGATTACCGAATTCCCCCTGTTTGAGTATAGCGAGGAAGAGGGGCGCTTTGTCGCGGCACAGCATTTGTTTACATCCCCCAAAGACGAGGACATCCCGCTGCTCGGCGGGTCGGACCCGGGACAAAGCTCTGAGACGGCCGATCTTTCTAAAGTGCGTTCAAAAGGTTATGACATGGTATGCAACGGCTATGAGCTGTGCTCCGGCTCCATCCGTATCCACGACGCGGGTTTGCAGGCGCGGATGTTTGAATTGCTCGGCATCCCGAAGGACGAGGCGGAGCGCCGCTTCGGGCATATGCTCAAAGCGTTTTCTTACGGCGTGCCGCCGCACGGCGGCATCGGTTTCGGTTTCGACCGGTTGGTCATGCTGCTTTGTCAGACCGCCAATATCCGCGATGTAGTGGCCTTCCCCAAAACGCAGTCGGCGGTCGAGCCGATGACCGGCTGTCCGTCGGCCATGGACGCGAAGCAGCTGGAGGAGCTGGGGATCGGGTTGGCATGATCAACCTCGACAATGCCGCCGATTCGCCTGTCTGCCAAGCGGCGCGGCAGGCGTTCCTTGACGCGCTTACGCTGGGCAACCCATCATCGCCCCATGCTGCCGGGCGGGCGGCGCGCGCTTGTTTGGAAGAGGCGCGGGGCGTTCTGCTGGACGCGCTGGACTGTGAGCGCGTGGTGTTCACGTCGGGCGGGACAGAGAGCATCAACCTTGCTCTTCGCGGCGCGGCGGAGGCTTTCGCAAAAACGAAGAAACACATCGTCACCACCACATTTGAGCATCCCGCCACCATAAATACGCTCTCCGCGCTGAAAGCCAAAGGATTTACCGTTACCGAAGTGCCGCCCCGCGCCGACAGGCGCATCCATCCTGAGGACATCGCCGCCGCCGTAACGGAGGAGACATTCCTCGTCACCGCAACGCAGGTTTCGGGGGAGACGGGGTCATTGCTTGATGTATCGGCGTTGTCAAGCCTCCTTCGCAGCTCACGTACAGAAGCCCTTCCCTTATTGCATATCGACGCGGTGCAGGGATTTTTACGATTTCCCGTGAGTGTGAAAAAGACCGGGATAGATTTGCTTTCTATCTCCGGCCATAAAATCCATGCCCCGATGGGAGTGGGGGCGCTGGCCGTCTCGCCCCGTGTGCGCCTTGTACCGCAGATTACAGGCGGCGGGCAGGAAGGCGGGCTGCGCGGCGGTACGGAGGCTTTGCCGCTGATTGCGGCGCTGGCGGCGGCGGTGCGGGATTGGTTGCCCGCTGACCCCGATCTGACACAGTTCGCGGCGGCACGGCTGGAAGCGTCCGGCTGGACGGTCGTCCCCGCCCACGACGCGCCCATCCTGTCGGCGGCGTATCCCGGCATAAAAGGCGAGGTTTTAATGAGGATGCTGTCTGACCAAGGGGTCTTGGTTGGGACCGGCTCGGCCTGTTCACGCGGGAAGAAAAGCGCGGCGCTGTTGAGCATGAAGCTGCCGGCGTGGGTGCCGGACAGCGTGATACGGCTTTCATTTTCAAGGTTTACAACAGTGGAGGAGCTGGAAAGGGCATTGAAGGTCATCGCTGCGACTGTCTGTGAATGACGGGCTCGACATCTTGCACGGCGACCGCGCGCATGGTATATTATTACTAATAATTCAAAAAGAAAGGAAGAGGATGGTTTGAAGCTGGAAGTACGCGGACTGAAAAAGAGCTTTGGGGAAAAGGTAGTTTTAGACGGCGTGTCGTTTGCCTGCGAAAGCGGTGTGGCGACAGGCCTTCTTGGACGCAACGGCGCGGGGAAAACCACAGCCATACGCTCGGTCCTGGGCATCATTTCACGCGACGGGGGCGAAGTCCTGCTGGACGGGAACCCCCTGCCTTCTTACTATGAGCCCATAGGCTATCTGCCCGAGGAAAGGGGCCTTTATCCAAAGATCAAAGTCTCCGAGCAGCTTACCTATTTCGCCACACTGCGGGGGATGAAGCCCCGCCAGGCAAGGGCGGCGCTTGACAAATGGCTGGAAAGGCTGGAAATGACCGAGTACAGGGACAAGAATTTTGAAACGCTCTCCAAAGGAAACCAGCAAAAAATACAGCTGGCAGCAGCGCTGCTTCATGACCCGGACATCATTATCCTCGACGAGCCGTTCAGTGGGCTGGACCCGGTCAACGCGCTCTTGCTCAAATCGGTGGTTCTGGAATTGATCGCCGAAGGGAAGCTGCTGGTTTTTTCATCGCATCAGATGAATTTTGTGGAGGAGTTCTGCCAGGAAGTCATCATGATCCATGAGGGGCATCTCGTTTTGCAGGGCAGCCTGAGCCAAATCAAGCGGTCGTACGACCGAGACCGCGCTTTTGTGCGCCTGCGCCGCAGTGAAGCCGATATTGCCGCCGACTTACGCGTTGAGGGCGTATTGGACGTGAAGCCTCACAACGGCGGTTTTTTGCTGGAGCTCGACAAAGAAGACCGCTGCCAAGGCATTCTCAAAGCCTTGATGGATAAAAATCACGATATTGATGATTTCCATCTGGTAGAGCTTTCGCTGGGCGATATTTTTATCCAGAAGGCAGGTGTCGCTTTATGAATAAACTGGCAAGGGTGATTCGGTTCAGCTTTACAAGCCAGATGCGGAATAAGTCATTTATTATCTCCACCGTTATCCTTTCCATTATCGTGGCGGCTGTGATTTGCATACCCACCGTTATAAACCTTTTTAACAAGGACGATACGGACGGCGTGGAGCAGCCCGGGCAGGAGCCTCAGGAAGAAGATGTGGTTGTCATCGTAGACCTGGACGGCATCCTGTTTAACGGAACGGAAGAGATCTCCGCGGCCCTTCCCGGCTTCAGCTGGAGATTGGAAAATGACACCCCCGAAAACCTAGCGGCCCGTATAGAAGAAAATGAAATAATCGCCGCGGCCATCGTCAGGGACGATATGAATGTGGACGTCCTGTATTTCCTAAGCCTTAATATTTTCGTTCAAAACCCTGCCGAGCTTTTGGAGAGCTATCTGCAAAACACGCACAGGGCGAAGATGCTGGACGCTTATGGCGTGAGCGGAGAGGACGCCGTGAAATTCTTTGAGATGCCGGCGGTTTCCGTCGTCCCGGTGGGGATGCAGTACCTGATCGGGCAGACGCAGTCCCTTGTTTTCATCCTTCTGCTTTACATGACCCTCCTGACATGCGGCGTACTGGTATCCACATCCGTGGGGCAAGAAAAAAGCTCCAGGGCCATGGAGGTGCTGATCACCACCGCCAAGCCGGAGGCCCTGATATTTGGCAAAATCATCGGCGTGGGCCTCGCCGGGCTGGCGCAGATGACGGTTGTTATCTTGTCCGGCGTTTTGTCGTACTGGCTTAACCGCGGCGCTCTGGCGCAATACAACATAGACGTGTTTTTCGACATACCGCCGTCCACCGCTGTTTTCGCGTTTGTGTTCTTTGTGCTGGGCTTCTTCTTCTACGCGATGATTTTCGGAGCGATCGGCTCGCTGGTGAGCCGCATAGAGGACCTCAATTCCGCGCAAGGCCCTATTATGCTATTTACTGTGGCCGGTTTTTTAGTGGCGATTTACGGCCAGCTTTACGGCTTCGCGGACTCCCTGTTTTATAAAGTGTGTTCCTATATCCCGTTTACCTCGCCCTATGTCATGATGGCGCGGATAAGCGGGGAGCCAAACATACCCGCCGCAGAGATATGGGCATCCCTGGCCGTCCTGCTGGCAGCAGTCCTGCTGACCGGGTGGCTGTCGGCAAAGATATACCGCGTGGGCGTGCTGATGTACGGGAAAAAGCCCTCCATGAAGGAGTTGATCAAAGCAACAAGGCAGATGTAGGGAGTCTTTATCTCGTCCCCGGGATAACAATGGTCAGCCGGATATCACCGTCTTCTTCCTCTTTGTCCAGTCTGGCGTTAACGCCGGAGCGCCGCATGGTCTCCACGGCGCGGGTGACGGTGTTGAGGAAGAGGCGGATGTCTTTGAA
>JAIRUW010000054.1 GCA_031254195.1 Oscillospiraceae bacterium
AAGCCCTATTTGCGGGTATGATCATAGGTATTCGTTCGACGCGGCCCGCCATCCATGCAGAGTCATTGACGCCATAGACCGGGATAAAATCTTCACCGATTTGTTCAAGACGCTTGCCGAGAAAAACGTGTAAAAAGGGCTTGACAAATAGAACGGGGTTGCTATATACTATCCCTGTTCGATATGCGGCGGCGTAGCTCAGATGGCTAGAGCATGCGGTTCATACCCGCAGTGTCGTTGGTTCAATTCCGACCGCCGCTACCATAATTTGCTCATTCGCTTAGGTTTATAAGCTGCTTATAAACAGAGCGCAGGCTTTTGCGGAAGCGCAAGGCGCTTCTGCAAAGCCGGAGCGGTTGGTACGCATCAAGCATAACAATATAAACGGCCCGTTGGTCAAGCGGTTAAGACTCCGCCCTTTCACGGCGGCAACACGAGTTCGAGTCTCGTACGGGTCACCATAAAATGGTAACCTCCTGTTTTTACAGGGGGTTTTGCTTGTGTATATGGCGGGGAGGGATGGTGAGCGAGTGGTTAGTAGAAAGGGTTGCGGGTGTGGACTGGAATATAGATTTGCAAAAGCGCTAAACGGTCTCATCTCGTCTTGCGCTTCCCTGTCCACTATGCTATACTGAGGGCATCCTATTTGTGAGAGGTGTTTGCTGTGATAAGAAAAAAGACAGTTTTTCTTTTGCTTTTACTTTCCTTTGCTCTATCTCAAACAGCTTTTGCTCATTCAGGAAGAACGGATAAATATGGAGGACACAACAGCCCTAGTGGATACCATTACCATAACGGCGGTGGCTCAAGCTCCAGTTCATCCTCCTCATCAACAAAAAGGACAATTTATCCATCCTCGGTCAAAGTAACGAGACCAAGCGGAACGATATATGCTGGACGCAATATAAAATTAACATCAACGGTATCTCCATCAAATGCAAATGACAAATCAATAAAGTGGTCGTCCTCAAACGAAAGCGTAGCCCGAGTATATTCTGATGGTACGCTCACACCTATCAGTGCTGGAACTACTACCATAACAGCAACAACATCAAACGGCAGAACGGATAAATTTAATATAACTGTATCCCTTGTTGACGCAGAATCAATCTCATTTGTAAACCCACCGAATGAAATCGAGATTGGGCAAACGGGCAAACTGATTTATTCAATAGCACCGAAGGACACGACGAACAAAACCGTGAGATGGGAGTCAAGTGATTCTGGAATAATAGCAGTTGATGATTCTGGTAATATAGAAGTTTTGTCTCTTGGGTCTGCAACAATTTCTGTAACTACAGCAAATGAGTTGGTTGCCGAGCATGAAATCAATGTATATGAAATTGAGGTTGAGGAAGTTATATTAGAGGTTTCCAAAACATATTGTGACGTCGGAACATCAATAAGTTATAATGTGTCTCTACTTCCAGAGAATGCTACATTCAAAGAATATGAGATTATATTTTCTAATCCTGATATGGTTGAGCTAGTCGATGACGATTCATTCAAAGCATTGAAACAAGGCGGATTGATGGTATCTGCCGTGTCAAAGAATGGTAAGGAATCCAGTGTTAATATTGATGTAATTTTGCCCGTTTCAGAAATTATTGTCACAGAAAATGATATTGTTCTGTACGAGAGAGAAGAGTATAGCATTGAGTATAGCGTATTACCAAGAGACGCAACCATTAAAGATGTGTCATTTTCTTCTCTTGATAGCGGTGTAATTTCACTCGATTCATACGGAAAGATAATTGCCGTTAAAAATGGGGAGACTTCCGTGAGTATCGCAACTCACAATAATTTAGTAGCAAAAATCAATATAATTGTTAAGCCAGTTTATGAAAAATGGTTCTTCGATTATGGTTGGTATTTATTTGGCGGCGTAATGGTTGTAGCCGTACTCGGGGTAAGCTCTTTCTTTGGAATTAGGAGATTTAGAAAAAAAGGTGCATCGGTATGAGAAAATTTCTGCTTGCTTTACTTGCTTTGTTTGACCTTGGTATTTCTCTCTTGAAATGATATAGTATACCCATCTATAATCATAAACCACCGCAACCCTCTAATCAAGGCGCCGCCGGCAACGCTTTGGATTGCGATATATTCGCATAACCATCCGTCGAGCGCCATACCCCATCCATATCAATCCATAACGCCTCCGCGCCAAGCATTTCCGCCAGCGCCGCGCCTTCTTCATAGGGCATGATAAAGAGTGCGGTCGAAAGCAAATCAGCAAGCCCCGCGTTTTCGTGGATGACTGCTACCTGCTTAAAACGGTTTGCCGGCATCAGGGTCGCAGGGTCAATGATATGGTGATATGTCTGCCCGTTTACAGTATAAAAACGCTGATACCCACCGCTGCACGACACTGTTTGATCAATTATATACACAATATCGGCAAAATCCTGCGATTCGGGCAAGTCCGGGTTGACGACGCCGATACTCCAACGGTCGCGCGCGCCGTCAAGCGGGCGTCCGTGGGAGACAATGTTGCCGCCCGAGTTTACAAGCAACGAACGCATCCCCGCGTCAGCGGCAGCCCTGACAGCCAGTTGTGTGGCATACGCTTTTGCAACGGAGCCAACGTCAAGCGACATGCCTGATTTCTTGAAGAATACGGTGCCCGCGGCCTCGTCGATGTCCAAATCGCCAATATCTATATCCAGCGCGGCTTTTTGAAGCGCATCCATCGCCGGTAAGGAAGCGTTTGCCTCATCGGCCATGCCTGCCGAGCGGTATTCGCTCCAAATCCGCAGCACCGGGCCCAACGCGATGTTTACGACGCCGCCCGACAGCTCATACCCTTCGCGCGCCAACAGAAGCATGTCAATTATATCCTTATCCACCGCCACAGGCACAATCCCCGCGTTCTTGTTGACTGTATAAAGGTTGTTCAGCCCGTCATATTCATGGTATATGTCATAAAGGCGGTGCAGCCGTTCCATCCGGTCATAAACTATATCCGCGAAACGGTCAAATTCAGCTTGGCTTTCCGTATATCCGATGACGGTTACAGTGGTGTCAAACAGCTCTATGAAACTGGTCTGGTACTTTTGATACCGCGGTTCCCCATCCTCAGCCGGACTGGCCGCGCACGACGCAAAATGCGCCGCGCAAACGATGGATGCTAATATATGAAATAAAGCCCGTTTCATTGCAGTGCCCCCGATATTGGTGGTATTGCGAAGGTTATATATAAACCCTCTCGACGGACGCAATTCTGCGTCCGTCGGTAAGTTGGCGAAGCCGTCTGTTGTGGACGGCCTATAGCCATTTTAATGACATACTTACTTATACGATATGTAGCCAAATGAAAATCGATTTTTACCGATTATAACTTTTTGCAAATCCTCACCATTTTTTGAAAACTTGAACATATTTGCTTTTAAGACAGTTTCGCGTTGTATATTATTAATTTTCAACCAAATCGTTGCTTTTTTGCCATGCCAAATCACAGGATAATCATTTGTTGGCAAAGGTTCAGGCTGGCGAGATGAACGAACCTCTAATACATTGGCTTTATAGGCTATTTCATTTATGCCACCAGATGATTTACCAATTGCAAAAAGAATTGAAACATTTTTTCCGTTGTTTATTGCATCATTAAACTCTTTCACTTTTTCGATAGCCATACCTGCATGAAGAGCGTTTGTTGAATACCATGTATAATCTCTGATTTTTTGGTCAGCCATATACGCTTGTATGGTTTCCTCTCCGTCATACATTCTGCCTTGATTGTCAGGCGAGATTGAAAGCCTCATAATTATATACTCGTTCAATAATACCTCAGAGTTTTCTGTTGGAGATTTCGCAGACAAAATAGATTGTATCGTGTCAGACTGATCCGTATCATCAGCTTGTGATGACATATTGATGTTTGCGCCGAACATTGCATCATTTCTGTATTCTGTGTTTTTATTTCTTTTACTTTTTATGGCGGATTCGACGAGATATTTTTCTTCAGCTATTTTTTCTGCGGTTAATAGGTAGTTGCCGGACTGATTTATTGCGCTGACTAAATCGTTAAAATAAATAACTAAATGTGGGTTGACTTCGTTTTCGTCCTTAACGCAGAGAGAGAGTTCATGATTGATTTTGAAGCCACCAGAAGTAAAATTTGCCGACCCAAGCAAGGCTACATCTTCGCCGAACAAATAGAGTTTTGTGTGCAGTCCAAGTAGCGCATAAATTTTTGCCCCTGCTCCGTATAATTTTTCCAATGCAGCAATTCTACTAACGCCCTTTATAAAGTCTGCGCGATAAAATCGAGTTATGATTTCTACCTCAAGAGAAGGGTTACATGCCATGTTGTTTGCCAACATCTGAGCCATATCTAAACCTATAAAAGGCGATATAATTTTAATCGATGCGTCAGCACTCTCGAACATTTCACAGATAAGTGAAAAATGTTCTCGCGAAACAATTTGAATTGGCATAATATTCCTCCACATTTCAGAAGTAGTGCAAAACCCCATCGCTTCATTCAAACAAAAAGGAAAAAACGAACGCCTCCCCGACAAATAGCACCCGAGTCGGGTTCGCATTTATTCCTTTATGGCGGAGAGGAGGGGATTTGAACCCCTGGTGCGTTTTTGCGCACACACGATTTCCAGTCGTGCTCCTTCGGCCGCTCGGACACCTCTCCATAATCGCTAAATGCCAAGCGTTTTGCAAGCCGGGTTTCATTATAATCCACTCCGCGCGGTTTGTCAAGGCTGCAAAAAATTTTAGAAACCTCTTTTCAATACTGTAAAAATGATGTATAATGGCTGTATTCATTTACCATACAGAAGGGGGCATCCATGATGCTGCATAATGTTGTAGAGGACCTTGTCGCAGAATGGCTTGAAAAAATCCTTCCGCAGTATACCTGCTGCAAATGTATGAAATGCCGTATGGATATGATGGCAATGTCCCTGAATAAATTAAAGCCTCATTATGTCGTCGCGCGGGATGTGTACTCCAAAACGCGCTACCTTAACTCAAGCCTGCAAAATGACATCATGATGGCAGTTGTGACCTCGGTGGAGTTCATCAAAGACCACCCGAGGCATGATAAAGAAGAGGAGTAAGCCGTCTGCTGTCTATAACTCGCCGAAATCGTATATAATGAGGCGGCCTCCAACAAAGCGGGGGCCGTTGAACATAAGTTGCGGAATGGTACGTTAACTGATATAATATATGAATGGTATGCTATCGAAGGGGAGGCAAGCAATGCCGAAAAGCCAAAAAACATCGGATCGGCTGCAATTGCTTGAACGCCGAGCCGCCATTTCCGACGCTTTGAATGCGGCCATCGAGATTTTTACGTCCCATAGCGAGGGCTTGTTTGAGGAGATTATGAGCGATGGCCTGCGGGTCATCGCAAAAGTGGCAGGCTTTGACCGCGCCGCCATATATCAAAAATTAGGCGAGAAAGATCAGTTGGAGCAAACCTATCTTTGGAAGGGTATTACGATCCCCTTGGAAGATAATATGCTTATTGTCCCGTATATACCGCCGGTTACCCGCTGGCTGGAAACTCTATTAAAGGACGACTGCATCCACGTCCACGCGGAAAGCGCGACGGAAGACGAGGCGGACTTTCTAAAGCTGTTTGAGGTCAAAGAGGCTTTTCTGGTTCCGATTTTCACGTATGGTATATTTTGGGGCGTCGTCTCGTTGGAAAACTGTTCTGCCCATCGGATTTTCGAGGAAGACTGCCTGGACGTCCTAAGCGCCGCGGCACGTTTATGCGCCAATGGGTTCATACGGATGAAAACCGCACAGTACGCCGCCGACGCCTATGTGAAGCTGCTGCACCGCGAGCAATTGATAGAAGTGCTGAACAACACGGCAAACAAGTTCCTTTCGCAGGGCGGGGAGAGTTTTGAGGAACTGCTGAACGACGGTTTATGGCCGATCGCAGACAGGGCGGGCGTGGACCGTATCGCGGTTTACAGCAGTGTTGACACGGGCGAAGGAAAGCGCTTCGGGCAGATATACCGCTGGAACAAGAAGGAAAAGGGTTCCGTCCCCTTAGACGACCACATGAGGCTTCTGCCCGACCTCCCGATGATAACCAACTGGCTCAATATTCTGATGAGCGGGCAGAGTGTAACCTTATGCTTCAACAGTATGACGGAAGATGAAAAGATATTTTTTGCCCAATTCGGCGCGAAGTCAGTCATGCTGGTGCCGGTTTTCATGCACGGCGAGTTTTGGGGTTCCGTTGTTTTCCAAAATAATACAAGCACGCGGCGTTTTGACAGCGACGATGAGGCTTTATTTCATTCCGCCGCTCATTTATGCGCCAATGCCATCATACGGCAAAAAATGAAGAAAGACGCCGACGAAGCCTTTGACAAGCTTAAATACCGTGAACTGCTGACCGAAGCGTTGAACAAGGCGGCCATCATGTCCCTTTCCCAAAGCGAGAAGACCTTTGAGGATATGATGACCGTGGGCGTGGGTTTGATTGCCGACGCGATCTATATCGACAGGCTGTCTGTTTGGCGCAATTTCGTAATGCCGGATGGCCTGCACTCGTCGCAGATATACCGCTGGGACAGAAGATCCGGCGGAACGACCGCGCCGACGCCGGGACTGTCGGATTTGAGCTACGATACGTTAGCGCCGCGCTGGACGGATATATTAAGCAAAAACGAAACAATCAACAGCCCTTTGAGCCATCTCCCCAAAGAAGAGGCCGCGTTGCTCCATTCGTTTGGCGTCGTGTCGGCTTTTATCACGCCCATCTTTGTTGGCAACATTTTTTGGGGGTTTGTACTATTTGAGGATCGCCAGGTAGAGCGTTTCTTTGACGACGATTGCGCCGAGATGATGCGTTCGGCGGCGTTCTTGTTTGTCAATACCGTTTTACGCTCCGAGATGGAGGAAAAGATTTTTAGCGCCAATAGCTTTAACCGCGCCATCCTTGACAGCGCGCCCATCAGCCTGATTATTTTTGATGACGACATCAAGGTCATTGACTGCAACGAGGCCGTTCTCAATCTATTCCATTGTGAAAGGCAATATCTGTCCGAAAATTTTTGGGAGTTTTCACCTGAGACCCAGCCTGACGGAGTACGTTCCATGGATCATGGTCTTTTTTATATGAAGCAGGCTCTCAGCGGCGAGATAAAAGCCTTCGAGTGGCTGCACCGCTCGAGTATAGGAGAGCTGATTCCCTGCGAAGTCTCATTGAAGCATATCGACCGCGACGGGGCCAACGTGTGGCTCGCCAGTATATATGATCTGCGGAACATCAGACGTATAGAAGAGATCGCCACCGAGGCGGAAGAGCTGGCCCGTTCCATTAAGGAAGCAAGCCCTATTTCATATATCCTCTTCGACTCCCAAATGCGTATCATTGACTGCAACGACACGACTTTGCGGATTTTTCGCTGTCCCGACAAGCAATTCCTCATAGACAACTACTGGGATGTTTTCCTGCCGGAAACACAACCCGATGAGAAAGCGCCCTTTGAAAATGCGCTGGAAATGAGAGACAAGGCGTTTGCGGAGGGGCAGTCCACATTCGAGCGTATGCAACGGTCTATAGACGGGGAACTGATTCCCATGGAGAATACGCTAACGCCTTTGATGTACAAGGGTGAACGGTATATCATATCGTATAAGTACGACATGCGCCATACCAAAAAGCTGACTGAAAGTGTCCGTGAGCGCGGAATGCAGCTTGCCGCCCGTCTGGAACAGCAGGAATTGATGGCAGACATATCCAACGGCCTCGTTGCCTCCGGCAATACGGAGGCTATGGTCAACGAAGCGCTTGCCAAGATCGGGCGGTACTATGACGTATCCCTCATGCTGGTTTTCCGTATTGATTTCGGGCGCAGAAAAACCGATCTGGCTTATAGCTGGATTGCGGACGGCCTGCAATTGCGGATGGTCGGTATGAACTTGTTTACCTTGGCTACAGGTTACTTTCCCGATGAACTGCCTGAAGACGGCGACACGCCGATGATTATTTGCCAGGATACAGCCACCAGCCCGGTCCATGATTTCCGCCGGTTGACAGAGGTGGACATATCCGCCTTTATATGCGTACCGCTCTATGTGGAAAGCCGCTTATGGGGCTTCATGAGCGTGGAGCAATGCCACATGCCCCGCGAATGGAAGGAAAGCGAAGAAGAGTTTATCGCCATGACAGCTAGCACGCTCGCGGGCGCCATTATGCGGGATATATATGATAAGGAACGTACAAAAGCGCTGGAACAGGCAACTACCGCGAGCAGGGCCAAGGGAGATTTTCTCTCCAATATGAGCCACGAGATGCGCACTCCGCTCAACGCGATCATCGGCATGACGGCAATCGGCAAGCACTCGGCAAATATAGAGCGCAAGGACTACACATTGAACAAAATCGAGGACGCGTCGGCAAATCTGCTCGCCGTCATCAACGATGTGCTGGATATGTCGAAGATTGAGGCCAACAAGCTGGAGCTTTCGCCTATCGAGTTCAACATCGAGCGGATGCTGCAAAAGGTGGTTTCCGTCGTCAAATTCCGTATGGACGAAAAGCGGCAGCAATTTGACGTGCATGTGGGGGTCAAGGTTCCGCACTATATTGTAAGCGACGACCAGCGGCTTTCGCAGGTCATCACCAACCTGCTCTCCAACGCGTGTAAATTCACGCCGGAGGATGAGGGCGTCATCAACCTCAGCGTATCGCTCGTTAAGGATGAGGAAGGGTTATGCACACTGCGTTTTGTAGTGGAGGACAACGGGATTGGTATCTCCCCGGAGCAGCAGGATAAACTTTTTCACGCGTTCGCGCAAGCGGACAGCGGGACCAGCCGCAAGTTCGGCGGCACAGGGCTTGGGCTGGCCCTATGCAAACGCATCGTCAAGCTGATGGGAGGGAAAATATGGGTGGAATCCGAACGGGACAAAGGCTCGCGATTCATCTTCACCATCAAAGCGGCTCGCGGAAAGCAAAGCCTGATGTCACTGCTCGGCCCCGGCGTCAAGCGGGAGGATTTGCGCGTCTTTGTTGTTGACGACGATACGTATATGCGGACTTTCATCAAAGGCGTATTTGACCATATTGGCATACACTGCCATGCGGCGGCCGGCGGCCCCGAAGCGCTCCGTATAGCGGAGGAAAGCGGCAGTTGCGACATTTACTTTATAAAGTGGCGTATGCCCGGTATGGACGGCATCGAGCTGACGAGGCGTCTCAAGGCGCGCGGGGGCGACAAAGAGCCCTTTGTAATCCTTATCTCTGGCGACTGGGCGGCCATCAGGGAGGAAGCGCTGGAAGCGGGTGTGGACAAATATCTGATGAAGCCGCTGTTTTCTTCCACCCTCGTCGAGTGTATCAACGAATGTCTGGATGTTGAAAGCGCCCACCGCAGCGAGAGCTTTATGGATAAAACACACGGTATATTTACCGGCAAGAGGCTGCTGCTTGCCGAGGATGTGGAAATCAACCGCGAGATCCTCATATCGCTGCTGAGCGATTCGGGACTTGCCATAGACGAAGCCGAAGACGGTTTGCAAGTGCTTAAAATGGTCAAAGCAGACCCCGAGCGGTATGACCTTATATTTATGGATATGCAAATGCCTCATATGGACGGGCTGGAGGCGACGCGGCGGATTCGCGCCCTCCCCTCCCCCCATGCCAAAGAGATGCCCATCATAGCCATGACAGCCAACGTATTCAGGGAGGATATTGACCGGTGCCTGGAAGCCGGCATGAACGCCCATGTCGGCAAGCCGCTGGACATCGACGATGTTTTGGCGGTGCTGCGAAAGTATTTGCGAAAGGCCCATTGATTTATCAGTGCCCGTGTAGTATAATCAATCGGAGTGGCATTCGGGCCGCATATATCATAGATTTTAGGAGTTGGTTACGTTGATTGAAAACCTGTTTTGGATTGGCTACGTAGGCGCCGCCGCCGCCCTACTGTTTGCCATCCTGCAAATCCGCAAAGTGTTCACTTACTCCGAGGGCACCGAGACGATGGTAAAGATCGCGTCCGCGATCCGTAAAGGCGCAAACGCTTTTATGAAGCGTCAGTACAGCACGGTTGCCATATTCCTCGGCGTCATGTTTGTTATTTTGACAGCGCTCGCGTACATACCGCTGCTGCTGGGCAACGAAGCGGGGTACATCAATCCGTACACACCATTCGCCTTCCTAACGGGCGGCACCTTAACCGCCCTTTGCGGAGTTATCGGCATGAAAATTTCCACCAACGCCAATGCCCGTACCGCTTATGCCGCAACCGACAGCCTCAACAAAGCGCTCCGTGTGTCTTTCGCGTCGGGGTCTGTCATGGGCTTCGTTGTCAACGGGCTTGCGATTTTGGAGATTACGATATGGTATATGCTCCTGAAATACGTATTCGGAGAATCCAATGATATAATCGCCTACACGATGGTCACGTTTGGAATGGGCGTCGCCGTTGTGGCCGTTTTCGCCCGTGTCGGCGGCGGTATTTTCACCAAGGCGGCCGATGTGGGCGCCGACCTTGTCGGCAAGGTGGAAGCCGGTATCCCCGAAGACGACCCGCGCAACCCCGCCGTCATTGCCGACAATGTGGGCGACAATGTGGGCGATGTGGCCGGCATGGGCGCCGACCTCCATGAGTCTAACTCCAACGCTCTGGTGGCAACCATTGCCATCAGCTTTGGCGCCGGATACGGAATCGCCGGATTTATGCTTCCGATCATTGTATCGGTGGTTGGCATTCTCTCCTCGATTTTAGGCACCTTTTTCGTGCGTACCAAAGAAAAGGCAGACCAAAAAACGCTCTTGAGTTCCCTGCGGCGCGGCGTCTATATCGCCGGAGGCATAGCGGCCATCGCTACCCTGCCGCTGATTATGTTTGTCGCCAACAACGCGGATCTCGACCCTGAGTTTGTAGCTAGGGGAACCGCCACCATGGCAGACAATGCCTGGGGGCTTTACGGTGCGGTTGTAACAGGCATTGTTGCCGGCTTCATCGTCAGCTTGTTTACCGAGTATTTCACCTCCGACGCCAGCAAACCGACGCGGGAACTCGCCGCCTCCAGTGACACCGGCGCGGCTCCTTTGATGATCGGCGGCCTGTCTCTCGGTATGAAATCTACCGCCGGCCCAATCCTGACCATATCCGCCGCCGCGATTGTCAGCTTTATTATATCCGGCGGATTCAGGTATATCAGCGACGGTTTTTTATGGGACTATAACATGGGGCTTTATGGCATCGGGCTTGCCGCGGTCGCCATGCTTGCCACCAACGCCATCATCCTAGCGACCGACGCCTTCGGCCCCGTCGCCGACAACGCGGGCGGCATCGCGGAGATGGCGCACCTTCCCGCGGAAGTGCGCGAACGTACCGACGCCCTTGACTCCCTTGGAAACACCACCGCGGCCACCGGCAAAGGCTTCGCGATCGCCTCCAACGCCTTCACCGGCCTGGCGCTTCTAGTTTCCTATGTGAACATTGCGCAGGACGCGATGGGCGATAAACTGCTCAATCTCTCCATCGTAAATCCGCCCGTTTTGATTGGATTTTTTATCGGCTCAGCCGTGGTATTTCTCTTTGCCGCGCTTTGCATGTCCGCCGTGCAACGCGCGGCGCAAAGCGTTGTTAAGGAAGTCAGACGCCAGTTTAAGGAAATCAAAGGATTGTTGACCGGCGAGCCCGGGGTTGAGGCCGATTACGCCACCTGCGTCGATATATGCACACGCGGCGCGTTAAAGGAAATGATTGCCCCCGCTATGCTGGTCATCCTTGCGCCGATTGCCACCGGACTCCTTTTGAGCGTGGAAGGTGTGGTAGGCTATCTTGCCGGCATCATCGTCACAGGTTTTGCTATGGCGGTCTTTATGATGAACGCCGGCGGCGCGTGGGACAACGCAAAAAAATATATCGAAGCCGGAAACCACGGCGGCAAAGGCAGTGACAACCACAAAGCGGCTGTCATCGGCGATACGGTCGGCGACCCGCTCAAAGATACCGCCGGGCCTTCATTCAACAACGTGATTACCGTTTCCTGTACCGTTTCCATCGCGTTTATCGGCGTAATCACCGCTTTCTCGATTATGTAAATACATATTAATATTATGCGAGGGCGTCAGAAATGACGCCCTCGCTTTGTTTTGCATGTTTAACCGCCCCGCAACGCTGGAATAATAAAGGCAGGACCACAAAATTCGCAATGCGTAAGAAAGGATTTTGCTATGAAACGATGGTTTTGCTTGGTTTTTCTCATACCGCTTCTGTTATTGCCCGGGTGCGGGCAAGCCGTTGCGGAGGCCGGCACGGAAAACGCCCTCCGCATTGTCGCCACCAGTTTTGTCCCGTATGATTTCACGCGGGAGATCACCGGCGGCAGCGCGGGGCTGACCATGCTCCTCCCTCCCGCGTCGGACAGCCATTCCTTCGAGCCTACCGTACAGGACATCCTCATGATCCAAAATTGCGACGTGTTCATTTACGGCGGCGGCGAATCGGACGTCTGGGTAGAAAGCCTCTTGAGAACATTGGAACCAAGCCGGATGAAAATCATCAGGATAATAGACTGCGTCGAAGACAACGGCGCTGCACAGGACGAGCATGTTTGGACGTCCCCCATCAACGCGAAGCGGATTGCGCAAGCAATCGCGGACGCCGTTTGCGAGGCAAACGAGGCAAATTCCGAGCTATATATGTCTAACACCGCCG
Organism: Oscillospiraceae bacterium; assembly: GCA_031254195.1. Lineage (GTDB taxonomy): Bacteria > Bacillota > Clostridia > Oscillospirales > UBA929 > UBA929. The sequence goes on from JAIRUW010000054.1 coordinate 12,660, forward strand.
GGTACCTGCAAAAGCTGGATGATTTGGACGCGGCGTTTCATGCGGTGATTGGTGGCGCGGCGCGCAACACCATCGTCTTTGGCGACCGTTTCCCCTTCCGCCATCTGGCGGACGCTTACGGATTGACCTACTTCGCCGCGTTCCCCGGCTGCTCCGACAAGACGGAGGCCGGCGCCAAGGCCATCGCGCTCCTAATCCGCAAGGTCAGGGACGAAAATATCCCCGTGGTATTCCACACAGAGCTGTCAAACCGACAAACAGCGGAAACGATTCGTGAGAGCACCGGCGCGAAAATCCTGCCGATGTATGCCTGCCATACCGTCTCTCGCGAGGATTTTCTAGGAGGCGTGACCTATCTGGAGCTGATGACGCGCAATGTAGAAGCGCTGAAAGAGGCTCTTTGGTGATTGAAATACTGTTTTTGCCGTTCTTTGTCCGTGCCGTCATTGTCGGGCTTTTGGTGTCGCTCTGCGCAGCGCTGCTGGGCGTGAGCCTTGTGCTCAAACGGTATTCCATGATCGGCGACGGGCTTTCGCATGTGGGGTTTGGCACACTGGCCGCGGCGGCGGCTTTCAACGTAGCGCCGCTGGCCATTGCCACCCCTGTTGTCGTGCTGGCGGCTTTCCTGCTGCTGCGCGTCAGTGAAAGCAGTGCCATCAAAGGGGACGCGGCCATCGCGCTGATTTCTGCCGGTTCGCTCGCCGTCGGCGTCGTCACTGTCTCGCTGGCCGGGACGAACACCGACCTTCATGGGTATATGTTCGGCAGCCTGCTGGTGATGACAAAGAACGACGTCCTGCTGAGCGTGATGCTCGCGGCCGCCGTCCTTACGCTGTTTATCCTGTTTTACCATAAAATCTTTGCCGTCACGTTTGACGAGACATTTGCCCGCGCAACCGGCGTCAAAGCGGGCCTGTATAACATGCTGATCGCGTTGCTGACGGCTGTCACCATCGTCTTGGGGATGCGGATGATGGGCGCGCTGCTCATCTCCGGTTTGATCATCTTCCCCGCGCTTACGTCCATGCGGGTCTGTAGGCGGTTTGCAACGGTTACGGTCTGCTCGGCGGCTGTCTCCGCCGTCTGCTTCCTCCTCGGCGCCGCCGGTTCCGTCGCCCTTGACACGCCGACGGGAGCCAGCATCGTCCTTGTGAATATAGCCGTTTTTCTCTTATTTATGGTCGTCCCCCGGCTGTTTTCGGTTGCCCGACTGCGTTTTCGCGCTGCGGCTCTCGCCGTCAGAGCCGCTCTCGGCCATGGTAGGCCCTCCGTGTGATTTCTTCTTCAGCACTTCTTTTTTGTCGATCTGACTGTCTTTGGGCATTCGTATCACCTCGCCATAGTTTGCGCTTTTGCGGGGTGATTATGCGCTGGTGTCACCTTACATCACTACTTCAACAGATTCTGTAACGCGATCTTAAACTCCTGTTCCCGTCCCTTAAAGACCGCCGACGGTTTGGGAACAAATCGTATCATGTCCCCCTCTTTGATGATTTTCTCGGCTTCCGCAAATAAATACTCCATCGTCCGCACGGCATGGGCGGTTGTAAAGCCGCCGGTTTCCGCCGTTTCCGCGAAAAACCGCTGTACATCCTGATTCAGTGCCGCTATATCATCCGTCCGCTCGCCGATGATGACATATAAATCCTCGCTGAGCTGCTTCAACTCCCGCTTTTGCGCCTCTAAAAGCAAGTGCAGTTCAATCCTCTTGGCCAGCAGCGGCGGGGAAAACGGCTTGTGGATGTAATCCACCGCGCCGAGGGACAGCCCCTCCAGCTCGCTTTCAGGGTCGCGCCGCGATGTGAGGAATATGACGGGGATATGCGCCGTCTCCGCCTTGTCCTTAACCTCCTTGATGACGTCATACCCGCTCATGTCGGGCATTTCGATATCCAGCAGAATCAGGTCGGGGGATACGATCTCAAGGATATTCAACAGCTCCGCGCATGACGCGATGGTAATCACATCATATTGATCGCTCAGGGTCTTCTTTACCATGGCAAGATTGGTCGCGCTGTCGTCTACCATGATGATGGTTTCTTTGATGTTTTCCATTTTTCCCAGCCTCCTAAGGCATTATTATTGTAGTCCTATCGGTCTTGCCACGTATTCTCTGCTTGTTCCTTCGGTGCTTCCTCTATTGTATAGCGTCAGTTCAACAATACAAACATCACCGCTTCGTCTAAAATCAATGTCTACCGTATAATTTCTATAGAAACCCTCATCGAGTACCAGTCTAGCATTTGATTGGTCGTTAGTGGTGCTTCTCCTAAGAAAGCCATTGCTATCAATAAAATATGTGACATATCTGTTTGTTCCATTTACGTTTGTCCTAATGGTAAATGTACTTCCTTCATTGATGATTTCTGTTAAATCCGCAACTTCGCTCATAATAATCGCCGAGAGGTTATCCAGCAAGGTGTTGACCTCCGCCAGCTCGTTCGCGTTGACATACGCGTTGTACATCGGCAGGAAAACCGTCGTGACAGCCATCATGATGATGGACATGACCAGCATTGCCACGATCAGTTCCGTCAATGTCACGCCCTGCTTATTTTTGAGCCGCTTGAGCATGGACAACACCTCCTATGGGTCAGGAGCAAATGCAATAAAGCCATTCGTATCATCTGGATCTGTTACTTCAATTCCTATTGTGATAGTTACTCCGTTAACACTAAAATCAATACTAGCTGGACTTCCACCTACGCCTCTTAATGCGTCATTATAGCTGTTCTGCATAGCATTCGCATCTTGCATCGACGTCGAAGTTATCCGCAGGGAGGTCATAATCATCATCGTAACAGCGGCTATCAGGACGGCGAAAATCAGCAGGCTGGTAATGCCCTCCACCAATGTCTCCCCCCGCGTCCCTTTGAGGATGGCCCGGGCCTTATCGCTCCATTTGCGCCGCAAACCGTTCGCCCCCTTCCGCGTCAGCCTATTCTATGCCGTTCAGCAGGGTTACTACGAATGTCACCCTTACCTGCTCCAATTCCGCGCCCGGGTCTTCCTGATGCAAGGAAAACGAGAGGCGGCTGACGCGGATGTCGCTGTTTTCGTCAACAGCGTCCAGCAGGCTCTTGACCGCGTCATAATCGCCGCTGACCGTCATCGGCACCGTGACGGCGGAAAACGCGGCGTCCCCGCCCGGCGTTTCCCCGCCCTCCCTGGGGACACGGAAATCCGACGGGTCGCCCAGGGTGTAGCCGGTCACGCTGAGGCTGTTGTCCCTGCAAAGCCCGGTCAGCATCCGCCCCAAATCGGTGTTTTTCCCGGCCAGCAGATAGATGGCCTCCAACTCCCTATATCTCGCCTTCGCGTCTTCGTTTGTGCTTCTCACGCCGGCCTCGTCGGCCAGATCCGCCCTCACTTGCATCTGCTGTATCAGTAAATCGTTGTATTCGTCCGTCTTTTCGGCATACAGGTTGTAATTCGGGAGAAAGACGAATTGGAACGCCAAATAGAACAGTCCGACGACCGACGCGACCAGCAGCAGCCGTTTTTCCCGTTTGTTCAGGCCCGCTTTCTGCTCCTGCATTACTCCGCCTCCCCTTCCGCCAAATCCTTCATGGCCAGCGTTATGTCAAGACTGAACGAATACAGCCCGTTGCTGTCGTAAGTGACTCCCCTGAAATTCACAAACTCGATCATGTCGCTGAGTTTGAGGAAGTCCGTGTAATACGTCGCGATGTCTTCCTCGGCGCATTTTGCGCTCAAGCGTACCTGCAACGCCTTCTCGTCATAGTCAAGCTGCGTCACGGACACGCTGTCGCCGTAATCCCTGATAAACAGGTCCAGCAGACGGCTGGAAACCATGGTCATACTCTCTTCCCAGGCAGTCATTTCATTATACTGCCCCGTTATGTTGAGGTATCGGCCCCTCTCCGCCTTAACATCGTCCAGCTCCGCCCGTTTTCGCAAAACCTCCGGGTCTTGCAGGTAGGCGTTGATCTCCTCGATGTCTTGATTGACCGTGTAAGCCTGCCACCACATATACCCGGAGGGCAGGGCCAGCAGCAGTATATACAGCGCCATCAGCGGTATCCACAGCTTCCGGGGCTTTTTGTGCTTTATGTGCTTATCCAGCTCCCGGCGGGCGGTCAGCAGGTTGATACTGTCGGAGGGCATCAGCATGTTGAGGTAGACAAGGTGCGCCTCGGGCGGCAGTTTGCCGCTCACACTGCCGAATATGTCGAGCATATCCATTTTGATGCCGGCGTAGGGATTGAGCGCGTCGATGAGACGCATCTCGGCCTCATTGACCCCGAGGTAATAGCACTGCGTGATTTCGTTAAACTTCTGCGAGCGGTTGAAGTTGATCAGGCCGTTCAGGTTTTCCAGCACATTTTGATAAATCTGCTCTTTTGTATCGCCGTATAGGCGCGAGCGCGACATGAAGACGTTGTTCCCGTTGTTGAAAACCATCGAAACCGTTGTGAACCCGTCAATCAGGGTGAGCACGAACGACGCCTTTTTCAGCTCCTGCCTTGAGCTTACAACCTTGTTCAAAGCCTCGGCGCCGACCCGGATAGCGCTCAGCCTGATCCCGGCGTCTTTGAAGGCCGAGATATAGCTGTCCACAAGCCCCTTGTTGGCGGCGCAGGCCAAAATCGCTTCGGAGCTTCCCTCCGAGCTTAGCTTATGGTAGCCGCATACCAAGCTGTCGGGGTCGTCGGTCGTGTCGGCGAAGTCGTCCCGGACCAGTTGCAGGTATCTCTTGTTGTTGAGCTTGGGCGTGACCAGCCTGCGGGACAGAATCGCGCTGCCGTCCACGACCAGCGACGGGTCGGTGAAAAGCTGCGGGTTCTCTTTGCGCATGGCCGCCAGACATTCGGTCAGGAAGGCGGCGTCGGTGATCGTGCCGTTGATCATCGTCCCCTCGGCGAGGGGATAGGTGGTAAACTTTTTCACAGAGCTGCCGGCATAGCCGATGACTTCGATTTTCTCCGCCGAGATATAGATGGACGATTTCATGGCGTCCCCCCGTCAAGTAATTTCTATCACAGCAAATCCGGGTTTGAATACAGCGACATTAGAGGCATCATGACCGAGAGCATGACGGTGAGGATGATGGCCGCCATGATGATCAGCATGGCCGGTTCCACCAGCTGCACCAGCCGCCCGGTCGCCTGTTCCGCCTCATAGTCGAAGCTGTCGGCGGTCGATACCAGCATGGTTTCGAGCCGACCGGCCTCCTCGCCGATGAGGATGGTGTTGGGGAGCTTGTTGTCAAAGCCGTTCACCTTGCGCACCGACGCCGACAGCGCCTCACCGTTGCGCACGTCCCGGATGACGGCGGGGAACTGGCTCTCGATATATTTATTCCCGATGATCGTCCCCGATATTTCCAACGCCTTGATCATCGAGACGCCGCTGGAATAGAGGGAGGAAAGCGTACGGGCGAAGCGCGCCGTGTAGATGATGTAGAGCAGTTTGCCGATGACCGGTAGCTTCAGCTTGGTTTGGTCAAACTTGAGCCGGACAGCGGGGACCTTTAGGAGGTAGGCGATCAGCGCCATGAAGCTCAACACGACGATGATGATGATATACCACCTTTGCGTCATAAAGTCGCTGATGGCGATCACTGCTTTTGTCAGCGTGGGCTGCGGTATATCGGAAAGCATTTTGAAAAACTCCGGCAGGACGAGGGTGAAAATGCCGATAACCACCGCCACCGTGATGACCCCCAGAATCATCGGGTAGTTCATCGCGGACCTGATCTTGCCGTTTAGCCTGTGTTCCTTTTCATAGTGCACGGACATCTTGTCGGTCACGTTTTCCAGCTGGCCGCTGGCCTCGCCGGACGCAAACATATTGACCAGCAGCTCCGGGAACGCCCTCCCCTGCTGCCGCATCGCCTCCGACATGGTAATCCCCTGCTGGATGTCCTTGTGCAGGGCCTCATAGATGCGCTTGAGCTTGGCGTTCTTAAAGTCGCGCTCCTTGATGATTTCCATGGCGCGCACCGCCGTGATGCCGCTGGAGAGCATACTGGCAAGCTGACGGCAAAACTCGGAGACCTCGTTTGCTTTGAGGCGGTAAACGGCCCTGCGCTCGTCCATCGTCCGGTGCTTTACCGGGACAAGGCCCTTGCCCCGCATGATTCTCCGAAAATCATCGTCGTCCCTCGCGTCCACCGTCCCGTTGATCTTCCTGTTCTCCAGGTCGAGCGCCGTGAACTGGTATTTTGCCATCTCTCCTCACCCCTTATAAACCGAGTAGCTCCCAATATGCCGACAGTATCTCGCTTCCATATAGCATTGCCGCCGCCGTGCCGGCGCACAGGAACGGCCCGAACGGGATTTGCGCCTTTCTGTCCACCTTTTTTATCAGCGAATACACCACGCCGCCGGCCAGCGCCAGAAAAAACGCGAACAAGGTGTTCTGCCAGCCCAGCAGGAAGCCGCATACCGCCATCAGCTTGACATCGCCCCCGCCGAACGCGCCGGAGATGATCAGCGCTAACAAAAGCATAGGGACGCTTACCACCAATAGCCCAATCCCGCGCCGGAGGAGGGTTATGTCCGGCTGCGCCCACACCGCGGCGGCGGCTAAAGGGATCAGTGCTATGACCAAGCCGTTGGGGATCTCCATGGTATCCAGGTCGATCAGCGCTATGGCCAGCAGGATTCCGCAAACGCCAAACGCCAGCAGCGTCATCCACGACCACCCGAACGTATAAAAGCACAGAGCCGCCGGGAGGGCAAAAAACGCCTCGGCCAGCGGGTAACGCGGCGAAATTTTCGCCCGGCAGCCCCGGCAGCGGCCCCGCAAAACGAGCCAGCTCACCACCGGGACCAATTCAAACCAACGTAAAACCTTATCGCAATGGGGGCACTTGGAGCGCCCCGTGATAAAGGACTCCTTCTTCACATACCGGAGCGCGGCGGCATTGATAAAGCTGCCGAAACACGCGCCCAACACGGCGGAAAAGACGATCATGAACATAAAATCCCCCTGTCACTGCGGTGACATCCCCCTTTCATCAAAGGGGGAGAGATTCCCTCCGCCTGGGGTAAATCTCCCTGTCACTGCGGTGACATCCCTCTTTTGAGAAAGAGGGAAAGTTTGGAACGTGCCATTCTTTCGTCCTTCCCCCTTTAATGAAAGGGGGATGTCACCGCAGTGACAGGGGGATTTACATGCTTTCCTCAATCCTTTTGCAAACGACAGGAAAAGCCTCCGTCACTTCCTGATTGGTGAACCGAATTACCTTGATACCCAGCGAATTTAGATACTCTGTTCTGATTCTGTCGCTTTCCACCATATCATTTTCTTCATGCTGCTTGCCATCTATTTCAATTACCAGATTACTGGACGGACAGTAGAAATCCACTATATATCGGCCGATGGGCCGCTGGCGCAGAAACCGTGCCGGATGCTTTGACAAAAAGCCGCGCCAGAGTTTTTTCTCCTCTAAAGTAGCATTATTCCGCAATTCTCTTGCCAGCAATCTATTCTCTTGAGGATATGGGAACATCGCGCCGCCTCTTTCATAAAATCTCCCTCCACCTGGGGTAAATCTCCCTGTCACTGCGGTGACATCCCTCTTTTGCGAAAGAAAAATCTCCCTCCGCCTGAGGGCGGTTTCCCTCTTTTGTGAAAGAGGGAAAGTTTGGAACGCGCCTTTTCCTTCGTCCATCCCCCTTTAGCGAAAGGGGGATGTCACCGCAGTGACAGGGGGATTTGGCGGGGAGGCGGCGGCGTCCCGCCGCCTCCTCCAAGCCTTGTTTCGGAATCACTCACGCTCTATAGGTGCAATCAGCGAGGGTTTATCCTACGGGCCAGCAGCGATTGCGGTTCCTCCAGCTGTACCCAATCTGTTTCCAGTAGAAGCATCTCTGGGGTTTGTATATACAATTGCAATAACATTGTTCGATCCGTCAATTTCCACAGCTGTTAGCTCTGATAAATCTGGATTAAACTGATTGAGGCTTGCTGTTCCTCCTATTAGAGCTAGAAATTTTGGCATTGCCTTTAATCCTGCTAATGTAGGAACACCTCTACCTAACGCAACTTCTTCAGTTACAACGCCTTGAGCCGCAGTTAGGAATAGTCTGGCTTCTGCTCTAATTGTGGAATCCCGGGCTTCGTTGATCCATCCAATCATCACCGGGGCCAGCGCCGCCATAAGGATGGCAACGATGACGAGTACGACGATGATCTCGACAAGCGTAAAGCCCTTACGCTTGTTTTTGCGCATGGTTTGAAACTTGTTCATGACCAAGTCTCCCTTTTTGCAATTTTTTATGTTAATCCCGTTGCACCTCGGGATTTGACCTACAAAATCTCCCTCCGCCTGTGGGCGGTGTCCCTCTTTCGCGAAAGAGGGAGGGTTTGGAACGCGCCTTTCTTTCGTCCTTCCCCCTTTATTGAAAGGGGGATGTCACCGCAGTGACAAGGGGATTTTCGTCCTTCCCCCTTTAACGAAAGGGGGATGTCACCGCAGTGACAGGGGGATTACAGCCGCCCGACCGCCGACATGAACTCTATTCTGTCGTGGGCTTTCTCCATCGCGTCTTCGCGCCTGACCTCGCCTTTGCGCACTAGGTCGGCCAGATAGGTATCCAGCAACACCATGCCCTGTTTGGCGCTGGTCTGGATGGTGGAGTTGAGCTGGTGGCATTTGTTCTCGCGGATGAGATTGAGCACGGCGTCGGTACCCAGCATGATCTCGAACGCCGCGACGCGCCCTTTGCCAGCGGCTTTGGGCAGCAGCGTCTGCGTGACGACGCCCTTGAGGACGGACGCGAGCTGCGTGCGTATTTGCTGCTGGTTGTGCGGCGGGAATACGTCGATAATGCGGTCAATCGTCATAGCCGCGCCGGTGGTGTGCAAGGTAGAGAGTACCAAATGGCCCGTTTCGGCGGCGGTGACGGCGGCCCCGATGGTTTCGTAGTCACGCATTTCGCCCACCAGGATGACGTCCGGGTCTTCGCGCATTGCGCTGCGCAGCGACGCGCTGAACGATTTGACATCAACCCCCACGTCACGCTGATGGATGACCGATTTATTCTGTGTATAGACATACTCGACCGGGTCTTCAACCGTGAGGATGTGACAGGCGCGGGTCGAGTTGATATAGTCTACCATGGCGGCCAGCGTCGTGGATTTACCCGAGCCGGTCGGGCCGGTGACCAGAATGAGGCCGCGCGGCTCGTCGGCCAGCTGCCTCAGTACCGGGGGCAGGTTGAGCTCTTCAAAGGTGGGGGTGTTTTGGTTAATAATACGGATAACGCAAGCCAGCTTCCGCTGCTGCCGGAACACGTTGACGCGGTGGCGCAGGTTGCCTTCCATAGAGTAGCACATGTCAACGTCGTCGCCGCCGTCCAGCGTTTCGCGCTGGCTTTCGTCCAGCATCGAAACGATGAGGGCGTATTTTTCCTCCGGCGTGAGGGTGAACTCCGTTTCAAGCAGCGTCCCGTCAATGCGGAAGACCGGGTTGCGCTCGTAGGTGATATGGATGTCGCTCGCGCGGCGCTCCCGCGCCGTGAGGATGAGCCGGTTGATGTCCATAGCCGTGTCCCCTTTTACTCTACAAAATACGTCAGCCGCAGCAGCTCCTCCACTGAGGTCTTCTTATCTAAAACCAGTTTTCTCAGGCTGGTTTGCAGGCTTTTGAGCTTGTTATGCTCTTTGACATAGGTGTAGATGTCGGCGGTGGGCGCTTTGCTTGTGATAAAATCGCGGATCGTCCCGTCGATACCCAAAATCTCATGTATGGCGACGCGGCCTTTATAGCCGGTGTTGTTGCAGTTATGACAGCCCTTTCCGCGCATAAGCCGGTGCGGCGCCACTTTGAGGGCTTTGATCTCCGCCTCGTTCGGCTCGTACTCCTCACAGCAGAAGAGGCAAATCTTCTTGACCAGGCGCTGCGCCACAATGCCAACCAGCGAGTTTGCCAACAAGTAATCCTCGATGCCCATGTCCAGCAGGCGGACGATGGCGGAGACGGAGTCGTTGGTATGCAGGCTGCTCATGACCAAGTGGCCGGTCAGTGCGGCGCGGACGGAGATGCTGGCCGTTTCGGCGTCGCGCGTCTCGCCAATCATAACGATGTCGGGGTCCTGGCGCAGGATGGAGCGCAGGCCGGTCTCGAATGTCAGGCCCGCGAGTGGGTTGATCTGTGTCTGGTTGATCCGGGGCAGCGTCCGTTCCACCGGGTCTTCGATGGTGGAGATGTTGACAAAGCGCTTAGCCAGCATTTCCATGACCATGTAGAGGGTGGTGGTCTTGCCGCTTCCGGTCGGTCCGGTGATATAGATGATGCCGTGCGGCACTTGCAGCATTTCCGTCATCTTATCGTAGTCGTCCCGCTCCATGCCAAACGTGCCGGCGTGGTCGAGGACGGTGCTCTGGCTCATAAAACGCATGACGAGCTTCTCGCCGTAGACAGTTGGCAGGCTGGACACGCGGACGTTGATCTCTATGTCCTGCAATTTGGCGCGGAAATGGCCGTCCTGCGGGGCGCGTTTCTCGGCAATGTCCAGCCCGGAGAGGATCTTGATACGCGCGACGATGGAATTGTGCAATGACGAGGATAACGTCAAATAATCCACGATCTGCCCGTCCACGCGGATACGCACGTAAGTGTTCTCCTCAAACGGTTCGATGTGGATGTCGCTCGCCCCGGCGCTATGGGCTTTATAGAGGGTGGAGTTGATCAGCGTGACGACCGGGGTGTCGTCGGCCGCTTCGGAAATATCGACATAGGAGAAAGCGCTTGCCTGTCCGGCTACCGCTTCGTTGGCGATGGACGAGGCTTTCTGCGTATCCAGTTCGGAATAATATTCGTTGATGGCCTTTGTGATCCCGGCGCGGTTGCAGACCTGTACCTCGATCTGCATGTGGGTGATGAGCTTGATGTCCTCGATGGCGTAGTAATTAAGCGGGTCGTTGATATTGACGCGCAGGACGGGGGTGCTGTTGGCGCTCTCTTTCTTAATGGCGATGGCAATCAGGCAATACTTATTGGCGACAGCTTTGGGGATTTTTTTAACGGCTTCCAAATCCACAGGGGCGTCGCTCATGGAGACATACGGTATATTCAAGCGCCTGGAAAGCGCCGTATTGAGGCGGTCTTCGGTGATGATGTTGTTCTCTATTAAGGCCTCGCCCAAGCGCTTTTTGGCGCCGGAGGCTTTTTGCAGGTTCATGACATGCTCAATCTGCTCCTCGGTGACGTATCCCGCTTCTTTCAGGACGTCGCCTAAGCGCAGCTGAGCCGGCGCCGTTGAAGCCATAAAACCTCTCCAGTCCCCTTACGGGCGTATTCATGCTTCCCCATCAACGCTTGCCGGTAAGATGCTTCTTTATATAATATCTCCTACATATTATATCAGAACTGGCGGTTATTTGCAAGTGTTATTTGTGCTCAAGGCTTTGGGCGCTTTGCGGGTCAGCGGTTTGCCATCCGGTACACTTTCGCGATTCCCTCCGCGTCCAGCGGCATGAGCTGCCCGATTTTACGCTTGCCGTGGAAGGTACAGCTTTCAGCCAGTTTGAGTATGTCCTCCTCCGGCAATACGCCGATTCCCAGCTCAGTAAAGCACGTCGGCATCCTAAGCTCCTTAAAATACTCCACCGTCTGTTCGATCCCGGCCCGCGCCGCCTCGCCGACGTCCAGGCAGGAAATGCCCCAAACGCTTTGCGCGTAACGCGCGAAGCGCTTTATATCCTCCGGGCGGCACAATTCGGCCCACGACCCCCACAATGCCGAAAGGCTCGCGCCGTGGCTTACGTCAAAACGCGCGCCCAGTTCGTGCCCCATTTGATGAACGGAGAAATCGATCGGCCGCCCCAACCCGGTCAGGCCGCTGTGCGACAAGCTCCCGCACCACATCAGCTCGCTCATGGCGTCGTAGTCCGACGGGTTATTCAAAGCCACGCGCCCGCTGTCGATGGTCACGCGCAACAGCCCCTCGGCAATCTCGTCGGTCATCCGGTTGCCGTCCACCGGCGTGAAATACCGCTCCAGCGTGTGCATCATAATGTCCACAATACCGCAGGCGATTTGGGCTTTGGGCAGGGTAAAGGTCCATTCGGGGTTCATCACGGCAAAGCACGGGCGGTTGTGCGGGGACCCAAGGCCGCGCTTTTGCTCCGTTTCGTCGTTGGTGATGACCGCGGACGCGCTTGTCTCGCTCCCGGCGGCGGCGATCGTCAGCACCGTCCCGACCGGCAGTGACGCTGTCAGCTCGGCTTCGCCCGTCCAAAACGCCAAAAAGTCTGTCTGCGGGGTTTTTGCTCCGTGCGCGATGGCTTTGGCCTCGTCTATGGCGCTGCCGCCGCCGACTGCTAAAATAAAGTCCGCCTGAAAGTCCAGCGCGGCTTTGATCCCCTCGCGGATGTGGCTGGCGATGGGGTTGGGCTTAACCCCGCCGTGCAGTCTGTATTCAATCCGATCCTGTTTGAGCTGGTTTTCGATTTGCCCAAGTAGGCCGGAGCGGACGGCGCTGCCGCCGCCGTAGACGATTAAGACGCGGCTGCCGCCATATTTCTGGATAAGCGCGGAGGTTTTAGCCTCCGCGCCCTTTCCGAATACGATTTCTGTCGGTGTATGGAACGCAAATTCATTCATAGTCCAATATTCCCCACATTGAGCATGATTCTCATCATCAGTTCCTCCAGCGACAGGACATTGCCCGACGGGACGCCCACAGGCTGCGTCACAACGGTGGACACGCCGCTGCATTCAAAGATAATTTTGTCAAACGGCACTTCGTCGTCGTCAACCGGTACTGCAAGCGATAAGGATGCCGTCTGCTTTTTATTCGCGCCGCTGCCCGTGCCCGCAACCTTGTACACAAGGTCAAAGTCCGGGATGTCGTCGCCAATCACGATGTCTTGCGTCTCTTTTTCATACTCGCGCGCCAGCTCGCCGAAGTCCGCATCGTCCAGCATGGCCGCTTCCAGGCCGAACTCCCCGCCTATTTCGAGCAGGAACGCTTTGACGTCGCTCTCATATTCCGCCAACATACTGACAACCTCGCCCAGCAGCGCCAGCGTGGTCTCGGCGTTGAGCGTCAGTGTATAGCCGCCGCCTTCGCTCTTGAGTATATCCTTATACTCCTCGGTCAGGATTCGCGGGGTGTAGTCGCGCAGCACGTTTACCAGCGTATCCATGGCCGATTGCAGCTTTGCCTGCGCGTCGGCGGATTGCTCCAGCTCCAAATCAAACTCCGTAAACGCTTCCAGCATCCCCGGGATGGTGGAGAGGTCGATTTTGATGTAGTCGCAGTCAATCAGCGACAGAATCCCGCTATACTCCGCGAGCGCGTCTATGTAACCGGCATAGCCCAAAAGCTCGGTGCTGATATAGATCGTCTGGTCTATCAAAATCAGCGTCAGCAGGGTTTCCGTGCCGTTGGGCCCGACCCAGCCGAGCGACACCAGCGCCGTATCCTCATAGATCTCCGTTACGACCGAGAAGCCAAGCTCCAAGCCTATGAGCAGGAACTCCGCCGCCGCCTGGCCGTCTTCCATAGCATTCTGCGCTTCGCTTATAAGCTGCGCAAACGACATGGGTTTCGCGTTGTCGGACAGTTTGACGGACAGGGTCGTCTCGCTGCGGATATTGCTCTCGCCACGCATGTAGGTCGCCGTATCGGCAAAGCCCGTGACCATGTCGGCAAAGGAGGCGCAAGCGCTGACCGCGACGGTGAAGACGGCGGCCAGCAGAAGTGCTGCGGCACGTTTCAGGATGGCTCTTTTCATTGTTGTGTCCTCTCTTTCTTATGAGTAATAATCAAAACTCTCATGTCTTTGGAATGTCCATGTCCCGGGGGATGTAATAAGCATAGCGCCTAGATAATAAGATTCAGATGGTCTTGGTGTTTGTGGGTCAAATGAATCCTCTTTAATCGAGGCATTATCTAGCCCATATGTTGTTGCTGTCGCTGTTGTCCTCGTGACATTAGCTATCGTTGATGTCGCGGTTATAGTAATAATAATACTGCCATTGATGCTCGCCTCTTGCCGTATGCGACTCATGATAAGGTCATAATAATCTTCACCTGCATCACTAGTATATAAATATACCCATGAAGCCGGTTCACCCTTAGTAAACATTATACTAAAGGTGCCTGTTACACTAATACTATAGCTAACATCCCAGTCATCAGGTATGTCTGGAGTAATCTCAATGGGAGCTAACGTGTATGGATAATTACCAAATGAATTGTCTTTCACATGCTCATATGCCATTTTAAGGATTTGCCCAGTCAGTGTTGTCGGATTGTCTTCTATATCCATATTTACATCACTAGCATCCATCAACACTTCTCTAAGCGTCAGCTCCATGCTATTCACATAGAGGTCGAGTTGATTTTCCGCGCGTTTTGCCAAGCTCGCGCCATAGCTGGCGCCGGCGGCGACCAGCGCCGATACGCCGATGGCCATCAGCAGCAGCATCGCCGCCAGGACAAACATCATCGACGCGCCGGACTTGCCGCGCAAGACCGCCCTACCGTACCGCACGGTGTATGCTCCTCTCCCGTATCTTCAAGAGTTCCCGTTTGCCCACATAGGCAAGCGGAAGGCCGATTATGAGCGCTCCCGCGTCGGGCAGGCTTGCCGATTGGGATGAGGGGTCTGATTGGGGCAGAGGCTGCGAGGTGCCGGCGGCTACTCTGACAGTGAATGTTCCTATGCCGGAGGACAGGCCTATCTCCTCGCCGTTCATGTCCGCGATGAGGACATAGTAGTAGAGAGTGTACTCTCCTTTGACATACTCAAAGCCGTTTTCCTTGTTGCCGCCGGACGGAACCGGGGTGAAGTTGAGCGTTTGGTTGACGCCGGAGGTCAAAACCGCTCTAAAGCTATTGTTCATTATGCTTCCGCCCGGTATCGGATTGCCATTCTGATCACAGAGAACGATCCTTGCGGTAAACGGAGTCCCGCCATCCCTCAGCGCGTTTGCGCGGAGGTATTCGTCAATCACGAGGGGGAACACTATGCCCGGGTAATCTACTTCCATATTCGGCACAAGCGCCGTAACATTCAGCTCCAGATCTTCATACATCGGCTCAGCTGGGATTCCCACAACCGTTTTCGGGAGGAAATCAAGCCTGATATTTATAAACTGCTTTTCCTCCGTGAGGTACATGTAGGAATACTCCGCTGCCATGCTGTCAGAGGCCATGCCATATCCTTCTCCCACATAGCGCAAGCTGTATTGGAGCGTTATCTTGGAGGTGCTGCTGTTCAAGGATACATCCGAAATCACTACACGGTGATATGTTTTTCCGTCGATCTGAACTACACTGACTGCCCATTCGCCCGGATAGTTTTCCAATGCGAAATCCGTCGATATAAGCAGCGATACCTGCCCCTTCGCGTTGACGGTGTCTTTATCCAGCGCTTCTTCGACCGTCAGCGTGACGTCAAAGGACTCGCCTTTTTGCAAAATCTCTTTGGAGACCGTCTTACTCAGCTTGACGGGGTCGATATTCACCGTTACGACCTCCGACGCGTTGCTCCTTTTATCCCTGTTTCTATAACCGTACAGGCTTCCGGGGTAATCGCCAAACGCATTGTCATTATGTCTTACAACGGCCTGATTCATAATGAAATACTGATAATTGAGGTTGCCTGTCTGATGACCGCTTTCGTCGTTCGTATACTGCGGTATTACAATATCAAACTCAACTGTCAGCGACTGCCCCCTGCCTAGGCTTGCCGTCGGGCGAACGGTCAGGGTGCTTCCTGAGATTGTATAGGCGTTGCTCGTACCGTTTACCCTGACGCTGTTTGGCACGAAATTGAAATAGGCGTTAAACGGATCCAGCCGGTCGGTTACTACGATACTGCCCGCCCTTACCTCGCCATGATTCGTGACCGTCAGGACGACCGTCAGCACATCACTGGGTTTTACGTAAGAGGCCGTTTCATTCGTACCTTTGTAGACGATGTTTTTATTGATTGTCAGGAAGGCGGTGGATTGGAAGGTGATGCCGTCGAGGTAGTTGCCTTCTCTTGCGTCGCTGAGGGAGCCGGACTCAAAAGCAAACTCGGTTTTGATCTGTCCGTCAGGGATTTTATAGTAACCGTAATACTGTTTCCATTCGCTGAGACGGCCACCGTCAAGTGGGAAATTAGTATTTCCCGTATTCGCCCGTGTAAACCATCGCACATCCCAATAGCCGACGACATTGTTTACAGCGTCCGCTCTGAGACTTGCCGGCAAGTCATTGATGGTTAGTACGCTATGCCCTATCGCGCCGGCGGTAATATTAGTGGTTGACCAGAAGGTAATGCCGTAGCCGCCGGTACCTGTCGGAGAGCTGCTCCCTGTCAGATAGCCGATCCAAACGTCGTAGAGATATGCGGTTCTTTGCCCGCCTGTCTTCGGATCATAAAACTC
Source organism: Oscillospiraceae bacterium (assembly GCA_031254195.1). GTDB lineage: Bacteria > Bacillota > Clostridia > Oscillospirales > UBA929 > UBA929. The sequence goes on from JAIRUW010000054.1 coordinate 29,023, forward strand.
CACATTCCCATACGCTATGGTATTCCTCGTCAAAGGGATGCCTGTCGACACGCCTCTGTTGGTGCTGCAAGGCCTTATAATTGTCGGCCTTCCGCCGTCAATAGGATTGCCATTCTCGTCAAGGTACCAATATAGGTTGTTGCCTCTGTCGCTCATGCTGGAGAGATAGAAATTCATATGCTGGGCGGCATTTTCCGCTCTCGACGCGTGATAGAACGAATAGTAATACTCCGTGCCGGGCAGGGTATCGCAAACTTGATACAGCGTTCCCGGCAGGTCGGCGTTCAGCTCGGCATATACGCCATCGAGGTTGCCTTCATAGTTCGTTCTGGTGCGTCTGTTGCCCGCGCTCGCGTTTGGCCTCTGGAATTCTATGTATTCCCATAAGGGGTTATTGAATCCTTGCCCTGACTGAGTTGTGGTGCCGCTCCACGGACGGGTGTCCGTCCTGTTGACCGGTCTTGTGGACCAGCCCGGAATCCAATTCATATGATTATACGTCCAAAAATCATTCGTGCCGCCGGTCACGCCCGCGCTCATGCCTGGTGATAAGGGGTTCGGTGCGGCATGGGCGCCGGTATTGACGTTCCAACTGCCGTTGCTATTCAGGACCGGATATGTGTTACTTTTGTTGTTGGGGTCAACGAAATTATCCTCGAAATCACCGTTTACAAAGGGCACGATGAATACATTGCCCTCCACAGGCAGAGGCGTCGCCCAATCGTCACGGGTCAACTGGTCGAGGCGGTTAGGCCCGTCGCCCACCGGCCACACTATGGGCATTTCGTTGATCAGGGGATACGGATAGTCGCCCAGTTGTCTCCATTGGGATGACAGCTCGACTTCATACCAATACTCCAGCAGCTCTATGGTAAAGAATTTCGTGTAAAGGCCTATCCCGCCGTTCTGGACATACTTTTCATCCGTGCTGAGGCGGGTGTTGATTGCTCTATCGATGTTATACAGCGGTGCTTCGGGATATTCAAACCATTTAACTCCGTTGTCTAAGGAATAATTCCGCCCGTGCAGATAGAAACCAGTGTCAAATACCACGTTATCTTCTGTAGTAATCGTTTCCACGGGCTCCCCATCGCCCACGATTGGATAGATAGACGCCAAAGTTGTCCCTTGCGGCGTTCTCTCCGGCGCGGGCGCGAGGTAAAACACGTTTTTCACCGTGCCGCCATTCTTCCCGACAATGCCGCCCGCGACGCCAATGGGAACGGGGGCGGTCGCCCGGACCGGCACATCAGCAGGTTTGTCCACCGACAGGAAGTACACATCCTCCACCGTGCCGCCGCTGCTTTCGCCCGCAACGCCGCCGGTGTTTTCGCCTACGATACCTCCGGCAATGACAGCGCCGGTGACTTTGGAATACAGCACGCCAGACATTCGGATGGCTCCGCTATTGATGCCCGCAAGGCCGCCCGCCCTGTTTGCGCTGCTGACAGTGACGCTGTTCACCGTTGAGTTTGTGATTGTGCCGGTGTTCGACCCGGCGACGCCACCGGCATTGCCTGTGCCCGTGCCGATAACCTTGATACCGTCTACCGTCGCGTTTGTAATCATGCCGGTGTTTTCGCCCGCTATGCCACCGGCGTTGACGCCTTTGACGTTGAAGACGCGAGCCTCTCCTTCCCCGTTCTCAATCACCGTCGCGTTTTCAATCGTTGCGTCATTCTTCCCCGCGATACCACCCGCCGAACCGGTTGTTGTGTTTGGTGCTTCGACTATGCAGTTTATGGAAAGCACATCTTTAATAGTTCCAGTGCCACCGTTTTCCCCGGCTACGCCGCCCGCATTGCCTGTGTCCGTGATAACCTTGATACCGTCCACCGTTGAATCTATAATCGTGCCTGTACCGTCGTTTTCCCCGGCGATGCCGCCGGCACTGGCAGCTTTGACATTGAAGGCAGGGCGATCCTCTTCATCTCTGACTTCTTCCACTGTCACATTGTCAATCGTGCCTTTGTTTGTGCCCGCGATACCACCCGCTGAACCGGTTGTTGTGTTTGTTGCTTCCACTACGCAGTTTGTGGAGGTTACGTCTTTGATTGTACCGTTGTTGATGCCCGCAAGGCCGCCGACCGTGCTTGCTGAACTTGTAATTTTGTTGTCTTTTAGGATTAGGTCTTGCACAGTGCCGACTGTGCCGATTTCCTTGAAGATGCCGCCACCGGTGGTGACGCTGCCGTTGGTACCGGCGTTGGCGCCAATGTTTTTGATGGCTCTGACAACTGGATTACTCGCATTAAATGTGCCATCATAGCCATACGGGCTTGCGGCGGTATAGGTGCCAGTAAAAGTAACTGGTATAACTGATGCCCTGATGTCGATGCGATTTTCATTCATAGCTGTGGTACTAGTGTTAAATTTCGCCGATTCATTGCCTGACCCTGGTGTATATCCGCGTCTAGCATACCCTCCATTGCCGGTATGGCGTCCATTACTATCGAACTCGTAGTCATTTAGTTTGCTAAAGTCAATGTCTATCTCTTGCAAATAGTTCCCTTCCATCGTACTTGCGTCTGTTTTAATGTTTGCAAGATGGCGCGGTGAACGGATTTTGTGTTCATAGGTGCTGAAATAACCACGAAGCGCATCTCCTCTGCTTAAACCGGGCTTGTCTTCTGCATATTTTGTTGCATAACTGTCCATTTGATCTACCGACCATATCGCTTTTGCAAATAGCGGATTTATATATCCAACAAAATAATCAGCTTTTTCAGGATTTCCCTGCCCTACAAATATTTTTATTGGCTCAATGCCACGCCCCATATTACTAGTGAGCGCATTCAAATTGAAGACTACATAGTCTTCCCCTCCAAACTCAGGTAAAGGTCCAAGTTTTCCGGTATTTCCGTCTCCTCCTATTTGAACGCCATATACATCTTTGATTCGATATTTACCACCATTATTATCTTGTGAGCTGACGGCTTTCATGATGTAACCGTCCTCCAGCACTTTCGCATCGTAAAGCAGCGTGTCGTAAGGCTCGTCTTCATCATCACCAATACCCCAAAAACCGTAATATCTGCCGTAGTTTTTAGGATTGGGAACGTCATAAATCTCATAATACATGAAAGCCATAACCGAAACGGGCTGCGGCCACCATGTTGGCTCTTCTAACTCCTCTAAGCGCGGATAAACATATTTTTCCGGTGGTGATTCAGACGCATGGCTTCCTTCTCCCCAAGCATCCCCAAGTAGATACAGCATAGTCGGATCGTCCTCTTCGGGATTGTACTCTGTAGCACGCATCTCTGCTACTGTTCTTCGGATTCCATTTTTAGCGTTTACTGAATCATTCCAACTATTATACTCCGCACCGCTGAGATAAAATACATCAGCACCCACATTCTGCGATGCCGTACCGGCTACAACATTAGAGTTTGTGGGTTGATCAAAGCCAAAAAAGGCGTTTGTGTATGCTTGACTTAGAGTACCCCCATATATTCTTCCAACTAGACCACCAGTATTTTGCTGATTCCCACGAATAGTTACCTCAAATTCTTCCACTTGTGGGTTCGAGTCGCCATAGTTATAATACACATTGCTGACCGTGCCGCCGTCCATACGGCCCACAATGCCGCCGACGTGGTTAGAGCTGTTGTCTTCTCTGCCAACCCTTGTAAAGTCCACATAGCATACGCTGATGATACCAGAAGACGACCCGGCAATACCGCCGACATTGCTGCTGCCCCGCACTTGGTTGTACGCCTCAATATCAGTGTTCCCGCTTTGCATAGCAATGAATGAGCGGGTAATTAATCCACTGTTCGACCCCACGATGCCGCCGACATTGCTATTGCCTTGGATTCTTGCAGCGGTGACTTGACAGTCGGTGATAGTGCCGTAATTGACCCCTGCGATGCCGCCCACATAATTCATACCTGCGTTAAATATGGAGTTTTCCAGAATTATGCCTTCAATCGTTCCCCTGTTTTGCGAAAACAGGCCATGTCCTCTTACACCACTCTCATTGTTCTCACCGCCATTAATGGTTGCTTCTATGTTTTTATGAATCAGACTGTTCCCTTTGAACGTGCCGCCGAAATCACCCGTGACCACCGAACCCCATAAATTCGTTATGGCGTTTCCACTGCCATCACTACCGCCGGTAGTCGGGTCTTGACCTGCCCAGTGGACACCGATGCCTCTATGATTGTAATCCAAGTCAAGCTCTTGGATAAAAGTCTTATTTATTGTATAATCCGTTTTATCGCTGGCACCGTTATAGCCGGTCGCATTCCCAATATTAAGCATATGCCAAGGGGTACGGATATAGTAAGGCGCTGTCACAGAGCCCGGCTCAGGGGCTCCCGGCTCATCTGGATATATCCCTTTGGCAAACTGCGGATGTATCCAGCCATCTATTTCGTAAATCTCTCCGGTCCCTGAATATGGATAATGGCTATTGGTGGCATACCCATTTTGCACCGTAGAGGTGTACATGATTTTAATCGGGTCTATCTGCTTCGCCCAAGCATTGCTCTGTGCAGTTCGTCTGTAATAGTGCCTGGTCAACATTTCGAGCGGCAGCTTATACACTTCCGCTTCACCCAGCAAATCTATGTCAGGATGGCCCAGTATGCCCATGGCAAAAGGCGTATCCGCTTCAAAGCGCATAGGATTCGCCCCAATCCCACTCCAACCGGGACGGGTATCATTCTTGAAAAACAGGTATTGATCGGTTCCAAACGATAACTCTTCATCCAGTATAATCACATACCCAGCTTCCGTGACACTCCAGCCGTCAGCTCTCATTACAGCATTGGTTTTCAACGAACTAAAAGGTGCAGTTATTGATTCATCGCCAAGCCAACCCCATATTCCATATTCTTCCTGGCCGGAACCATTCTCATAAATCTCATAATAATGGAAGTTGTAAATGGTCAACAACGGAGTTTCCAACTCCGCGATAGGCCAATCAGGATGTTCGGCAAGACTGCCCGCAGTATCCCACTGTTGCACAAAGTGGTATGGATATATCGGATTATTACGGTCTAAAACATCTTCTTTCTCAAGGTCAGGATTCTTTATCCAACTTCCAGTAAATCTATCCGCATCATACATCGCCCAAGTATCCATAGGCTCACCGGGTTCATTGGGGTCTTTGGGGTCTTGGTTATAGCCCTCCCGACCTACCGGCACATCTACCGGCCTTATTATTGGGTTGCCAGATAGGTAACGGGCATTGGTCGTGACTGTTCCGCTTCCCACGATGGGATGAATATTACCAGTAGCATCCATAGGCGCAAGCGCAAGGAACAGTACATTCTCAATAGTCCCACTGCCACTACCGACAATCCCGCCGACATTAGTAGCCGCTTCATCAATATGCACAAACGCCCGCGGCGAGATAAAGGTTGCATTCTCGATACTGCTACCACTGTTCATAGTACCCACGATGCCGCCGGCACTATCTGTACTGGCGGTCCCTGTGCTGCGGATAATGTGATCATCATTAACGCTATCATCATATTTTACATATATATTGCGAAGAGTACCCTCAAGTACACCAGCAACGCTACCGACGTTGGTGGTACCAGTGACGCTCGGATTCACTACGGTAATTCCTTCGGCTTTCCCCGTCCCCAGCAGCTCGCCGCACAATGCACCGGCGTTGGCGCCGCCTTGGATGGTCGGGTTCTCAAGCGTCAGGTTCCTTACTGTTCCAGTAACTTCACTAAACAATCCCGCGTCGTCGTCTACGTCAACTCTTAGATTGATAATAGATTTATTCTGCCCGTTAAATGTTCCTCCAAATGTGGGAATAGGATCAAAATTGAAAACTCTCGAAGCTGAACCAGCAATATTAAGCCCAATGTCGTCCGTTAAGCTAAAATTACCAGTCGTCGCCTTACGGATATTAAACAGGTGCCGCGCGGATTTGATTCGATAGTTGTCATTGTAATCATACGTGTATGTGTGGAAATAGGGGTGCTTTGGATAAGAACGCTCCGACTTTACGCTGTTGTCGTTGTTTATTAGCTGTGCCGTAATATTTGAATTTTTTTCAATGATAAAGAAGTCCTTGAAATAGCCTTTATAGCCAGTGCCCGTCGTATCATCGAGGACTTGATCGAGAATGAGTATGAACCAAAGCAAACCATCAGCATCAGTTCCATTACTATATAGAATATTTGATGACAGCGGGGGATTATTCGGTGTAAATTTATAGGATGTTATATTGGAATCAGAAAATGACACCTCAAACTCATGCTCTTCCCATATTTTATGAATATGCAGACTTGCATACAGCGTATTTTCATTATCATCCCCTGGTAGCTTAATATCACTACTGGTATCATTCAAAAATATACGTACTTGACCATATGAATCTATCTCACCGGTATTACCCACCCCATAGAATCCCTGTCTGCGACGGGCGGCATCCTCCACATACCCATCCATGCCGCGGCCACCGAGGATATTATTCTCATCTCCTGAAGCAGCATTATATACAAACGAGTTTGCTAAATCCCCGTAAAAAACAGATAAAACGACTCCTGTCTTGACATTGTACTCAATCAAGATAGCGTCGTCGAGAATGTCTCTATTTACAATCGGGCTAAGCAATATTTCCATGATTTTGGGCATTGAAGCGCCTCTCGGTTTGCTTATGAAGTGGACATACTCCCTATTATCTTCATCTTCTTCACTCGGTAATGCAATTTCACCCTCATTTTCGTATACCCGATTATGGCTTAATATATTATCTGATCTCTCTACATACTCATTACTACTATTCAAAGTATAGTATTCGGGAAGCTCCGCTTTCAATCTCCCCGTAATCCTTAGCTGTGTCAGCTGGTTCTGCGCGGATAAGTAGAGGGTGCGGGCTATGTTCATGCGGTTGGTCTGCCGTCCCGATTCGATAAATCCGAGGATCGAGGGTACGGCGATAGCCGCCAATATGGCTATGATGACAAGGACGACCGCCACCTCTACCAACGTAAAGCCAGCCCGGATACGGCTAAATTTCCTTTTCATGATAACCCTCCTCAAACCAAAAGGCCGCACACTCCAAACACACATCATCGGAATAGCAGTCCGCACAACTATTCCACCTTATTATTATACGCCGTCGAAGCTGTAAAGTCAACAACTAATTTATTCCGAGAACATTGCAATATTATGTAGGGGCGATTATTAATCGCCCGCCAATACCCCGCAGAGCCGCGGGCGGCTGATAGCCGCCCCTACATGGCTATCTCAAATCCTCCGCGTCTTTTCCCTACCTTCTTTCGCAAAAGAAGGTGGCTCCGCAGAGCCGGAAGATTTTCCTCACTCCGCGCCGTCTCCCCCTTCGCCGTCAGGCGAATCCTCCGGTCCGGGCTCTTCCGGTTCAACAGGCGGCTCGGGTTCCGGCTCCGGGTTTACAACAGGCTGCGCGGGCGGCTTAGGCAGAAGGCTCAAATCCACAGAGGCAAAGGTGAGTTTCCCGTTCTTCTCCGCGGCGGCCCTGATTTTGCCGCCCGATACCAAGCCGTAAAGGGTAACGCGGTCGGCGTCTCCTGTTAGAGACGCCTCAAACGGGTCGGAGCCTTCCCACGCGCCATATACCTTTTTGCTCGCCGTCTCATGCCAAAACAGCAGCAGCGAGCCGTCCACGGTATAGCAGCCCAGCGGGCGCGCGCCCGAACCGGCCGGGGCGGCCAGCAGCAGCTCCGGGTCCCCAACCGCCTTGCCGTCGTGCAGTTTGCGGCGGTAAATGTCCTCCCCGCCTTCACGCGGCACGGTGTAGAGCAGCCAGACGGTTTCATCGTCATACGTCAGCGCGGGGAACTTCGCGTCAACGCCCGGCGGCGTGATGACGCCCCTGGAATACAGAGCGCCCGACGACAGACGGTTGGTGAGCAGGGTGATCCCTTTTTGCTTGTTGAAATTGTCCACGGCGACGTAGACCATTTTCTTGTCCGGGTCGGGGTCGTAAACCGCCGCGATAAAGCTGTTATTGGCCACCCTGCCCGTATAGCTGCTGTATACCCCCTGCACGATGGAGGTATTGCCCGAATACCAGTCGATGCCGCCGTCGCGCGGCTGGTAGAAATACATCCGGTTCGAGTTGGGGTGCAGTAAAACGGCCGTCCGGTTCGCTTCGATTTCCGACAGCTTCTTCTGGCTGGGGATGTTATACGGCTTTCTCTCCGGGTTTGTCTCGGCGGCAACCGACGCAGGAATCTCCTCGCCGGGCCGGAGCAGACGCGCGTGTACGGCAAAGCGCATGTCCTCATACGTGTAGTCGCAGGTGGAGAGCGTCAGGATGCGGTCGTCCTCGTTGACGTCCACATCGGTGATAAACCAGCTCCGCGCTTTGATTTCGTCCAACATATCGGCAAACGCCGCCCGGCTTGGGTTTGGCTCGACATACCCCCAGTCCGGCTCGGTCACATACGCGGCGAATATGATCCAGACCGTCTCCCCGGTCAGGCCGTCTAAATATACGACCGGCGCCTTTTGAAAGGTTTCGGCTTGCTTATACCGCAAGAGCGGCGCGAACATATCCCCCGCCTTGATGTTGTGCCCGTACAGCACGCTGTTGCGGTCCATCAGCAGGCGGTCGTTCCAGCAGTTGAGGAAAACCGTTCCCACCGGCGAGATTTTGCCGTCAAAGGTGCGGTTGAGGTATATATCGTTGTCTGTGGTATAGACATAGGGCGTCTCGATGCCCAGCCCGGGGAGGCTCACCATGCCGCGGAAATCCGGGTTTCTGGCGAGGATGTCGGCAAAGACCTCCATCCCCTGTTTCTCCAGCTCCAACAAACGGCTGTATTCCTTCCACCAGTCGCTTACCTCAACAGCGCCCTCCTGCGCGGATTCGCCGGGCGACGCCTCCGTTGGCGGCGCGGACGGCGACGATTCCGAAGGGGAAGCCTCCGCTCTCATCGAGTCGGATTTGGCATTGTTGAACGCATCGCGCAAATCGCTCTCAAGGCTCCTCTGCGCGAAAACCTGCCAATAATACTGCCCGAGATAGAGCGCCGCCCCGACCATCACGCACACGCACAGAGCCAAAGCCCCAAAAAGCATCAGCTTCTTCTTCCTCGGCAAGGGCTTTTTCTCCTCCATACGGTTACCGCTCATAGCCAATCCCTCCAAAAGTCACCATAAAGTCCATAAGACGCATAACAGGCCCTTTTGGGCCTGTTATGCAAGCAATCCTTACGCTTTTACCTTGCGAACAACAAACACCGCGGCGCCGGCCGCGAGGGCGAAAGCAATGGCCGCGAGAGCGAGCATGGCGCTGTCGCCGGTCTTAGCGGCTCCGCCGCCGCCACCGCCGGAGCTGGCAGCCGGGGGATCGCCTTCGTAGATGATAATGCTGTCAATGAAGAAATCCTCTGTGGTGCCATCGGTTTGAATGCGGAGGTTTTTCTTGAAATCAAATCCATTTGCGGCGTCAAGTTTGAATGTCAAGGTCACATTCGCGCCGGTCTGCGCGTGATACTCGGTATAAGGGCCGCTGCCCATGCCGTACTTAAAGGTTGTGGAAGCGCCGTTAGCGGTGCGGACCTTCGCAACAGCCGTATAGACAGTGCCGGCGTTCAGGTTTCCGTCTGTTACGATGTCGATGCAATCGTAGTCATTGGTTCTGTCGAAAAACTTAATCGAATTGCCTTCTTTGGCCCTGCTGCCGCCGCCGCAGTTCTTAATCCACGGAGCAGTATCGTTGCCTTTTCCGCCGTCGGTATAGGCTTCTATCTCAGCGGCTGATATTTGCCATACGATGTCGCCGCTGGCCGCAAAGGCTGGGGTTGCTAGCATAACGACGAAAATCGCCGCTACCGCGAAGGTAAGGAATGCTTTTTTCATGGTATTTCCTCCTAATATAGTATACTTAACGATACCATACCACAGCATATTGCATAAGTCAATAGCAATTCTCGGTTTGGTAACGGCAAAATCACGGTTTTGTAACGGCATCAGATCCGTATGGGCGAAGAAAAAACTGTTTCGCGTTAACGAAACAGTCTTTTTTCGTTTGCCCTATGCCTATACTACCAACCAAATACCCAGCTCAAAAGCCCGCTTCTCTCTTTGGAAGTGCTGAAAGCGTCTATCGCCCGCACCAGCAGCATGGCCACCTCGCCCCGCGTCAGCGGGTTGTCGCCCGCCGATACGCCCACATCGTCCAATATTCCCACCGCGTCCAGATTGGCAATCGCCTGGGCCGACCACGCGGGGACAGCGGCGTCGTCATCCGCGAGCGTCACAGCGGCCGGACGGAGGGCTTTGTTGAGCATAGCGGCGGCCTGACTGAGGGTCACAAGCTCGTTCGCGTTAATCACGGTGCGCCCGTCCGGCGCGCGCACACCGGAGACGACGCCCGCCTTAAACGCGGCTTGCGCGTAGGGTTTGAACCAATCGGGCAGCGCCGCGTCGTCATAGAAGCCGGTCGTTGTAACGGGGATGAGCTCCAGCCCGAGGGCGCGGACGACCATCGTAATCATCTCGGCGCGGCTCACCAGATCGTCGGGCCCAAAATAGTAATTACCGCATACTTGCTTCCCGGTATAAACACCCTCGCTGCACAGGCGAAGCGCGGCGTACTGCGCGGGATGCCCTTCCATATCGGCATATGTCGTCTTTGTGGAGGGTTTTTCAATGGAGACACGGATTTTTGCCTCTTTGGAGACATTGCCGTAGGCGTCAACAGCGACATAGCTAAAGGTATCGGAGCCGGTTTTGTTGCGGAACGGCGTGTAGACAAAGCGCCCGTCCGGCAGTACCTCCACCTCGCCCCGGCGCGGCTTGGACGTAAGGCGGAAGGTCAGCGCGTCGCCCTCGGGGTCAACAGCGCGGAAAAGCCCTGTGACCGCCACGTTTTTCATCGCTTTTATCTCGATGTCCTGCGCCATCGGGGCGTGGTTGTCCAGCGCCTGCAAGGTCAGCGATACCGTCATCATCTCATCGACTGTGCCGTCCTGATACACGGGCAGGAAAGCGAAACCGGCTGTCCGGCCGCTGCCAGACGACGGGGTATAGCTCAGCAGGTCAAGCGTTTCGGCGGTGACCGCCTCCCCCTCATATAAAACACGCCCGGCGTGGGTGAGAAGGCCGCTTTGAGGAAGCTCAGTGATGACGATACCGGCTAATTGACGTTCGCCGTCATTGAGGATGGAGGTGAAGTCGGCCTGGGTGAAGGTGACGCTCCTGTCGCCCGCTTTGAAGATGGGCGCGGACAGCACCGGCGGGACAGACAGCGCCGTAAGCATGATGAGAGCCGTCAGCAGCGCGATTTTACTCGTTTGGCGTTTCACGGGAAAGACCTCCTTGACGTTTTGGCAGTAGTTTCTGCCAGCGCCGTGAGATTATCCCGCGATTGGGAATTGTTCATACTTAATTCATATATTATCTATACAGCTCAAAATCCGGTATCATCGCCATAAACCCCGCTTCTTTGAGCGCCCCCGCCGCTTCCTTCGGGTATTGCTTCACAATCAGCCGCCGCAGGTTTGAGTAAATCCGCTTTTTCATATACCCTTCCACAAACCCCTCCAGCGCTTCCAAAAGTGCGCCGCTGTCAAACACCCGCAGCGTCCCCCCCTGCCGTTCAAAGACAGCCACAGGCTCTCCCGCTTTCAGCGCCGCAACGGAACCGGGCAGGCAGGTAAACTCCTTTCCTTCCCCGTGCCGCAAAACCTTCCCCCACGGCTGGAACGGGTCGGCAGCCGAAAGCCAGACGACATCTTTTTGCGGGTTCTCCAGCGCGTACAGGAATCCCTCGTAATCCGAAGCGCGGACAAACTGCGCCCCGGACAGCCCTTCGATAAAATACCCTCTCCTGACCTGCCCCGTATACTCCCGCACACGCAAAAACTCCAGCGCCCCCGCCCAAATCAGCGGAAGCCCCGCCATCCTGACCGTCTCGCGGCAAGCCACGCCGAATTTGTCAAACACACGCTCAAGCTGCTGTTCCACTGATAAAGCAAGTAGCGGGCGGGTGACCTCCCACCGCCCCTCTGTCAGCGTTTTGACACGGGCGGCCACGCGGCGTTTGGGCGGCGCTTTTTCCATGCGCTCCCGGTCGATAAACTGGCGCACGGGCAAAAAGCTGTCGGCACGGATATGGCCTTTTTCCATCAGGGAACCTGTCACATCCGATATGCTTTGGCGGTTTGGCAGCAGAGGGGCAAGCGGCGCGGAAAAGCTCGCGCCACGCTTGAGCAGCGCCTCATAAATGATTTTCTCGTCGTCTTTGAGCTCTTCGGACACCGACGCTGGGTCGGCGTCCCAGTCAATATCCGTCGTCGGGTAAAATGCCAGCCCGCTTTCCGACATTTGCCAAAACCATTCTCCCCGCGCCAAAAGTGCATCGAGCAGTGCCGCATTATAGCCGCCTGTACGTGCCGGGAACAAAGCGCCTTCCCACAGCGCCGGGGCTAGGGGCAGGCCGCTTAGGGAAGCGACCGCCCTCCGCAGCTGTTCGTCCGGCGTGGCGGAGACGGCTGATCTGCCTGCCATCCAAGCCGCGTACCGCTCCGGCGGCACAGTTCTGACCTGTCTGCGCCGGGCGGCGACCGTCTCATGCCGGGCGCGCTCATACACATCCTTGTGGTAGTAAACGCCGTCATCCTCCACGATAGAACCGGCTTCGCGTAATCGGGAAAGAGTCTCCCGCACCGTATCAGCCGGGAGGAAGTAGCGTTCCGAAACCTGCCCGGCCGTCTGCGCCCCGCGGTAACGCAATGAGCGCCGCACGATATTTGCACAGTCTTCCCCGCCCTCCGCCAGCCGCCCATATTCATCGCTATGCTCCGCCGCGATCCATAACCCCGGTTCCACATAGAGGGCACGTCTTTGCCCCGCAAGGGATTCATACCACTCGGCGGGCAGTTCAAGCTCCCCGGCAATCAGGTCGCCTTCCATCATCAGCAACGAATGGAGCTGCCTTTCATCCTCCGGCAGCCTGTGCCGCTCCGCCAGACGCGCCAGGTGCTCGGCGGCGGGCTTGATCTTCTGCATTTCCTCCAGCATATCCTGCGCTGCGCCCTTGATTTTGTCCGAGCTGGGAGTATAGTCGTAGAGGATGTCAGCTTCCGCCTGCCGCCTTAGAGGAAGCGACATCGGCGACGGGAACGGCGTCTGCACTTCGCGCACCGTAATCTGCCCCGAACGAACACCGTCCAGCAGCCATTCCAAGCCCTCCAGATCCCAATAGTCCTCAAGGCATTCGCGCTTGGCCTCTCGAATGAGCGGGTGGTTTTCACAGTGGATGACAGAATCCAGCATCTCGGCGCTGCGCAGACGCTGTACCCAGAGCGGCTGGCGTTTGCCTTTGCGTACGCCCATCATCAGCGCGCGCCCGGCGTTGTAACGGAAGGCCATGTTAAACAGCGACGTAGACGGCAACAGCGCTTCCAGCAAAGGGCGGGCCTCCTCCGGGCGTATGGCCGTCAGCAGCCCTTCCGGCAGAACGCCCCCGAAGCACGCCGTTAGCAATAGTCCGTCGTCGTCGGCATAGCAGTATGTTTCCATCTTGAACACCCGCTTGACCGCTTCCTGTATCAGCAATGACAGCGGCACGTTGACCTGCTTGCCGAACACTGAATGCACCATGATCTGCGTCTCGCCCATTTCGTTGGCAAAGTGCTCCACGATCACAGTGCGGTCGTCCGGGAGCCCCCCGGTCGATTCCAACTGCTGTGACAGGAATGCAGCCGTATGCCGTGCCATCGTTTCATCCAGAGTCCACGCGCGCAAAAGGCCCGTTACCGTTCCGGTTTTACTGGTATCATTGAGCTTTCGCAATAGTGACCCAAAAGCAAGCCCCGTCTGCAAGCGCCGGGAGAGCCACGGCAATTTCCAAAACGGAGGCTGTACACCCGCCGTCGAGGTCTGCGCGACCGTGACCACTTCCTTGTCCATTTTTATGATCTTCCACGCGAACGTACCCAGCAGAAAGCTGTCCCCCACCCGCGCTTCGCCCACAAACTCTTCATCGAGTTCGCCCAACTTGACGCCGCTTTCCGTTTTGACGGCATACATGCCCGTATCCGGGATGACGCCGCCCGCCGACACCGCCAGCATCCGGCTGTAGGAATCCCCTTCCACTCGCCCGTTAACGCGGTCATAGAGGATTCGCGGGCGGACAGGCAAATCCCGTTTATGCTCATAGTCCCCCGCGAGCATTTCCAGCACCGACGTCACATCCTCCCGTGTGACTTCACGGAAGGGATAAGCGCAGGACAGCAGCCCCATGACGTCATCAATGGTGTAACTTCCGTCGGACGCCATGGAGACAAGGTGCTGTGCCAAGACGTCTAAGCATAGCCTTGGCGGGCGGAGCCGCTCTATGCCGCCGTTCAGCGCCACCCGCGCCGTCAGCCCACAGGCCAGCCCCTCGGCGGCGGTGCGGGGGAAGATGTCCATGACGCTTACCCGCCCCGGGTTGTGCCCGGCGCGGCCCAAACGCTGCATGAGGCCGGAAATCGTACTGGGACAGCCGACCTGCATGACCCGATCAATGTCGCCCACGTCAATTCCCAACTCCATCGACGATGTAGCGCACAGCAGGCGTAACGCCCCACTCCGTAGGTCGTTCTCAGCTTTGAAACGCTGTTCTCTTGAGACGCATCCGTGATGGGTTTTGGCAAACGCCGACTCTGCGGATTGCGTACCCGCCTGCTGATTCACGTAATACGCCAGCTTTTCGGCATTCCTGCGCCCTTCGGTAAACGCGATCACACTGCGCGACGCTTGGCAGCGGTCATACACCGCGCTGGCAAGCTCCGGCCAGACGGTGCCGTGTGGCAGGCTGTGCATGTTCTCCGCCGGGGCGGTCACGGAAATGGCGATCTCTTTTTGCATTCCAGGCGCCACAACCGTCACCGGCGCCGAGCAGGCGAGGTATTCCGCCGCCGCTTCCGGCGGTTCGACGGTCGCGGACAGTCCGATCCGTTGCAGCGGCTTTCCGCACAATTTATCCAGCCGGGCAAGGGAAAGCATCAGGTGTGCGCCGCGCTTAGAGTCAATCATCGCGTGCAGTTCGTCAAGTATGATAATTTTAGCTGTTTGCAGCATCGTCTTGCCCGATTTGCTTGTCAGCAGCAGATAGAGGGATTCCGGCGTGGTTATAAGGATGTGAGGCGGAGATTTGACCATCTTCTGCCGCTCATAGGGCGTGGTGTCCCCTGTCCTGATGGCTGTTTTCACTTCGTTGAACTCGGACAGCCCGTTGAGCGGGCGGCGCAGGTTCTCCCTGATGTCTCCCGCCAGCGCCTTGAGCGGGGAGATATAGATCAGATGCAGCTCGTCCTCCAGCGCTCCCGCCCTTGCCTGTGCCAGAAACCGGTCTATAAACACCAAAAAGGCCGACAGCGTCTTTCCGGTGCCGGTCGGCGCGCTCACAAGCGTATGCCCGCCCGCCGCGATAGCGGGCCACGCCTCCTTTTGCGCGGCGGTAGGTTTGCCTAGTGTTTTTTCAAACCATAGGCGGGTAGCTTCATGAAAAAGGGTCAGCGCACCGTGTTTCTCACTATTGGCCATCATTTTCTACTGCAATGGATTCAAATAGCGCATAAAGCTCTGGCTGCGCCTTTTTGAGCGACGCCGGCCTTTGGGCCCGGCTGTCGAAACAACAGTGCTTTGTATGCCCCGTCGCACGGAGCTTGCCTGTATCCGCGTCGGTGACAGTATAGTCCACCGTCATCCGCAAAGGTGAAAGCTCGGTAATCCGCGCCTGTATCCGCACCGTATCGCTGAACCGCACCATCGACTTATACTCGCAGGACACAGACAGCAGTACCAGGTCATACCCGCTGTCCACCGTCTGCCTGTAGCCGTAGCCCGTCTGCTCCATGAAATCGACGCGGGCTTCCTCAAACCAGCGGATATAGTTGGAGTGATGGATTATGCCCATCTGGTCTGTTTCGTAAAACTGCGCTTTGCGAAGGTAAGGCTGGATTTTCATACAAACATCCCCTTAAAACAGTACATCTGTATTCAATCCTACCATATCCGTAGCGGAACCGTCAAGGGCAATGTTCAGATGGGCAGTGTGGATGGCGCAGCGCGGGCAGGCTGGCAGCGCCCCAATCCCACGCGCCGCCGCCGTCCGGCGGGTACCATGCCGCAAGGGTTTTCCACCAGCTTTTCGGGGAATCCCCGAACATGATGGACGCGGTAACTCCATCCTTACTCCCATCCGGCAATGAAAACCCTTTTAAGGCGCCGTTTACCATCAACCACATATCCCTTGCGAAATTATTCGTCAATGAGCCTCCTTGCCCATTTCCGGTAACCCGTCCTATATTGCAGGAATCATTGCCGATTGATACAAGCGGGTTGAAGGCCACACAATCGATAATACTCCCTCCCTCAACACACTCTCCTGCAATTCCACCGGCATAGTCTTCCGCGTAAACAGAACAAGCCGCGTAAGAAATCTCCACGCGGCCGCCTTCATTTCTGCCCACAATTCCGCCTATATAGCATCTTCCTGATACAATACTTCCTTCATCAATATACACATCGCGAATCTCACCGCCACCGGCGACAAGGCCCGCGAAACCTCCGACAAAATCGCTTCCCGTCACCCGCGCGCCAATCAATCCGATATTCTGGACCCGTCCGCTAAGTATATACCCAAACAGACCTTGATAATCAGCATCTTTGTCGTTTATGACAAGGTGTCTAATCGTATGTCCGCGCCCGTCGAAGCTGCCTGTAAAAGGGCTGTCCGGGTAACTGCCGATTGGTTTCCATGAATCGATCCCCGCCGCCGCCAGATCAATGTCCTGCAACAGGACGTAGTGCATCTTCAGGCCTTCCGGCGTATGAATCATGCTAACGAAATCCTGTATGTTGTCCTGTGTGACGAAGAACGGCGATCCATCCGGCTCAGACACAGGCGATTCATCCTTGGCGATATAATAGGCTCTTTCCTCTATCCCTTCATACCGGCCAATCCCCTCTATTACCACTGTCGCCCAGCCCGGCCCGTTATGATTGAAATAGGTTGCCTTGTAGTCCACATTTTCTGAAAGAAAAGCCTTAATCTCTGTGTCGAATATCGTCACTTCCGGCGTGACAGGGCCGCCTGTGAAGGGTTCAGGGTCGGCGATAAAGATGATCTCCAGCGTTATATCTTTGCGTTCTATGTCGCCGGGGCCTGGATTGGGCGATAGTTCAGGGAGCGGCGGCGCAGGCGCTGGCGCAGAAGGCGGCGGTACGGGAGAAGGCTCAGGATTTGGTGCAGGAGTGGGCAATGGTGCCGGGGATGGCACAGATGGAGAAGGTCCCGGTGCTGATGGAAGCGCCGGTGAGGGTGTGGGTTCAGGCACAGGTTCAGGCGAGGGCATGGGGGACGGTACAGACGGAGAGGGCATGGGTTCTGGCGGAAGTGGTGGCGAGGGCGCTGGGGATGGCAAAGATATAGAGGGGACGCGATCGTATGGCACAGAGGAATACAGCGGGGGCTTCTCATCTTGCGGCAGATTTATTGTTTGATTCTCCAGATGCGGCGAATATTCATCCATGACGCCTAACAGCAGCCCGGTTTGCCCGTCCCCCAATGTCAGACGTATCGGCGAGGCTCCTGCCGCATCGGGTTTGTCAAAAACAATCCCTCCCATGACCCGGACGTTGTCAAGCTCGATCAAACCACCGCCGCAGATGACGAGGCGGCCTTCGATTATGATGTTGGAGAGCTTGACCGGTTTATCGCCTAGGCTTTCCGAAAGCAGGAGATCCCCATGGATCGTTATCGAGGACAATAGTGTTTCATTATTGCGAAGAACCTTACATCCGTTATCATCACCCGATTCTGTGGCACAGTAGATTGCCTGTTTGAGGAACACATCCGCCTTTTCCGCTGTCAAAATCTCATTGGGCCTTACGACCTCCTCCTCAATGATCCCGGTACGCCGCAGAGCGTCTATGGAGGAAGCCGCCCATGGGGACGCGCCGCTCTCAAAAACAGAAACTACCCCAACATCCAGTCGGAGTAGTTTCGCAATCATCACAGCGGCCATTTCCCATGTCACAGGGTCATCCGGCCCGATACGCCCGCCGCCATACCCGGACGCATAGATAGACGCGGCTATGTGGGAAGCGTGGTCATCGGGATCTACGTCGGTATAGGTTATATTCGGCGTTAAGGGAAGGGTATCGTATCCCATACGGGCGTTCAGCATCGCGAAAAATTCCCCGCGTGTCAGCGGAACATCTTTCGTTTTCAGCTTATCCCCATCCGCCGCAAACGAAAGAAGGAGCCCCATAATCAGCAGCAGCGACAGCGCGGAAAAACAGACCTTCACTATTCTCGAACCCATGTCGAAATACTCCCTTTTTTGTCGTATTATAACAAAAGGGGGAAATCGCCACAAGGCACAATAGCAGTAAACTTGATATTTATTTTATTGATAATTCACATTGCTCTTATCATCCTATAATGCGGCCCGGCTGTAGGAATCTCAAATAGTTCCCCGTGGCGCTCCCAGCCATGGCGCAGATAAAAATCCACCGCGCCGATCCGGGCGTCGCACCATAGCAAGCCAATCCCCATCTGCTTAACACGGTCTGTGCCCGCCAGCAGCATCAGCGTCCCGACGCCCCGCCCGCGCGCCTCGGGCAAAACGGCCATGCCGCGCAGCCGGTACGCGGGCGTGTCCGGCTCTTCCGGGTACGGTTCCGGTTGGAATGTGGCAACACCGGTTTGGCGGGACTCCACCCACCCACCCAGATGGAAGACGCCGGGCAGCTTGTCTGTATCCCAATAGCAGCTTTCCCTCGGCAGGCCCTGCCGCAGGACGATGTGGCGTATGTCATAGGTAAGCTCCGGTGGTATTTCTTTCACGGCGATCATGTAGTAAAGACCCCTTCCAGCGTATCGTCAGGCAGTTTGACCCGCTCCCACAGCCAGTATCTCCCGAAGGACGGCTGGCGGGCATAGAGGGTTTTCTCCAGAACCCTGTGGGACGCGACGTTTTCCGGCAGCGTCAGTGCTGTCACGCGCTCCACGCGGTAGTCTTTTTGCAGAAGGGCCAGCCGCGTCAGGGCGCCGACCGCCTCGGTCATATACCCTTTGTTGCGGAACCCTTCCAAAAGCCCGTAGCCGATCTCTACCGTATGCCGCGCCGCCGGCGGGCCTTTCAGCCCCGCCTCCCCAATCAGCGTCCGCTCTTCCCTCTCAATGATCAGCCACGAGGTAGACAGGAGCCACGAACGCGGGGCCTGACGGATCAGCTCGCTCTTGGCCTTATAGAGCTTGCGCTTAGCGCGCGTCTCCCAAAAGCCAATATAGGGCGTTGCCGCGCCATAGGACCGTACGACGGCGGCGAGGTCTTTTATCGCTTTTTGCAAATCTTCGGCTGTCATCGGATAGAGTATAAGCCGCCGCGTTTCGATGCGCATGTCCCATCCTCCCCACTGTGTAAAAGAGCCGAGCAATCCAGCAACACCAAGCGTACGCTAGGCGTGGGCGGCGAAATTCGCTTTCGACGCCCGCGGGCATTGCGAGGCTTGACACGATATATTATATAAGAAGACCCATAAAGTATCAAGCCCCACCGGGATAGTCCGGCGTGGTTACACGCCAGCGAATGAAAGCGCGAAACAGGGTAGAATTATAACACATAAAAAGTCTTGATTCGTCGTTTTTTGTGTGTTATTATAATAAGGTAAAATTTTCTACGCTCGGCAAACTGGCAGGGAGCTGGAAGTAAAATCTATTTTTTGAACAGGACATACTGTTGTCGTGTTTCGTATGGTAAAATCCAATGAGATTATATATAATGATTGGGGATATGGAAAAATGGAAATAGGCATATGTAACTTAACCACAGATGAAGTAACAGCCGTTCTTCAGAAGGAAAAAGCAATAATACTGGCAACCGCTGCTGATAATCGAGTCACAACTCGCTCTATGAGTCATGTAAACGATGGCATGACTATATACTTTCAAACAGGCAATGACTATCTGAAATCCCAACAAATCAGAATTAACCCTAACGTGGCAATAAGTGTTGAAGGATATGATATTGAGGGCAAAGCAACTTTATTGGGACACCCTTTGGATACAGAGAATAGCCTTTTCGCAAAACTATACAAAGAGAAACATCCTCAATCCACTGACATATGGTCAACATACCCCGAAGAAATAGTTGTTAAAGTGGATATTGAGATGGTTAGAAAATGGCGTTATGTTGATGGTAAACCATTCATAGCAGTGTGGAAAAAAGACGGTGTAGTATAAGCATTTCCACCCCTGCATTTCCCCTTGTCCTCTCACAACATAACCCACATTATCTAAACCCATAGGCGGGGCAAGTCGCCCCGCTTTTTTGATTCGTTCTACTTCTCCCTTGACTCTATCCCATAATTATGATACAATTAAGCCACAGGAGGTGTGCAATATGCCACAAATAATACCCATTCGGGATTTGAAAAAAACAGCGGAGATTTCTGAAATGTGCCGCATGGAGCAGAAGCCCATATATATCACCAAGAATGGCTATGGTGATATGGTCATTATGAGCATGGAGACTTTTGAGCGGGCAATGCTGCGGGATGAGATTTACCGTGAGCTGGAAGCCGGACAGAAGGACTTTGAAAACGGCAAGGTCAAGGATGCTTTTCAATCATTGGATATGTTGAGGGCAAAGCATGGGGTATAAAATACAAGTATCCGATACCGCCGAAAGCAATATTGACGGTATCTTGGTTTATATGCTCGATACTCTGAAAAGCCCCGGCACGGCAGTGGGTTTCCTTGATGATTTGAAAAGAACCTATGAATACCTTGAAGAAAGCCCTTACATATACAGCGTCTGCAAAGATGCTTTTTTGGCAAGACAGGGGTATAGGTCAGCGGTCATAAAAAGCTACCTTATATTTTATCAAATAGAAGAGGACGTAAAGGTTGTCAAAATCGTCGCGGTGATATACGGCGGCAGAGATTACGCGAAGCTCATTTCAGCCGAAAACGAAACGTAGCCGTTCTATCCGTCCAAAGGAAGAGCACTTTGCGCGAAAAGATGTTGCCATTTGGATGGATTTAGTGTATAATTATAAGAATAGACTTTATTCATACTAGGAGGCTCTAATCATGCGCAACAGATTCGACCAGCAGCTGGAGAAGCTGAACAACATGCTTATCGAAATGGGCGGACTGATCGAGGCCGCCATCGAAAAATCCATCCAGGCGCTGACAAAGCTCGACGTCGAGCTGGCGCATGAGGTCATAGTGGGCGACGCCGATATTGACGAAATGGAGAAAGAGATCGAGAGGCTCTCCTTAAAGCTGATAGTGCGCCAGCAACCTGTGGCGGGGGATCTCCGGCTGATTTCCGCGGCACTGAAGATGATCACCGATATGGAGCGCATCGGCGACCAGGCGGCTGATATAGCGGAAATCACGACCATGCTGGCCGGCCTGCCGACAATCAAGTTCGACCATGTCACGCAGATGGCGGAAGCGACGAGCCGCATGGTCACGCGGAGCATCGAAGCGTTTGTCAAAAAGGATCTGGCGCTGGTTCAAAAGGTGAAGGACATGGACGACCAAGTGGACGAGCTTTTCAGGCTAGTCAAAAACGACGTCATCCACCTGCTCCATGATCACCAAACAGAGAGCGAACAGGCCATCGACCTCCTGATGATCGCCAAGTATTTTGAGCGTATCGGCGACCACGCCGAGAACATCGCCGAGTGGGCCGAATATTCGATCACGGGCGTCCATGAGGCGCACCGGCAGAAAGACGCATGAAATACGGAATCAAGGCCATAGTCCGCACGCCGCTGAAGACGGCCTTGTTCTTCCTGCTGATCGCTGCCGTCACCGCCTTCCTTTCTCTCGGCGTCGGGATATGGCGCGGCGCGG
>JAIRUW010000077.1 GCA_031254195.1 Oscillospiraceae bacterium
CAGCAGGACCACGCCCGCGCTTTCCGCCTGCGGCGCGATTTCGGTCAGCCACCGGCGTACCAGCCCCTCGTCCGTATTGGGGTTGGGGTGGCCCCATTCGTCGCCCAACACACGGATATAAGGGCAGCCGAGGTCACGCGCCAGGCTGATGGTATGGCGCACATCTTCTTCCTCAAGCCCCGCGCCGCAAAGGAGCAGGTTAGACGCCACGCAGGATATGGCAAGCCCTTTTTGGCGCAGGATTTTGGCGGTATTGGCAATCTGGCCGGGCTGGAAAATGGGGATGGTGCGCAGAGAGAGGTCGTCGCCCATGCCGCGCAGCTCTATACCCAAAAAGCCCAAATCGGCCGCGCAGGACAGGATCTCCGCCCATGTCCAGTTAGGGCACCCCACCGTGGAAAATGAGAGTTTCATCGCCTCGGACCCTCCTTTTTTCATCTGTCAAGTATAGCATATATCCGGCTAAAAATCTATATGCCGCATAAATAAATCGCTGAATGCCGGATGCTCCGCGAGGTTGATGGACACGGCGGCGGCCTGCAGCCGTTCCATGTCCCTTTCCGCAGCTTTAGGCTCAAGCAGCAGCCGGACGGCGCCGCCAAGCGACGCATTGCCGACGGGATGGGCCTTCCTCCCCAGCTCAGGCGGAAGCAGTCCCACCGTAACGGCGTCCTCCGGCGCTATGGCCTGCCCAATCCCCCCCGCGAGATAGACCGCGTCCAAAGGGGTATCCCCCACCAGCAGTTCTACCCCCGCCCTCACGGCGCTTTTGGCCAGCTGCAAGTCTCTGGTTTTATGCGTCCCTGTCTTTCCGATCAGCCCTTGGCGCAACAGCGACGCGCATTCCTCTATCACGTTTGACGCGCCCTTGCCCTCCCGCTCAAACGCCGGCCCGGCGGCGGCGGACGTAAGGGTCAGTTTGCCGTTGTCATACAGCGCCATTTCGCCGTTGGTGCCGAGGTCGATGAGCAAAAAGCGCCCAACCCCCTCCGGCAGCACATAGAGCAGCCCTGCCAGGATGTCGCCGCCGATCAGCTCCGAAAGGCACGGCAGGACGCGCTCCCCGGGTAATGCCGGAAACAAACGCGTCATCACCGTGTTGCCGGCTACGCAAACGTCATCGGCCTGCCCTGTGAAAAGCCGGGAAATCCCTTCTGTGACCGCTTCTCTAATCACGCGGCGCAATTCCTCTTGATGCCCTTCGTCCGCCGCGCGGGACCGGGAGATGACGTCGGCGCCGAAGGCCCGCTGGGGGTTGAGGAAGCTGTGCCTCGCCGTGACGCGCCCTGAGGACAGGTCGAGCAAAGCCATAGCCACGGTTGTCGTACCGAGGTCAACGGCAATGCCGTACCCGTCCCTCTTTTCCGCGTTCCGGGCGGCCATATGGAAGCTGTCTAGAACAGGAAGGCCCGCGCATTTGCCGCAGGCCAGGCAGTTGCTGGTACACAAATTCATCACCGGCGGCCTCCTTCTGTAACGAATATCAGTATAGCCATAAACAGGCAAAACTGTCAAGATGTTTTCGGATTTGCCGTGTTTCGCTTGCTATAGTATGTTTTTTGTGCTATCATTCCAGTAAGAAAACAGGGGCGGTGATTTGGATGATTGACACGAATCTCTTTATAATCATCGCGCTGATACTTTTATCCACAAAGGCGCTCGCCCTTTTCATGCGGCGAATCCACCTGCCGCAGGTGATTGGGGCGCTGATCGCCGGGGTTTTGCTTGGCCCGGCTGTGTTTGGACTGGCCGAGCCGAACGAAACGATTTCCATGCTCGCGGAATTCGGCGTGATTTTCCTGCTGTTCTCGGCGGGGATGGAAACGGACTTCCAGCAGCTCCGCAGTTCCTTCAAGGCTGCCCTGCTGATTTCCGTGCTGGGCATCGCGGCGGCGCTGGGCGGCGGGTTTGCCATAGCGTTCGCGTTTGGGAAACCTACTTTTGAGAGCTTCTTTATTGGCGTTGTCATAGCCTCCATGTCCACAAGCATCACCGTAGAGGCCCTTCAAGAGATGGGGAAGCTGAAATCCAAATCAGGCACGGCGATTTTGGGGGCGTCGCTCTTTGACGACATCATCGTCATCGTTATCCTAGCGGTCGCCATGGGTATGGGCGACGGCGGCTTTTCCGCGTCCTCGATGGCAATCCTGCTGGTCAAAATCGTCGCGTTTTTCCTGTTCGCCGTCTTAGCCGGGCTCGGCGTCAACAGGCTGTTTAATTATATGCACAGCAGGTTTGGAGAGAAGAAGAGGCTAGCGATTTTCGCCGTCGCTTACTGCTTTCTGATGGCCTATCTGGCCGAGCAGTTCGGGCTAGCCGACATTACCGGCGCCTATATCGCGGGCATCGCCTTCTGCAATACCAAATGCGTCGAATACCTTGAGATCAAGAGCCATGTGCTTTCCTACATGCTCTTCACGCCTATATTTTTGGCAAACATAGGATTTCACACTTCCTTTGCCGGTATGACCGGCAGTGTAATCCTATTCACCGTCCTGCTTGTCGCTGTTTCCATCTTTTCCAAATTGATCGGCTGTGGTTTAGGAGCGAAGATCAGCAGGTTTACCAACAGAGAGAGTATGCAGGTCGGCGCAGGGATGATCGCGCGGGGGGAGGTCTCCTTTATCGTCGCCAGCAAAGGCATTGCCGCGGGATATATAAGCTCGCTCCTCTTCCCGAGCATTATCGTCATCGTGTTGGTCACGGTTCTGATCACGCCCTTGCTGTTAAAGGTTGTGTATAGAAAGTGAATAGTGGCTTTTCATACGAGCTTTGAGCAGGTCATTGCGATGGCTCAGTTTGTGCTTGACACGGTTTAGTGGTTGTGGTATCTTACTATTCGGCAGGTAAGCGGTGGCGACGCCGTTTGCAGGGCAATGGGCTGGCGGTCTTTGTTCCTCCGACGCTTAGCGTGCGCTAGGCATAAAGGAGGTGATGCGATGGATCTACTTATTGAGAATAGTATACCATAAGGAACCGCCAAAAAACACAGTAAAGTCAATAATTATAAGGCAGCAGACAATCGGAATAGTACACTCCCCCGTCTATGTACGGGGGTTATTCTATGCCCTTAACAAAAAAGATTGGAGGGATCAGACCATGCGGAAATATGAAAACGTGGACATCATGGCCGCGCTGGGCGCGGTCGTGGAGA
This sequence comes from Oscillospiraceae bacterium, assembly GCA_031254195.1. GTDB lineage: Bacteria > Bacillota > Clostridia > Oscillospirales > UBA929 > UBA929. Next base: position 3,155 of record JAIRUW010000077.1, read on the forward strand.
TCAACACCGAGCATTATAAAAGTGACTTCCAGTTTGACGTTGATGGGTTCAAAAAGGCCGCACAACACCCGGACGGCGAAAACAACCGCTTTCTTTGGTTGTCCCGTCAGTCCGGGACGGAGCGCGTAAAAGAGCGCGAGGCGTTCATCACCGGCTCCGAGGCGCACCAAAGATGGAACTACTACGGTACGGTTCTTGGCGGCATCGACAGTTACATGTCCTCCGTTGTTGTCAACGACCGAATCATGGCCTATGCCGTGGTTGTTACCGGGCTGGAAAACGGGCGCGTGATGGGCGACCTGTACCAACTGGATTACCGGGATAGTATCAGGGATATACAAAAGGCCGCGCTCCCCCTGCATACGGTCAGTGGTAAGTTTGAGGACGGCACGGACTTACGGCTCCCCCACGCGGAGTATGACGGTCAGCGGGAACGCCTGCGAAACCAGCACGGGCCATTATCAGACTACCGCGTACACCCGGAGGACGAGGGCGCGTTACAGACCGCTCTTAACGCTATGCGGGATAAACGCGAAAAGGACGCATGGCCCGCCACATTCAAGGTGCGTGTCCGTAATCCCCGAAAAACGTCCCTTATAGGCCAGTTAGAGGCGGGACAGAAGCAGATCGCCGCCCGCCGTGCCGCTCCCAATCATGCAGAGCCGAGGCGTGGTAAAAAAGCGGAGGTTGTCGTATGAGTACGGCGCGGAAACACTCAAATGCCTACTACACCAGGAAAGCGGAGGGTGAATACCAACCCTGCAAAAACGCCGTAAGCGTCCGCAACGACTTTGACGCTGATCTGTTTCGGTATAGAGGCATTATATATGAAGGTTCAACAGGTATCCATATCTGTGCCGACAACAGATTTGCCGAGTTTATTGAGCAGTATAAAGGAAAAGAGGCGCGATACGCAGAAAACTTGCAAAAGATTGTTAGCACATACGGCCTGTCACCCCGTTACACCCAGCCGAAAGTCAGAAAAGCCGACCTATTCCCTCCCGATGATAAGCGGAGATTATCGAAAACACTCTTTCAAGAAGATAAAAGCTGGTTTAGACGTTCCCCCATCGACACCGGGCCGGAACTGTACACAATGGAAAAGGATTTTATGCAGTACGGCATGAACTCCCCGCTTTACACCCCCTGCAACGGCTGGATGGTTCCATTGGCAATGCTTCCGCTGGATCGGCTGGATCAGCCCGGTTTTAGCGTACACGGCTTTATAGAAGCCAAGTTTGAGGCGTTGCTTGCCGAGCCTGCGGAATGGATAGATGACACCATAGCGGAGCTTTTGGGGCGGCGCGAGGAAGCGGACGCGCACAATCTTCCCATGCAGCAGGCGCGGGACGCCGCCATAAGCATAGCGGAGCGCGAACTGCTGCTGCATAATCCTGTACCGAGATTAAACCATGACGGATGGAATCTGTTTGTACACTTGTTTCGTGAAAATGGCATAAAACTACCCACGCAGACCCGCAAATGGGTACAATCATCACTGAAAGAAATCCGCTATAAATCAGACGGCGGCTGTTCGTTCAGATATAGCGGGAAATGTGACAAAGCAATCGGCAGCTACATTCTAAAACTCACGGCGGCGGTTAAAGAGAAGCACCGGGCGCGGGAAAAATCCTCCGTCCTGAACGCGCTGGGGGAACATCAAAAGACGATTGCGGCGCAGGGGCGGGCGTCTCCTACGGTAAAAAAAGAACAACCTACGGTATAACGGCGGCGGGGTTTCCTCACCGCCGTTTTTTCATGCCTAAAAATAAGAGGACGGTGGTGATTCATGCCCGGAGTTAGCAAAGAACAGATAGCGGAGGCCAAGCGCGTTGACCTTTTATCGTATCTCCAAGCCCGTGAGCCGGGCGCAATCAAAAAAACCGGCCCGAATGAATACGCGCTGAAAGAACTGGACTATTTTTTCATCAGCAACGGACTTTGGAATTGGGTCGGTCACATGGGCGGCAAAAGCGCGTTGGATTTCCTCATCCATGTTCGCGGTTTGGAGTTTGTAGACGCCGTTGAGACGGTTTTAGACCACAGGCGTACCGCCCCATCCCTTCCTTCCCAGCCGGTATCTCCAAAGGTTAGAAAACCTTTCGCCCTGCCAAAAGCGAACCGTTGCGGCACACACGCGCTCAATTATATCTTGAGGCGCGGGATAGACAGCGATATTGTGTACCGTTGTTTTTATGAAGGACGGTTTTACGAAAGCAAACCTTACTATAATTGTGTATTCGTGGGTTATGACCCCCAAAACACGCCCCGATTCGCGTGGCTGCGCGGGATAACCTCCGGCTTCCGGCAGGATGTTGAGGGCAGTGACAAGCGTTACAGCTTCGCCTTGCCGTCCCCTGACCCGGCAAGCAGGCATTTGATTGTGGGCGAAAGCCCTATAGACGTGTTATCCGTTGCAACCATTATAAAGATTGAGACAGGCCAATATGACGGCTACAGCTATTTGTCGCTTGGCGGCGTGTCCTCAATCGCGCTCCGGCAATACTTAAAAGACCATCCCGATATAGATACCGTTTATCTGTGTCTTGACAATGACAATGCCGGGCTTGAATCCATGCAGATCATCATGGAGTCGGTCTTTGCTGAAAAATCGCTGGCGGGACGGGCCATAAATATTATCGCGGAACCGCCGCCCGATGTTAAGGATTATAACATCGCCTTACTCGCGCAGCTAAAGGAAAATCAAAGAGACGCAATACCCCGCCGCTTGAAAGCGGCTATTTCAATTTAGGAGGGATTTATGTGAGTGTCACAACGGAGACAAGGCGTGAGAGCTACAAGGCTATCAAGCCGCTGGCGGGACGGCGCAGGGACGCCATTTTGGAGGTCATGGGAGATATGGAAATGACCGCGACTGAAATCGCGGAAGCCATGCACATCAGAGGCTACACAAAGTATTATGAACGCAATTTTGCCGCCCCGCGCCTGACTGAATTGAAAGCCGCAGGCAAGGTGAAAACGGTCGGCAAGCGTATCTGTGGCAAGACAGGCCGCATGGTGGCTGTTTGGGTGCGCGTGTAATGGAAAGGATGTGATCTTATCATACAGGAACCAATCAATGAGCGGAGCGTGTCGATGGTCTTTCGCGGTACAAAACTGACCGCTCAAATGTTTAAGAAAGCCGCATTGAAGCTGCTGACTGAAATGCGGCGGCAGAAGCAAAAAGGCAAAACGCCCAAAACATATCAAGGCAAACAGAGCGTCAAGAACCTCATTAGGCAAGGGGGCGGCGCCAGCAATGCCGAGCTGACGAATGAACAGATAAAGGATTTTGAGCGCGTGGCCCGTAAGTACGGAGTGGACTACGCGATCAAAAAGGATTCTTCAGTTACGCCGCCCAAGTGGGTGGTTTTCTTCAAGGGGCGCGATTCCGATGTCATCATGTCGGCGCTTGCCGATTATACAAAAAAGAATGTGAAGAAACAGGATAAGCCGTCTTTGAAACAAGGGCTGGAAAAGGCGTTGGAGCAAGTTACAGCGCCCGTTGATCCTGTACGCAACAAACGCAGGGAGGGGCCGGAATTGTGACGGATATTACGCCCATCATCAAAAAACACCTTCTGGCCAATATCCCGTACATCTTCATCTTTTGGTTTGCCAACAAGCTGGGAGAAGCCTACCGTATCACGCCCGGCGACGGATTACTGGAAAAACTGTCCCCGCTTATGGAATCTGTCAATAAGGTTTTCGCTAAACCCATGTTGAGCTTTGACGGCCAAGATTTGCTTGTGGGGCTTGCCGGAACCGCGCTTGTCTTTATGGTTATATACATCAGGAGCAAGAGCGCAAAGAAGTTTCGCAAAAACGTGGAATACGGCTCTGCCCGCTGGGGAACGAAGCAAGACATCAAGCCCTATATCGACCCCAAGCCGGAGAACAACGTCATATTGACGCAAACAGAAAGCCTTACCATGAACCCGCGCCCCAAAAACCCTGCCTATGCGCGTAATAAAAACGTGCTGATTATAGGCGGTTCGGGAAGCGGCAAGACACGATTTTGGTTGAAGCCAAACCTCATGCAGATGCACAGTTCTTATGTTGTCACCGATCCGAAAGGCAGCATTTTGGTAGAATGCGGAAAACTGTTGGAGCGCAATGGGTACGTTATCAAAGTCTTGAACACCATAGACTTTGCCAAGTCAATGAAGTACAACCCCTTTGACTACATCCGCAATGAAAAGGACATTTTGAAGTTTGTTACGGCTCTGATAGCGAATACAAAAGGCGAAGGCAAATCCGGGGATGATTTTTGGCAAAAGGCAGAAACCTTGCTTTATACCGCTCTGATGGGCTTTATCCACTACGAAGCCCCGGATGAAGAACGCAACATCAATACCCTTGTCGAAATGATTAACGCGATGGAAGTCCGTGAGGACGATGAAACCTTTGAGAACGCGGTCGATCTCATGTTCAAGGCATTGAAAGAACGCGAAGCGGATCACTTCGCCGTGCGGCAATATGCCAAATATAAATTAGCGGCGGGTGTTATAAGCTGATAAAGACTTATTTATCAAATATATGGGAAAGCTGATAAATAAGCCATTATCAGCTTATTTTATTGCGCGGAAAGGAGCAAGCAAAATGAGAGAAAGTCAAATTACCGCCCTATACGAAAGGCTGTCCGTTGACGATGGGCAGACCGACAACAGCGAATCAAACTCAATCCAAAATCAAAAACTGCTCTTGGAAGAATACGCAAAGACAAACGGCTTCAAGAATATCGTCCACTATACGGACGATGGGGAGTCGGGGCGGTTCTTTGACAGGGCGGGCTA
>JAIRUW010000019.1 GCA_031254195.1 Oscillospiraceae bacterium
TCACCCACCAAGCATTCAATGGGTGACGCCCCGCTTCGCTTAGCCTCTCAGCTAAACGATTCTACTGGCTTTCTTTTCGGTTACGTTATTTAATTGCTAAAGGTACATTGCGTGGTCGCTTGGTGTGCGGCCCCTTGTTGAGAGACGCTTGATTAGTATAGCAAAGCCCATACCCGTTGTCAACAACTTTTTTCAAAAATATCGAATAAATTTTTATAATCCGTCAACCCGTTGCGATTTCTGCATTTCTTCCCGGACACTCTCCTCCCCTTGCTGCCATCCGAAGCTAAAAGCCACTCTGACCAGCCAGTCTATGTCGCCTTTCTTGCTGCTGACCCTGTCATACGCATCCAAAAAAGAACTGTAACCCTTAAGCTCCCCATAGGCTTTTTCCATTTTTTCTAAAATTCCCATCTTTTCACCTCTCTATTGTTTTTTTTGTGGTGGCATTATCGTACCGCTTTGCCAGTATAAAGTCAAGTGCTTTCATTATACTATAAAAGTGACATCATAATGCTGGTGAGGTGTTGATATGGCAAAAGGCAAACGAGACCTAGTGACGTCGAGTGTGCGCTTTGAAACGGATACCTATATAAAGATTTCCCACATTGCTGAAAAAAACCGCCGCTCGTTCAACGCGCAGATGGAATATCTGGCCTTGCTGTGTATCGAGGAATATGAGCGGGAAAAGGGAGAAATCCCCGTCACTGACGAGGAGCGGTATGCCAGATGAGAAAAAGCCCGCCGGGTTCTCCGGCGGACTTTTTCAATAAATCGCACTTACTTCTTCACCACGGGTATCCATATTTCATCATAGAATTTCCCGTTTTCTGTAGTGCAGTAGAGTTCCATTTCAGGGGCGTTCGCTTTTTCATAGCCGGACGAAGGCAGCCATTCACTGTACGCCCGCTCAAAGAGTTTCGGGGTTACTGTGCCAAAATCCTCGCTCGAGTCCATGTCTTCACCCCGGAAAATAGCCCAGGTGGCCTCCGGTATTTTGACGGCCTTAAACCCTCCGGTATCGCAGCCGTCGCCCGCAAACAGGCAGATCATGTAGGAAAATCCGTCCGCCTCCGCGTCCGTATGGCTGCTCGTGCCCATAAGGTCAGACCGCCCGGCTTGCTTTATGAGCCTTTCCGTGCTCCCGTCCTTGAACTTCTCATCCCAAAACGCGGGGATGTCCCTCCACGCATCATTTTTGTAAATCCGCTCGATGCCGAACACCTCGAAGGCGTCCTTTTTTTCGATTCGCCAATTCATTTCCTGCACTCCTTTGATTTTTATTTGAAAGGAAAGAGAAGGAAATATTTTGAATGCGGCGCCCGGTTCCCGCGCGGCGGTGGGCGTTAAGCCATGCTGCCTCACGAACGCCCTCGTGAAGCTGTCGGCGTTGTCGTAGCCATATTTCACAGCAAGGTCTATCACTCTGTCGCAGCCATTTTGCAGGTCTGCGGCCGCGAGCGACATTTTTCGCTTTCGGATATACTCCGACAGCGGCATTTCGGCAAGGTAGTAAAACAGTCTGCGAAAATGATACCCCGAATATGCCGTAACAGAGGATATGTCCGCTAGAGCTATGTCGTCGCAAATATGCTCCTCGACAAAAACCATCGCGCGGTTAAGTTGCGTCAGCAAGTCCATGCCCCACCCTCCTTTCGGCTATAGAATAACAGAAAAAAGGCGTCCGTGTCCTACTTTTCGAATCAGATTATGCGGGGGCGGCTACCCGTCCACCGTCTTCATCATCCCGTCCGCGATACGGGCGGCGTAGCAAAAGAGCGCGTACCCGGCGGCGAGGCATCCGACCGCCAGTATCGCCACGGCGGCCCAGACCGGGACCAGCAGTTGCAGCGCGAACGCCGCGATGCCGATGGCGACGGCCATGCCCATGTTGAGCAATAACGACAGTACGGAGTTCATATTCTGCTTTATGGCCTCGGCTTCGCTGTTCCATTTGCGTTTGGGCTTCAGCGCGTCGGGGACGATGGCGGCGGACAGCATCGGGAACGCCGTACATAAGCCCGCCACCAGGCCGAAAACCGCTTCCGGCACGGTGAACCCTACAAAAATAACCAGCATCGACAGCGACAGCACCGACCCTATGACTGTCAGCATAAAGCCGCAGAGCAGGCGCGCCGCCACCTGTGTCCTTGCCGGGACCGGCGCTGTCTGCGAAATCCACAGCATACGGCCTTCGCGGGAGAAGGTGGTTGACACGCAGGTGGAGCCCATCACCGCCGTCAGCATCACGACGCCGGCGGCCAGCAGAAAGTATAGCCCGCCCCGCGCGTCGCCCAGCATTGTTTCAAAGATGTCCCCAATCCCTCCCGACATGCCCGTGCCCTGGCTGAGCGAAATGAATAAGAACATAATCGGGAAGACGGCCACGCCGGTCAGGATATTCATGGCGTAGACCGGGGTGCGTATGATGACCTTCATTTCCTTGGAAAAGAAAGCCCCCAGCGCGCCGCCCGTTTTGACGGCGTCCGCCTTAAACCCTTTTGTTTTTCCTTTCGGGGCTTCCAATTGCGCCAAAACGCCTTTATAATAGAGACGGCGGCTCAATAGCAGGCAAACCGCGCCCCCGGCGACAGCCGAACCGAGTATGCCGAGGAACCCCAGCCCTGCCTTGGCGGTGTTTTCATCGACCAGCGCCTGCGCGCACCACATCGCAGGAGGGAAGGATTGGGTCACCGCTTCCAGCATCGCGCTGTTGTCGCTAAGGATTTCCATGATGCGGTCGGGGTCTTCCAGCGTCGGCATACGCCCCATCAGCAAACCCTGGCCGAGCAGCATCCCGAAAAATAGGAGCATCCCGAAGACCATCAGCAGGGTGTCGCGCCGCCTTGTGTAAGCCATCAGGCGGGTAAACAGCATCGAGATCAGCGCGGCCAGCGCCATCGGCGCCATCGGCAGCAGCAGCCATACCGGCAGTGCGCGGAGGAGCAGGATGACAAAATCCATGGCGGCCAGCTCGGACACCATGCCGTATATGACAACGGCCGGCCACAGGAAAAGAGCCGTAACCCCCATTTCGATGCCGTAGGCTATGCTGAACTTGGCCGCGAAGACCGACTGCTCACGCAGCGGCAAAGCCGCGTAAGCCTCGGCGTCTCTCGCGCCGAAGACGAGCGAAAGCAATGTCAAGGCTCCGAAGACCATCACTACAATCATGCAGACCAGGACGATAACGCCCATGACCGCGATTTGCAGCCCCGCCTCGGCCGCGGCGCGCAGGAAGGGCAGAAGGATAAACCCATAAAGGAGCAGGATGGCCGCCACGGCGTAGAGGATAAGGAACCCGAAGCCGAGCATTTTGGCCGTCTCTTTGCCCGAACGCTTCCGCCCCTTGGCGCTGACCGCCGAAAGCGACAACTGCATACGGACATGCAGGCAGAACACGCGCCAGTATTCTTGAAAGGCGTTCATAAAACGTCCCCTTTCCGGTTTTTAGTTGATCGTGCGCAGCGTTTCATATAGGTCGCGGGTTTTTTGGCTGTCACCGTAGCTGATGTAAACGTCCCGCCGGCCCTCGCATTCGATCCAGATCGTGGGCGAGGTTTTGGCCTGCACAAACAGCACGGTCTCCCCTAAAGATCTGGAATTGAAATACCCCAACAGGGTCTGGCCGAACCCGCCGACGCCATTTATACGAGTCCCCGAATCCATTTCGCCCATGCTTTTCTCAAGGAGGGCAACGCTTTTGACCTCGTCAAAATCAATCGTCTGGCCATACAGGCCGGAAATGCGGATTTGCCGGTTTTCGATGGTTACGGACGGCCCCCGCATGGCAAGGATCAACATAATGACGACGGCAACTACTATGATAATGGCCGGCACGATGGCAAGGATTTTTACTCTTTTGGAAGCGTTTTTGAAATACGTGCGTGTCATACCGTCCATCCTCCCTATTCGGTCAATTCAAAGAAGATTTGCTCCAGTGTCGCGTCCTTCTCCCCGGTGCGCAGGCTGTCCATCGTGCCGACCGCGGCGAGCTTGCCCTTGTAGATGATGCCGATGCGGTCGCACAGGCGCTCGGCGACTTCCAGGATATGTGTCGAGAAAAAGACGGTGTTGCCTTCGCGGCAATGGGCGCGCATCTCCTCTTTCAGCGCCAGCGCGCTCTTGGGGTCGAGGCCGGTCAGCGGCTCGTCCAGCAGCCACAGCGGCGGCTTATGGATCAGCGCGCCGGTCAGCGTCAGCTTCTGCTTCATGCCGTGGCTGTAGGAGCGCACCAGTTCGCCGGCCGCGTCGGCGATCTCAAACATGGCGAGGTGTTTTTCGATCCGCTCGCGGCGCTCCTTTTCCGGCACGCCGTAGACGTCGCCGATAAAGTTGAGGTATTCGATCCCCTTGAGCCTGTCGAAGACATCGTGACTGTCCGGCACATAGCCGATCAGCCTTTTGGCCTTTACCGGCTCGGCCAGCATATCCGTACCGCCGACGGTGACGCTGCCCGTGTCCGGGGTTAAGATGCCGGTGATCATCTTGATTGTCGTGGTCTTTCCGGCGCCGTTCGGCCCGATAAAACCAAAGATTTCACCGGGTTCGGTTTTCAGGCTGAGGTCGTCCACCGCTTTTACGCGCCCCCGCGCGTAACTCTTGGTTATGTTCTTCAGCTCGATCATTTTCTGCCGCTTCCCCTTTCACAGATTGTGAATAAAAGTTACATGCGTAAATTGCAGTTACGATTATACCATAAGCCCGAAACCAAATCAAGGGGGATTTTCCCGCATTTGCTAAATTGCCCTCATTTCCATTTATTTCATATCGCGTGCGTAAACCAAATTCTCCCGCCAAAATGCGGGAGTTATGCACATTATCCACAGAGTTATACACAGCCTTTATGTCAACCGCGCTTACTTTTTACAAAATCTTCACCAATTCGATCCCCCTTTCCGGTTATAATCAAAAGGTACATCTTTTTCGGTAAATTAAAATACATATCAAACCGCGGAGGGATGGTCATGAATCAAAAAACGGCCCTAATTGTCGAGGACGACAAAAATATCGCCGAACTGCTGCGCCTTTACATGGAGAAGGACGGCTTCTCGGTCCGCGTGGCGGACGACGGGCGGAAAGGCTTGAAGCTGTACGAGGAGGATGCCCCGTCAATCGTACTGCTTGATCTGATGCTGCCCGGACTGGACGGCTGGGAGGTCTGCAAAGAGATCCGCGCCCAAGGCAAAACGCCGGTCATCATGATTACCGCCAAGACAGAGACATTTGATAAAGTGCAGGGGCTGGAGATGGGCGCTGACGACTATATCGGCAAGCCCTTTGACATGAAAGAGGTCATGGCGCGGGTCCACGCCGTTCTGCGCCGGACGGAGGGCGGCGGCAAGCCGCGCCGTTTGATCTTTGACAAGCTCGTCATCGACATGGACTCCTTTACCCTCTCTATCAACGGGCAGGCGGTGGACGCCCCGCCCAAGGAGATGGAGCTGCTCTATCATCTCGCGGCTTCCCCCAACCGCGTCTACACCCGCAACCAGCTGCTGGACGAGGTATGGGGCTTCGATTATTTCGGCGACAGCCGCACGGTGGACGTCCATGTCAAGCGCCTGCGTGAAAAGCTGGAAGGCGTTTCGGAGGCCTGGTCGCTGAAAACGGTCTGGGGCGTAGGATATAAGTTTGAGTCCCATGCGTAAGACGATCTTCCTGCGCTATTTCCTGCGCTCGGTCATATTGCTGACGGTCAGTATGCTGGCGCTGACCGCCGCGTTTGTGGCGGGCGCTTCGCGCATTCTGTCCGCGCAGCAGGAAAGCAAAATGCAGACCGCCGCGCAGCAGGTAGGGGCATATATCGTTCCCCGCGTGACCCTTCTCCAGGGGAGGCTTAGGTTCACGGAGGAGATCCGCAACGCCCTGCCGCTAATGGCCAGCCTCGGCGACCTGCACATCAGCATCCACGGCACGGATGGTTCTGTCCTGCTTGATTCGGGCGACCTCCGCCCCGACGTATCCGCGACCATATCCTTCCCCCTTGTCATCAACGTTCAGACCCTGTCCGGGTTTACCAAAATTACGGTCGGCAATGTGGTGGTCAGTTCTTACCCAAACAAGCAGCTGATGCGCGAGTTTATGAGAAGCTGTGCGCTGATGAGCGTCATCATCGTTCTGCTGTCGGGCGTCACGGCGTATATCTCCGCGCGGAGGCAGACAAGGCCCCTGCGACAGATGGCGGCCTGCGCCCGCAGCTTTGAACGCGGCGATTTTTCCGCTCGCGCCGATGTGGAAAGGCTGCATGACGGCGAAATCCATGACCTCGCGCAGGCTTTTAACGGCATGGCCGAGACATTGCAGCGCGGCGAAGAGCTGCGGCGCGGCTTCATCGCCAATGTGTCGCATGAATTGAAAACGCCGATGACCACCATTTCGGGGTTCATCGGCGGCGTCCTTGACGGCACGGTGCCTGAAGAAAAGCGCGGGGAGACGCTGCAAATTATAAAAGACGAGGTTATGCGCCTGTCGCGCTTGGTCGAAAGCACCGCCAACCTTTCCCGCCTGCAAACGGGGCAGCTGGAGCTGTATCCGCGCACGTTTGACATCGCCGAGCTGTCATTGCGCATTCTGCTGGGCTTTGAACAGCGCGTCGAGGAAAAAGGCCTCGCCGTGAAGCTGGACGTGCCGGAGCCGGAGACGCTCTATGTCCACGCCGACCCCGATTCCATCACGCAGGTCTTGACCAACCTGCTCGACAACGCCGTAAAATTTTCCGAACCGGGCGGAGAGCTGGGGCTGGCGATCCGGCCGTTGGCGGGCAAAGCGCGGGTGTCGGTCATAAGCTGCGGGCCTACCATCCCGCCCGGAGACCTGCCGTATGTCTTCGACCGCTTCTATAAAGCCGACCGCTCCCGCAGCTGCGACAAGACAGGGCTGGGGTTGGGGCTGTTTTTGGTCCGCAGTATCCTCAACTCTCATGACGAGGACATTACCGTCACAAGCGCGGACGGGCGCACCGAGTTCAGCTTTACGCTGACGGTGAGCCGGGAGCCGTAAATCGCTTGTGGTTACAGCTCGTCGGGTAAATCGGGGATAACAGGGGGCCCATCTTCGGGGATAAACACATCGTTCAGCTTCGCGAAATCAAACGCCTTCATCTCTTCCTGATCCGATTGGCTGGCGAAGACATTTCTTGTTTTCGCGTTCAGCATCATACATTGCCCGTTGAAGTGCGCACCCTCGTCCGTTTTGAGCGTTTGGGCGGCGACACGCGCCTCCACATGCGCCGTGGCGGCCATATGTACCGTCGAATCGCAGTAGACGTCCCCTTTGACATACCCGGCAATCAGGATTGATCCTGCCCGTATGTTCCCGTTGACGCTCCCGCTTTCGCCGATCAGGAGATGCCCGCTCAGGTTTATCACGCCGGTATATTCGCCGTCGATCCTGACAGGCTCCTTCCCCGTGAGCATCCCGGACTCCAGCTTGATGCCGTTTCCGATGATGGTCTCGTATGTAATCTCGCTGCTTTTTCTGCTCCGCATGGCAAGCGCACTCCTCCCCATGTCAAGTGACTTTCATTATAGCACACCAGTCTGAACGTTGTAAACGCAAAGATGCAAAAAGGGCATAAAAAGTGAATGAAATCTATCCGACGGCGGGCGTCTTTGGGGTTTGGATCACTATATATCGCTGATGCCGGACATTTGCCTGTTTTGGTAAACAACGAATCCACAATATAAAAGCGGCATTCCTAAAAAGGAATGCCGCTCCGCATGATGGGAGACCCGGTTCGGAATCCAAGGCGCTAATATTTCCCATACTCCCCGCCGTCCGGCGCGTACGCCGTTTTTTCCGGCATGGGTATCCTTCTCCTTGAGGCGCTCTCCGATGACAGCCTGCGTGTGCCGCCGTCTTTGAGCTTGAACTGCGCGACCAAATCCTCCAGCGTGGCGGCCTGTCCGCTCATCTCCTCCGACGCCGCGGCTTCCTCTTCCGCCGTCGCGCTGTTCTGCTGGACGATTTGCGCCACTTGATCAATCCCTTTGTTGATCTGCGTGATGCCCGCGGACTGGGCCTCTGAGGATTTGGCGATCTGCTCGACGATTTGGCTGCTCTCGTTGATGCCGGCCACGATTTCAGTCAGGCTGGACGCGGTGTCCCCGGCGATGCGGGAGCCCAGCTCCGCTTTCTCTATGGAGTTGGCGATTAGGTTGCTTGTCTCCTTGGCCGCTTCCGCGCTTTTGGAGGCGAGGTTGCGCACTTCTTCGGCCACGACGGCGAAGCCTTTGCCGTGCTGTCCGGCCCTTGCCGCCTCTACTGCCGCGTTGAGGGCGAGGATGTTGGTTTGGAAAGCGATGTCGTCAATGGTCTTGATGACCTTGCTGATGCTCGCGCTGGCGTCGTTGATCGCTTTTACGGCAGACATCATTTCGTCCATCTGGCGGCTGCCTTTTTCGGCGTTGCTCTTAATCGTGTTTGCCAGCGTGGCGGCTTTGCCGGCCATATCGGCGTTGGCTTTTGTCTGTTCCGCTATCTGGGTGATTTCGCTTGAGAGTTCCTCAACGGCGGAAGCCTGCTCACTCGATCCTTGCGCCAATGACTGGGCGCCGTCGGCAATCTGCTTGGAGCCTTTGGAGACCTGCGCGGAAGAGAGATTGATGTTGCCGAACAAATCGTTGAGATTGTCGATCATATGCGTCAACGCGGTACCCATCACATCGTCTTTGGAAAGATACTCCACCTTTGTAGATAGATCCCCTTTGGCGACGGCTTCCAGTTCCGCGGAGATGTTCACAACATGCTGGACAAAGGAGGAGGCTCCTTCACTCAGCACGTTGAGCTCGTCTTTTCTCTTAGACAGCTCTTCGATGAGTTTAATGTTCTCCGCCTGAAGGGTGAGGTCGCCGGTAGTGCCCGCTTTCTTAAACCAGGCGGCGAGCGTGACCATCGGCTTGCTGATGGAGTTGGCAATCCTGACCGCTAGGATTAGGGCGAGGGCGACCGCGATGACGATGATCACAATGGACATGATGGTGAAGGACCGCCCCGATTCTTCCATGGCAAGGACTTTTTCCGAGACCATCTCATTGTATCTGGCGCCTATGGCGGTCAGCCCTGTAATAACCTTCTCGAGCTCTGGAATGACAACATTGATAAACTCCTCCTGAGCCCCGGTCAGATTGCCGGCTTTCACCTTTGCTATGACCGGTTCCGCGCCGTAATGGATAGAATCATGCGGCGCGTCAATTTGGTTCAGGAGAGACAAAATGGCCGGATCTGTCACATTTTTGGCCTCGTCGCTGCGCAGCCAGCTGCCAAGGGCGCACGTATCCGGGTCAAGCGAGCCTGTAAACTCCGTTCCGGTCATCAACGTTCTGTTCATGCCGTTTCTCCATGTGTTGTGCGCGTTGAGTATGCTGGCGAAGCTGGCGGATTCATTTTGAAATTTATCCAGCTCATACGCCTGGTTGGTGAGCATGGTCGTGGATATGACGCCGAGAAGACCGAGGGCTACTCCCAGAATAACAACGATGATGAAACCCCCAAGGATTTTTTGACGGATTGACATGTCTTGCTCCTCCTAAAAGTAATTTTCCTATATCACTGCGCTCTATTTATTACGTTACGTACTGTATCATGTTTTTAGTCACTTTACAAGTATTTTTTACATTACTGCCATATCCTTTTCCTGTTCTTTTACATCGGTGATGCAACCGCCCTTGACATCCGCGCGCCCGGGCTGTACAATGGCAAAAAGCTATCCGGGAGGAAACCTCTAGTGAAAATAAGTCAGCTGGTGGGCACGCGCTTCAAAGAAACCCCCGCCGAGTGCCAGATCGAGAGCCATATATTGATGACGCGGGGCGGCTATATCAAGAATGTCGGGAGCGGTATATTCTCGCTCTTTGCCCCGGCCAAGCGCATCACGCAAAAAATAGAAGCCATCATCCGCGAGGAGATGGACGCGATCGGCGGGCAGGAGGTCATGCTCCCCGTCGCCATGCCCGCGTCCCTCTGGAAGGAGTCGGGGAGGTTTGACAGCGTGGACAGTGCGCTTCTGCGCTTTACCGACCGGAACGGCAGCGATATGGTGCTGGGGATGACCCATGAGGAGGCGGTCGTCCATCTGGTGCGCGACGCCGCGCCGTCATACACCAGCTATCCGTTCATGGTCTATCAGATACAGACGAAGTTTCGCGACGAGCCGCGCGCCCGCGGCGGTCTGATCCGCGTCAGGGAGTTTACCATGAAGGACGCCTATTCGTTCCACACCTCACAGGAGGATTTGGAGCGGTATTATGAGCTGTGCTACCGGGCGTATGAGCGCATTTGTACCCGGACCGGGATACCGGAAGTGGTTGTCGTCAAGTCCGATTCGGGCATGATGGGCGGGAAGGTCGCCCATGAATTTATGCTTCTGGCCGACGCGGGGGAGGATTCCATCGTGCTCTGCGGAAGCTGTGATTTCAGCGCGAACATGGAGGTTGCGGAATGTATTTCAGAGCAGCCCGTTTTTGATGACAGCCCCTTAGAGGAAATATCCACGCCCGGCACGAAGACGATTGACGAATTGTGCGCCCTACTCTCCATCACGCCGGACAAGACCTGCAAAGCGGTGATGTTCCGCAAAAACGAATCGGATGAGCCGGTGATTGTGTTCATCCGGGGGGATCTGGAGGTCAACGAGACCAAGCTGCGGAACTATTTGAAGGAAGAAATCCATCCCGATACGGCGCATACGGACGATGTGGCATACGGCTTTTGCGGCCCGGCGGGCTTCACCGCCAAGGCGGAGGTGCTGTTTGACCGTTCGCTGAAGGGCTTGGGCGGACTGGTGACCGGCGCCAACAAGGAGGATTATCATTATAAGGGCTTCTCCCCCGGGCGGGACGGCCCCGGCGCGGAGTACCACGACTTTGCCAAGACATACGAGGGCGCCGTATGCCCCGCCTGCGGGAACCGCAGTGTAAGGATACGAAAAGGCATTGAGATAGGCAATATATTCCAATTAGGAATAAAATATACACAATCGATGAGTATGCAATACCTGGACAAAGACGGCGTGGCGCGGGTCCCCGTCATGGGGTGCTACGGGATCGGCGTCGGGCGGCTGATGGCTTCGGTTTGCGAGGCGAGCCACGACGCATACGGGCCGATATGGCCGATGCCGATCGCTCCCTGGCAGGTGCAACTATGCGCGCTCCGCAGCGACGAGGAGATTGTAAAGGCGGCTGCCGATACACTGTATGACACGCTGCTGCGGGAGGGCGTGGAGGTCTTGTATGACGACCGCGCCGTGAGCGCGGGGGTGATGTTCTCCGACGCGGACCTGTTGGGTGTTCCGCTCCGCGTGATTATCAGCCCCAAAACGGTCGGCCGGGGCGTGGTTGAGGTCAAGACGCGCGATAAATCCTTTTCTGAGGATGCAATCATCGGCGAGGCGGCTGTATTTGTGAAGACGCTTGTAAGGGAAATTTTGGATAAATATGCGCCAGTTTAGCGGCTTGACAGACAGGGCGGAGCGGAGTATAATACTCTCTGTAGCGCGTTCCGCGGAATTGCCGGTGTGATGGAATTGGCAGACGTAGTGGACTCAAAATCCACCGGTGGCGACACCGTGCCGGTTCGAGTCCGGCCACCGGCACCAGTGCGGGTGTTCTTATAGGATTTGAGTATTCTATAAGAACACTCGCATTATTTTACGCCGTGGCTTGTGCCGGTGCGTAGGTAACTTGTACACCTCGCCGGGTCTGCACGGTGATTTCCGGCATGGCCAGCGTTTGAGGGACTTCTAAAACGCCGACACAATTATAGTGAATGATAACCCGCTGCGTGTGCCGCCCCTCCGACTTCTCGGCGTGAAAAACCTCTATGCGCTCTATGAGTTCGGCCATCATGCAGTCTGTCAGCTTGCGCCGGACGATACGCCGCCGTGGGAATAGTCCCACGGTGAAGTAAAAGCGGTTAAGGTTGAACGCCTTGGCCGCTTTTTCTCATATTTTTTGTAAAATCCTGTGGAAGTCAAATGAAATGTATGTTATAATGCAAAAAGCCAACTGGCTACAATGATACTATATATGATTATGTGAAAGTGGAGGGTGTTTCGATGGATGAAAATACTGTATTGAGCAAAAACGCAAAAACCGTTAAGGTAAAGCAGGGTAAAAATCCCCGCCCTCTCTATCCACATCAAGTAGCGGCAATAGCCGAACTAAACACAATTAACAAACAGGATTTGTTTAACACGTTGGTGGTGCTTCCCACGGGCGCGGGGAAAACTATGACCGCGACAAGATGGCTACTGCCAACCGCAATAGATAATAAGAAAAAAGTTCTTTGGGTTGCTCATAGGCACTTGCTTTTAGAGCAAGCAGCGGACTCCTTCGCTGTCAATGCCTTTAGTGACATAGTATTAAATCGCGCGTCATTCAAATATCGCATAGTATCCGGGCAACATGACCGCCCCATACATATCAAGCATGACGATGATATACTTGTTGTCAGCAAGGATAGCATTATCAGAAATATGGATAGGCTTGACGAATGGCTCACGGGTGAAAATGAATTGTATTTTGTTATTGACGAAGCCCATCATGCAACGGCAAGGTCATACCGCCGCATTATTGAACATATAAAGTCGAAAATCCCAAACGTAAAAATGCTTGGGCTGACAGCTACACCATTCCGCACGTCCGAACAGGAACAAGGGCTGTTGGGGAAAGAGCCGTTGTTTACTGACGATATTGTTTATAAAGTTGATTTGGACACGCTGATAAAGCGGGGTATATTGTCCACGCCCGACTTTGAGAGTTATGATACGGATATACTACTTGGTGATGAACTTGGATTAAGTGCAATCAAAAATATTGAGCGGCTTGACCTTATCCCGGAAGATATTGCGGAACATATTGCCAAAAACAAGACCCGCAATAGCTTCATTGTAAAGACTTATTTTGAAAACGATAACCATAAAAAATATGGTCAAACCTTGGTGTTTGCGTTGAGCAGACTTCACGCAATAACACTAAAAAACTATTTGAGGATTACGGTAAAAAGCACGGTATAAAAGCCGGTGTAATTGTAACCGGCACGAAAGCTGAGTTTATTGACATTGATGTATCTAACGCCGAAAACGAACGCCAAATAGAGGCGTATCGAAACGGCGAGATGCAAATACTGATAAACGTAAACATCTTGACAGAAGGCGTTGACCTTCCAAAAACTAAAACTGTTTTCCTTACAAGGCCGACTATTTCTACCGTTCTAATGACACAGATGATTGGCCGTGCTTTACGTGGTGAAGCGGCAGGGGGTACGAAAGAAGCGTATATCGTCAGTTTTGTCGATAATTGGAACAGTAGAATCGCTTGGGTAAATCCCGAAAGCATAATATCATCCGAGGAAAATGACTTTATTGATAAAGACAGTAAATATAGAGAGCGTAATATCCGCATTATTTCCATTGAAAAACTCGAAGAGTTTGCGCGTATTGTTAATGAAACCGTAGACACATCCCGCCTTGAAAGCATTGACTTTATCAAACGCATTCCGCTTGGAATGTATGTCTTTACCTTCATTGACGAGAACAACATGGAGCATAACCATCAAATACTTGTCTATGACAACTCTGAACAGAGATACATAGAGCTCATAGCGGCGTTACCCGCTATTTTTGCAGACTTTGGCGTTGAGGACGAAGTGATAGAGGGCAAAACGCTAAACGCTATGATTGCTCAATGCGAGGCGGCATACTTCGATGATAATATGGTTCCTCCATACAGGTCGTACAGCCAAGGTGGGCATGACCTTGAGTACCTGTTAAAGTATTACGCGCAAAAAGAATCCGCGCCGTTATTTATTCCGTTTGATGAAGCTGATAGACGGGCTGTTAATCTCTCTTTAATTGCAAAAGAAATTGTGGATAAAGATATGCGCCGCGGAGAGCAAAAGGAATTTACTGACGCACTTTGGGAGGACGAAACCAGTCTGTTGCGGGTGTATTTCGGAAATAAGTATTTTTTCAAAAGACAGCTTGAAACGGAAATTGACAAGCTGTACGGCGATTTCCCGATGTCTAACGATGATGATAATACCATCGGGGAAACGATAGACCTTACTTCTTTGACACTATATGAATTATGCAATGTTGCGCCGGAAATCGGGCGAAAGATAAAGGACAGCGTATATGCAAACGCCAGAACCAAAGACGGCTTGTACCGTTGCTGTAATCCTAAATGCGGGAAGGAATCACCGCACCGGGCATTATTCCAAATTGACCACATCACGCCCATGTCGAAGGGCGGCAAGACGGAATTGGTAAACTTACAACTCCTCTGCCGTCCGTGCAATCTGATAAAAGGTGACCGCCATTGAAATACCTGTATACGCCTTATGACATAGCTGTTTTCTTTGTGGTGTCGGACTTTACGCAATCGAATGAACGGGCTGTAATTCGTGATATTTGGGAAAATGACAAGGCTTCAATCCCGACTAAATACAGAAAAGATGAAATCCTGTTTAGGAGGCGCATTTATTTTGAGCTATCAAAGTTTGACGGCTCACTTGACGACCTTGACGAGCTAAATATTTTAATGCGTGACACAGACCATGCCTTGTGTATCGACGGAACAATCAATGAGCAGTGTGTCATAGAGAGCTATTTCAAAATCATAAAACTTGAATTGACGCATATTCCAAACAAGGATTATTGTAAGATAAAACTGCGTAGGCTTCTAAAGGCCTTCGGCTATAAAAGACGTTCCGCGCAACTTGTGGGTAGCATACGGCGCACGTTGGGAGCGTTAAAACTGAAAACGCATCTTCGGGGATATGTCCCGTGTGACATCGCTGAAATCGGGATTGACGATATGGTTATGATTCGGCTGAAATAAAAACCCGCCCAAGCCGGAGCTTGAACGGGTCATTTTGATGTAAGCACAGCATATCGACTGCTCTATAACCGTTGCGGTTACTGCGTTTTTTGAAAAGTTCTGTATCGCCACCGGCACCAAACACATAGCAAGCCCACACTAGAATTTCTTAAGGAAATTTTGGGAGTGGGCTTTGGCATTCCATCGCCGTGCAATCGGCAACTATTTTTTCTCTTCGAGGCGTTCGACAGGCGGAGCTGCATTTGCACTTGCTATTTCTTCTTAATATTAACAATTCTCAAACAATTTCCAAACATCTCGCAAACAATCTCCCGGTAATATATAGGGTATAGCCGGTTCATATTTTACTGCATCTATGCTATTATAAGAGGGTATGTCAGCAGAGGAGGATTGCCCCATGTTTAAGATACTTGTCGTGGAAGATGACCGTGAACTAAATAAAGCCGTTTGTTCTTACCTAACACAAAACGGATATGAGGCGGTAGGCTGTCTCGGTGCAAATGAAGCATATGACGCTATGTACGGAAATCTTTTTGACCTGATCGTGTCTGATATTATGATGCCGGGTATCGACGGCTTTGAGTTTGCCAAGACCGTACGGGAACTCAATCAAGACATCCCGATTCTGTTTATGACGGCGCGTGATGACCTGACCTCAAAGCAACGGGGATTCCAAGCCGGCATAGATGATTACATGGTCAAGCCCATAGAACTTGACGAATTGGCGCTGCGAATCGGGGCGCTGATGCGCCGCGCTAAGATCGCCAGCAGCAAACGCCTGACCGTTGGGAGCGTTGTGCTGAACGCAGAGGAAAACTCCGCAACCATCGGCGACGATGAAATCCCTTTGACGCCACGAGAGTTTAATCTGCTGTATAAGCTGTTGTCATACCCCAAAAAAACCTTTACCCGCTCACAGCTTATGGACGAGTTTTGGGATGTGGAATCATCCTCCGGTTCCCGTGCCGTCGATGTGTATATTACCAAGCTGCGGGATAAGTTTTCCGGGTGTGACGATTTTGAAATCGTCACGGTTCACGGCCTCGGCTACAAGGCGGTGTTGAAATGAAGAAAAAGCGGAGCTTGTTTTCGGTATGGAATTATCTGATTTTCTTTTTGCTTATCTCTTTTCTTGTGACCTGTTCTTTTTATTTGTTCTTAAAGACATGGGGTATAGAATTAGGCAGGGAAATCCAAAGAAGTGCCATCTTCACCTTTGGTAACGTCTTGTTCTTGAGTTTGATTTGCACCGTTATTGACGGCCTTCGCCGCAAACATACGGTCGAACGCCCGGTGAAACGCATATTGAATGCCACGCGCCGGTTAACGCAGGGGGATTTTACCGCGAGGATTGAGCCGCTCCACGGCTTCGACCGTATGAACGAGTTTGATGCCATCATAGGGAACCTCAACACAATGGCGGAGGAGTTGGGCGGTATCGAAACCCTGCGGACAGATTTTATCGCCAACGTGTCCCATGAATTGAAAACCCCCCTCTCCGTCATTCAAAATTATTCGACCATGCTCCAAAATCCCACGCTACCGGAGGAAAAACGGCTCGAATACGCTAAAACGATCACCAACGCCACAGATAGGCTTTCGGAGCTGATTACCAACATCCTCAAACTAAACAAGCTGGAGAATCAGCAGATTTACCCGGAAGCGCGGGAGTATAATATAGGCGAGCAATTACGGGAATGTTTGTTAGGATTTGAGGACGCATGGGAACAGAAGGGTTTGGAATTGGAGATAGATATTGCCGACGTAACCGTTCGCGCCGATGAGGAGTTACTGACCCTCGTTTGGAATAACCTCTTTTCCAACGCTGTGAAATTCACCGAGCCGGGCGGCAAAATAACCGTCAATCTACGCTTGGAAAACGGATATGCCGTGGCGCGGGTTTCCGATACCGGCTGCGGTATGCCGCCGGAAGTCGGGCGGCGCATCTTTGAAAAATTTTATCAGGGCGACAAATCCCACGCCATGAAAGGTAACGGTTTGGGACTTGCGTTGGTTAAGCGTGTCGTGGACATCGTAGGCGGCGAGATTTCGGTGGAAAGTACAATCGGTCAGGGCAGCACGTTCATTGTGAGGCTACGGGGTAAGGCAGCTTGAATCGGTTTCTGAAAACCCTCCTGCGCCTGTTATCGCCTGGGATGGGATGGGTTCTTTTACTAACGCCGATCAGCGCGGCGGCGGTTATCATTGCGTTAACAACAGGGCGCGAGGCCACGGTACTCGGCGTCATCTCGTATGTGTTGTCCGCATACACGCTGGCAGCGTTGATTGTTGGCCTCCCAAAGTTTATAACGGATATACGGGCATTCATCAATGGGAATACAAAGATAGCGTACGTAAAAACGATTCTTTACGAGAGCAAATATACTGGCCTGTACCTCAAAAATATCCCCGCCAGAGTTAAGGTATCGCTGTATATGTCGCTTGCGATCAACCTAATATACGCCGCCTTGAAGATGGCAACAGGTATCGCCTACTCGTCCTTTTGGTTCGGCGCGGAAGCGGTTTTCTACCTTGTGCTTGGGCTGGTTCGCTTCTTCATACTTCGTAATATGCGAAAAGGCGGCGGGTTGAAGCATGAATATAAAGTGTACCGCTTCTGTGGTTTTTTGCTCTTTGCGTTGAACGCCGCTTTGACCGGCATCGTCTATCAAATGATCCATCAAGGTATGGGAAAAGAATACCCCGGCTTGTTGATTTATGCAGTAGCGACATTTGCGTTTATTTTCCTTGCCAATGCTATTATCAGCTTGATAAAATACCGAAAGATGAACAGTCCCGTCTTATCAGCCGCCAAGACAATCACCTTGATTCAAGCATTAGTTGCCATCTACTCCCTGCAAATTGCGATGTTTGCCTCTTTCGGGGAGGATGAACGCTTGGCGCTGATTATGAACAGCGTGTTTGGCGGCCTGCTGTGCATTGCCATATTCGGCATGGCGGTGTTCATGGTTGTGCGGGGATTTGAAAAGCTGAAAGAGTTACAGTCGTAGCAATGCGATAATCAATATTTATGGAGGCAGAGCATTATGAAGTATAAAAATCCTATTATTCCGGGTTTTTACCCCGACTCCAGTATTTGCAGAAAGGGTGAAGATTACTACCTTGTCGCAAGCAGCTTTGAATATTTCCCTGGAGTCCCTATTTTTCATTCAAAGGATTTAGTAAACTGGGAGCAAATCGGGAATTGCCTAACACGAAAAAGTCAGCTAAATCTTGAAAACGTAGAATCATCAGCCGGCATTTATGCCCCCACTATCCGCTATAATCCGCATGATGACTTGTTTTATATGGTGACAACAAACGTCAGCAACATAGGTAATTTTTATGTTTACGCAAAAGAGCCCTCCGGCGAATGGTCAGAGCCTATTCTTGTGGAGCAGGATGGCATTGACCCGTCGTTGTTCTTTGATGACGAGGGAGTTGCTCATTTTATATCAAACTCAAGAGATGCGAATGTAGAAAAAGCAGGTTTCAGAATGGCGCCGATAGATATAAAAACAGGCAAGTTTCTAAAACCGCCGATGCCATTATGGGGCGGTATCGGCTCTTATGCACCGGAAGCCCCTCACATTTATCAGGCGAATGGGTGGTTTTATCAGCTGATTGCAGAGGGTGGTACGGAAATAAATCACATGGTAACGATTGCAAGAAGCCGCGAGTTGTATGGAAATTATGAGCCTTGCCCATTTAACCCGATATTAACGCATAGGGACAAAAAATGGCACTTTATTCAAGCGGTAGGACACGCGGATTTAGTCGAAGATGGAAACGGAAACTGGTGGGCGGTTTTCTTGGGAGTAAGAATAACACAATCATTTTTTCATCATTTGGGCAGAGAGGTTTTCCTTGCTCCTGTAAATTGGGCAGACGATTGGCCTATTATCAATGCGGGAAAACTTATTGAAATTGATATGGAGGTTAATATTAACGATAACATAATCCAAAACAGAAAGACGGAGTATAAAACAGATTTCCGCACGGGAATCAGCCACGAATGGGTTCATTTGAGAAACCCTCTTGACGGCAGTTACAGGCATGACGAAAACGGATTGTATTTAACAGGCAATGCGTTGACATTAACAGACGAGGCAAATCCTGCGTTTGTAGGGTTTCGTCAACGCGACCTTGACAGCTTAATTGAAATAGATATGGAATTTACACCGAAAGCGGATTGTGAGGAAGCGGGCGTTACTGTTTTCTACAAATATGATTCGCATTTCGATTTTTACATTTCCAAACAGGATAAAACAACATATCTATCCTTGCGTAAAGTAGTCGGCGATATTACACATATTCAATCGAAAATTCCTGTAAACAGCAATGAAGTTACACTCAAAATCAAATCTGACAGATTGAAATATTATTTTTACGCTATAATAGAGGGCGTGGAAATATTTGTTGGGGAAGCCCTCACAAGATTCGTTTCAAAGGAGGCGAATACGCGGGCGTTCACAGGAACGCTCTATGCACTCTATGCAACAGGTAATGGGAGATTATCTTCTTCCGAAGCAAGGTTTATAAGATTCTTATATCAGGGTAATGATTGATGAAAACAACCAGAGGGCGTCCGATGCTGATGGCACGGACGCTTTTTTGTTGTGCTTATGATTTTAGCAATTCTTAAACATTTCCTAAACATTTTTCAAACAATTAGGGTTTATCATAAGACCATAATCAATAAGGAGGCCGCTGTCATGGAAAACACGAAGAACAACGGAACATTCAGCTACACCTACTCCGCAAACCAACAGGAGGAAGTCAAGAGCATCCGGCAGAAATACGCTCCCCGCGAGGAAAACAAGATGGAGCAGCTCCGCGCTCTTGACAGAAGCGTTACGACACGCGGACAAATCGCGTCCCTCGCAATCGGCATCATCAGTTCCCTGCTTCTTGGCACGGGCATGGCTTGTATCATGGAATGGGATTTGCTTGCTGCCGGTATCGCCGTCGGGGTGGTCGGTATGGTGGGTATGCTGCTGGCGTACCCCGTATATTCGGCAATGACAAAGAAACGCCGCGAGAAACTGGCTCCGCAGATACTCAAACTCAGCGACGAACTGATGCAATGAGGGGGAACAGGAACATGTACGCAATTGAAACGGCAGGACTGTCAAAAGCCTTTCGCAACATTTACGCCGTGCAAAACCTCAATCTGAAAGTGCCGGAAGGCTCTATCTACGGATTCATCGGGGAAAACGGCTCCGGCAAATCCACAACGGAAAAACTGATCTGCGGACTGTTGAACCCAAGCGGCGGCGAAATTCGTTTGTACGGCAAGCATTACACCGACGCCGGAATCCGCGCCCGGATGGGTGTGTTGATAGAAAACCCCGGCTGCTTTCCCGGCAGCACGGTCTACCAAAACCTGATGATGCAAGCGTTGAATCTCGGTATTGAGAAACCGAAAGCGGAGGTTGAGCGCGTCCTCAAACTCGTGAGCATGGCGGGCGCGGCTGACCGCAAGTTCAGACAATGTTCCCTCGGCATGAAACAGCGGCTCGGCGTCGCGCAATCCCTTCTCGGACGCCCCCGGCTGTTGGTACTGGATGAACCGATTAACGGGCTGGACGCGGACGGCATGAGGATTGTGCGGGAAACGCTGATAGAGTTAAGCCGCGAGGAAGGCGTGACCATTCTTATCAGTTCGCATATTCTCGGTGAGCTTTCCAAAATCGCCACACATTACGGCATTATCCGAAACGGGACGCTGATAAAAGAATTGCGCGAAGATGAAATGAGCGAGGAATGCCGTGATTTCGTGTTCGTCAAGACCAATAACGATACACAGGCCGTTTCTGTGTTATCGCAGAAGTACAGAGAAGTTGAACAGAAAGACGGCGGCATCCGCGTCTATGACGAAACGGAAAGCGCAAACGTGAACGGTCTGATGTATTCAAACGGGCTTTCCGTCAACGAAATCAGCTTCCAAAAAATCGGATTGGAAGAATACTATCTCCGTATCATGTCGCGGAAAGGCGAGGTGGCTTAACATGACGAACACCTTTGAATCCCCGGCCTTTGGAAACCGGGTGCGGTCTATGCTCAAACTGGACTTTTACAGGCTGCTCCACACCCCCGCGTTTTACATTTTCCTTGTAATTGCCGCCATCATCCCCGCAATGGTTCTCTCGCTGGCGGGCGCGGATATGAGTCCGCCGCAGTCCAACTCACAGTATTCGGCAAACACGCCGCAAATGTCCATGCCGGAGTTCGATAACGCATGGCAAATGATAGAATCAACAGGCGGCTCGGCCATTGCCGATGACCCTCTCGATTTTGCCGGATTTGCCAACATCAATATGCTGTTCATCTTCGCCGGACTGCTCATGTCGATTTTCGTGGCGCACGATTACAGTTCCGGCTTCGTGAAGAACATTTTTACCGTCCATTCAAAGAGAATAGATTATGTAATCGCAAAAAGCGCCATCGGGATGTTCAGCGGCGCGAGTATGATTGTCACCTACGTTCTCGGCACGGTAATCGCGGGGTTGCTTTCAGGCAAAGCGTTTGATGTGAATGTGAGCGGATTGATATTCTGCCTGATTTCCAAAGCCTTTTTGATGGGCATATTTTGTTCGCTGTTCTTGGGTGTGGCCGTGTTTTTCAGAAACAAGCTGTGGCTCACAATCGCTTTCACCTTCCTGCTCGGCATGATGCTTTACCCAGCGGCGACAAACATAGCTGACCTCAATTCAACCGTCGTTACAATGCTTCTCGCGCTGATAGCGGGCGCGGTCGGAGCAATTGGATTTGGAGCAGTATCATTACGGTTTCTCAAAAAGCGCGACTTGGCATGACATCAAAAAAGGCGCGGAGTGAATACCCCGGTTTCTTCTTGGATGGAGAAGCCGGGTACTTTGCTTTGATTCAAGCCGTCATCAGGGCCGTCTAAAACAGATGGCTCTGTGTTGACATTTTGCAAAGTATGTCGTATAATGTCAACATAGTGATAAACGTAATGCTGGCAACCAATACTAATAAAAATATGAGGAGGTGAGCAAATAATGACCGATTTAAGTTCAGTTATGTTTTATAAAGCAAAGTTTACAATTACCAGACTTGATGAAAAAGAGTTATTATGGAAACTTATTTTACATATCCGCGAATGGCAGACAGTCAAATGGAAGAGACGTGGAGTTCAATTAAATAATGATGATCGTTCTTGGTCACATCTAAAAGAGGGTAAAGGACGCATTGATTCAGAAGAAAACGACAATTTTATAGAAGTTAAGATAAATTCTGACTACTTCTATCATTCAGAAAATGATGAGGAGTACTGGGCGTGTAAAATAGTTGAGAAAGTACCCTCTGAAAAAGGGCTTTGCCCTCGTGATTGGACGACCGAAGTGGGTTTTGAACGAAAGAGCATTGACAGCGCAGAGTTTTCGTGTGTACTCACATATAGAGATCGTCCGGGCGTTTTCAAACCTTGTGATGATCCAACTCCTCCATCGTTACCGAATTTAATAAAGATGCTTATAGAGGATACGTCAATAAGGTGTCACATAGGGGCCGAGAATGTGATTGCTCACGCAAGCCTATTAACAAGTGGCGCTGGCGAAGCGTTTTGGAAAAAACTTATAAGTCCAGAGCGTTCAATGCCGTATATCTACATAAGTCCCGAACGAGATGAGAATGAATCGCAAAGAAGCTCATGTCTTGTGCATCCATATAATTTAGCTAGGGCTGTTTGTGCGAATGCAAAAGTATTTTTCTCTGAGTCGCATGATTTTTCAGAAGAGTTTAAGTATTACTGTGGAAGAGATTATCTATGCCAATCCGGTGCAATAAGGGTATATCGGCCCAACATGGACATTAGCAATTTGGAGGAAGATAAATTTAATCACAGGTATCTTACTGCTCGTGATATTTTTGAGTTAAGAGATATGGATGGTTCTAAAGAATACCGCAATGAATGTTCTGAAGAAGCAATAAAAATACTCAGAAGAGTATTGGCTCAAAACGTTAGCTTCTACGATACATTGTTTCGCATTGACAACTGTATGGCGTTAAAGCGGGAATATATCCGTAGTAAGCGATACGCTGAAATTCGCTCAGATCGTGACAAACTTCGTTCAAGCCAAAACGAAGTAATAGATGAGGGGATAGAGAGAGAAACGCAGTTGCTAGATGCGCAAAGCACAATTAGTAACCTCGAGGAAGAGATAAAAGCGAAGGATTTGAAAATTGATGCTCTTGAAATGCAATTTTACAATGTTAAAGATGCCGCAAGAAAGAATAGAGAGTTAGAATCTGCATTAGCGGCTAGAGAGCTGATAAAAACCCTTCCAAACGAAAAGTTTGAGATTGTATGTTACTTTAAGAATATCTTCAGGGATGCGATTGATTTCACAGATCAATGTAATAAGAGCCTAAAGGATTGCAAAATTCCAAGCACTAGCTTGTGGCGAACCTTTTTTCTTCTTGCAACTGATATGCGTCGATTATTTAGAAACGGTAGTTCGAATCCATGCGATGAGTTTAAGAATATTACAGGGATTGATGTTGCGCGTGGAGCAAGCTCACAAACCCGTAAAAATGCGGATTTTATGAAGCAATTTGACGATTATTACGACCGCCGTAAAATTGACATTGAAGCTCATATTACGTTTACCAATATTCCTGGATTAGCATTTGAAGATGGACAAAGCATACATTTTTGCTATGATGAGGTTAGTGAGAAAGTCATAATTGGTTGGTGCGGTGGGCATCTAAAAACAGATGGAACGAGACGATTAAGAAGTTAATGAAATTAGAGACATAAATGGATCGATTTTGTGTAAATGCAACTTATCGACTTCTCTCGAACCATTGGTATCACGATGTTATTGAAAAGCCCTATATCGCCACTGATACCAGCCATAGCCAGCTTTTCTCGTTGGCGCGGAGTAAATACCCCGGTTTCTTCTTGGATGGAGAAGCCGGGTACTTTGCTTTTGCGGGATAAAGTCAGCCGGGGCTTCAGATTGCCGGATACAGCACGATATATCACACATAGCCGCCATGATTGATTTATACTGAGAACGGGAGGAGAGGCCGATGGGAAAAGAAAGCCCGATATTCCAATCGCTTGAGCTGATCGAAAGCCGGCTCTCTGAAAAACTGACCGTTGACAGTATCGCGCGCGGCGTCTATTTCTCCAAGTATCACTATCAACGCCTTTTTCGCGAAATCGTCGGGGACAGTGTGATGGAATATGTGACCAAACGGAAACTGACCCTTGCCGGCAGGGCGCTTCTTGAAACCGGCGCGCCTATCATCGACATCGCGCTGGAATACGGTTACGATTCCCGCGAGGGGTTTTCGCGGAGTTTCAAGGCATATATGGGCGTGACGCCCGCGGAATACCGTAAGTACGGCCTCTCAGCCATCACTCAAAAAACAGTAAAGGAGCGAACGTCCATGTCGTATTCAAAGGCTACCAATGAAATCATCCGGGAGCTTAATGAATTTATTGCGAAGACAAGGGATTTGGCCGAGCAATCCCGCAAAACAGGAGCGCGGGACGAATCCTTTTGGCGCAGCGCCGCCGGGCATATCGATTCCTTAGCGGACAGGATAAGCGCGGAACTGGATAGGATAAACGCGATTGCCGAACACCCTGATGAGATTACAAACGGGTTTGCAATCGTCAGGGTCATTGATGACACCGTGTTTGAGATGAATTTACTGGCGCTCCGGGCCGCTTTGTGGGCGGCCAGAATGCCGGAGCATACACGGGAGTATATGCCGCTGGCGGAAGAATATCGCGGCCTTGCACATATCGGCGGCCAAAAAGCGGTGAAAATCTCAACCTTTTTCCGCAGTCTCCTGTCGCTTATCATTCAGGATATGAAGACGGCTGCCGCTCAAAAGATCCGGGAGGCTATCGAAAAAGGCAAGCGTGCCATGGATGGCCTCGCGGGGATCTCCAGTTATATCAAGGAAGAAATTATCCAGTTGGTAGGTGAGCTTTCATCTGCCCCTACGGAGGACATAACGGTACATAAGCTCGAAGACTATGTATTTAAGCTCAAAATCATCTCCTTTACGGCAAAGCTCGACACGCTCCCTGATGACGGTGAAATGCTCGAGTGTATCCATACATTTACAGAAAGCCTTGTCGAAGCGGCTGATTTTTGCGGTGCGATCGTAAAGCCCTTGGATGAACCGCCCGCGGAGCGCAAAACGCTTATGATTATGAGCGACATCGCGTATCAGGGCAATATTCTTATTTTCTATACCAAAGGCGAAATCGAGAGGTTGCGCGCGGGCGGGTTCCTAGACGACGCGCAAAAAACAGCGTTAGACAGAATGATTGAAAAGATGAACGCCTGCCTGCAAATCTCCGTAATCGACACAGTTGATGTGCCGGCGTTCAAGAAAAACGCCGATAAGGTTTATGAGATCGTTTCCGGCTTGGACGCGGAAGCGGAGAAATTAGGGAGTCATGGCGGCGCGATGAAACTGCTGGCCAATGAGCATAGGAGCCTGACTGACCGCTTAATCCGGCACATCCAAGAATACGACGCTCAACACAAACCATAACTCTCCGTGCGTTTATTCTTCGCGAAGCAACCTATAACGGCTGAAACCACTATGGTTTCAGCCGTTTTTGTGTCACCTCACCCAATATTCGCTGCCATCCCTTTTCCTGTCCAGATGTTTATACACGATCAAATACCGCCGCAGGGTTGCGAAATCTTCATATACTATCTGTAATATCTCATTGACTTCCTTCTCTGTGTAGATTTTCCCCTTTTCAAACAGCTCCGCGATTACCGCCAACACCGCTACCTTCTTCTTCTCCCTGGCCGGGAACTGCCGAAGACGCAAGGGTTCCAAGGAGGCAAACGCCCCCTTGACGATCTTTTCCTGCTCTTCCCGCGTAATGACAAACCGCTCGTCTACCATACCCGTATCGCTGTGTATGTTCATAAATTCATCCCTTCCTTTTTGCATGGCAAGCTCATAGACGGCCAAATACATCTTGGCCTGCTTCGCCTTTTCCCGGAATTGAAACCGCTGATGGCGCACGGTGGAAGCCGTCACTCTGGCCGTTCTCGCGATTTCGCCGTCAGTCCTTCCCGCGGCGATTTGCCGCAGGAGCTGTTTTTGATTGTCCGTCAGGCACACATATTTGCTGCCCGAGTCCAACAGCGTATCCAGCCTGTCGCCGTGGACCTCGGTCATATGAGCCTCCACGGCTTTTCTCGCCAGAAGGAAACGGCCGTCTTTTGTGGGGTAGGCTTCGCCTTCCGCGAAAGCCGCGCCGCATACATAGCAGATATAGCTTTCGGAGGCCGCGTCATAGCTGTAACCGTTGCGAATGGTCGGCACATCCATATTCTCCAGCACCATTTGAATCCGCTCCTTCCTTTTGTGGCATTGACATTATTATACATGCGTTTATTGTAATTGTCAACTATATATTATTTTGTTTATGAATGTAAGGAAAGCTCTCGCTTCTTGCGTTTACCATGGCCGCAAGCGTTTTTTCACTTGAATCGCTCCCTTACATATGGTACAATGGATAAAATGAGACGATTATACGCCTAGTGTGCGCTTGGCGTGGGAGGGGATGCTGATGACCAATATACCGCTGTTGAAGCCGGGGATCGTCGCGGTCAGTCGCGACTGTTTCCCGATGGAACTGAGCCGGAACCGCCGTGATGCCGTTGTCAAAGCCGCCGCGGGGAAGGGGGTCGCGCTTTATGAAGCGCGGACGATGGTGGAAAACGAGACCGACGCGGTGAAAGCCCTCAAGGAGCTGCGCGACAATGACGTCAACGCGCTGGTGCTTTTCCTCGGCAATTTTGGCCCAGAGGGGCCGGAAACCTATCTCGCGCAGGAATTTGACGGCCCGGTGCTGGTTGTGGCCGCCGCCGAGGAATCGACAGACATCGGCGGGCGCGGCGACGCGTTCTGCGGTTTGCTCAACTGCTCGTATAACCTCGCCCTTCGCGGTGTGAGCGCTGTCATCCCCGAGCGCCCCGTCGGTTCGGCGGCGGAGGTCGCGGGAGAGATCATAAAATTTCTCCCTGTCGCGCGGGCGCTGATTGGCGTCAAAAAGCTCAAGATTTTCGGTTTCGGGCCGCGCCCCTATGATTTTCTGGCCTGCAACGCGCCAATCAAGCCGCTGTATGACCTCGGCGTTACCGTGATGGAAAACTCCGAGCTTGACCTTTACGCGGCGTATAAGGCGCACGACGGCGACAGCCGGATCGAAACGGTGGCGCAGGATATGGCGAAGGAGCTTGGCTCCTCCAATCCTTACGCCGGCATTCTGCCGCGCCTGGCGCAGTATGAACTGAC
Organism: Oscillospiraceae bacterium; assembly: GCA_031254195.1. Classification (GTDB taxonomy): domain Bacteria; phylum Bacillota; class Clostridia; order Oscillospirales; family UBA929; genus UBA929. The sequence continues at coordinate 27,156 of JAIRUW010000019.1, forward strand.
CCTGCTCGACTTTATGGAGAAGAACCTCGGCTACTGCGAGTTCGGCGTCTTTGCCAACAAGTGCTGGCCGGCGTTCCAGACCGAGTTTAAGTTCGTGCCGTGCTATGTCAACGCCCGCCTGGCCGCCCGCGGCATTCCTATCGCCTGTGAGACGGATATTTACGGCGCTTTGAGCGAGTACATCATCACCCTCGTCACCAATAAACCCGCGACCCTTCTGGACATCAACAACACCGTGCCGCCCGCCATGCTAAAGGGAGAAAGCATCGGTCAATACGCCCCGTCCGACCTTTTCATGGGCTTCCACTGCGGCAACACGGCGGCGTGTTATTTGAGAAAGCCCGAGATGCGCTACCAGCAGATCATGAAACGCGCCCTGGAGCCGGACGGAGAGCCGGACATTACGCGCGGCACGCTGGAGGGCGATTTAGTCGCCGGGCCGGTGACGCTGTTCAGGTTGCAAGCGAACGCCGAAGGCAGATTAAAGAGCTATATCGCGCAGGGAGAGGTTTTGGAGATGGCGACGAGGTCGTTCGGCGCGATCGGCGTCATCGCCGTGCCGGAGCTGGCGCGTTTTTACCGCCATGTGCTGGTCGAAGGACGGTTCCCGCACCACGCCGGCGTCGCCTTTGCCCACGCCGGGGAAGCACTGTTTGAGACCGTCAAGGCGCTGGGGATTGCCGATATTGGCTTCAACCGGCCCAAAGGGATGCTCTATCCCACCGAGAACCCTTTTATATAAGAAGCGTGACAACGCCAAGCGTACGCTAGAAGTAGAAAGGAGCCAATAGTATGCTCAACGATCTCAAACGCCAAGTCTGTAAAGCCAACAAGGAGCTGGCGGCACAGGGCGTCGTCCATTTCACATGGGGCAATGTGTCGGGGTTTGACCCCTCGATGGGGTTGTTTGTCATCAAGCCCAGCGGCATACCGTACGCGGATTTGCAGCCGGAGCTGATGGTGGTGATGAGCATGGAGGGACAGAAGGTCGAAGGGCGGCTGGAACCCTCCGTGGACAGCGAGATCCACCGCGCCATCTACATGGCGTGGCCGTTCTCCGTCGCCGCCGTCGCCCATACGCATTCTGCCTATGCCGTCGCGTTCGCGCAGGCGGGACTGCCCATCCCTCCGATGGGGACGACCCACGCCGATTACTTCGGCGGGCCGATACCGGTCACCCGCCCGATACGGGAGGACGAAATGGACGAGAAGTACGCCGAAAACACCGGAAATCTCATCGTACAAACCTCGTCGCAGCCGGAGCGCGTCCCCGCGGTACTGGTCAACCGCCACGGCCCCTTCACATGGGGCAAGTCCCCGATGGAGGCCGTGCAGAACGCGGTCGTGCTGGAACAGATTGCGGAGTCCTGCTATCTGACAAGGACGCTGAACCCGAATTACGAAGGCATGGACGATGCTTTGCTGCAATGCCATTTTGAACGCTACCACACAGGTTACGGGCAGAAACATAAATAAGATAACGGGCGGCTGACAGCCGCCCGTTATCTTTCGCGTTGTTTCAACACGGACGCATAATGCGCGCCCCTGCCTGTTGCTAACCCAAAGGCAATGTCAGCGTAACCTTGAACAGGTCTCCGTCCACGGCGATGGCGCATGTGCCTTTCTGCAACTCCATGAAGCTCTTGACAATCGCCAGCCCCAGCCCGCTGCCCTCGGTGGAGCGCGCCTCGTCGCCCCGGGTGAAGCGGTCGGCCAGGCGGTCGGCTTCGCCGTTCAGCGGCGCGGCGGAGATGTTGCGCAGGGTTATAACGGCGCGGCCGTTTTCCGAAGCCTTGTCGATATAGACGCGCGTACCCGCCAGCGCGTACTTTTCAATGTTGCGGAGCAGGTTTTCAAAAACCCGGCAGAGAAGCCGCCCGTCGGCTAACACCGTCTCGCATGTGCCGGAGACGCGGACGTCGAGGCCCGCCGTGCTCAATCTATCGCCCATTTCTCCCAGCGTCTGCTCGATCAGCTGGTCTATGTCCAGCGGCGCGGATTCCGCGCGGGTCTCGCCAGAGGAAGCCTTGGACGCTTCAAAAAGGTCTTCGGTCAGGGTTTGCAGACGTTGCGCTTTTTGCCTTATGACGTCCAGATACCTCTCCGCGTCGGGCGACGTAAGCCCTTCGTTTTGCAGCAGGTCGGCGTAGGTGATGACCGAGGTCAGCGGCGTGCGCAGGTCGTGGGAGACGTTGGTGATCAGCTCGGCCTTAAACCGCTGGCTGGTCATCTCCTTCTCCACGGCAACCTTGAGGCCGTCGGTGGCGGCGTTGACGTTTTGCGCCATCTGCTTGAGCGCGCCGCGCCCGTTCTCAGGGACGGGGGTGTTGTAATCACCCTGGGCAAGGCGGTCCAGCCCTTTGCAAACTTGCGCGAGATGCGACGCTTTTTGAATGAAATACGCTGTAATTGCAATCCCGATTAGTATCGTAACAAGAATTATTCCACCGTTTCTCGTATTAGAAGTGATTGCGGTAAAAAGGAAGATAGCGGTTCCGTATCCCGCCGCGCTAATCCCGACTTGCACCGTCAGCGGCGCGCCGTTGACGGCAGCGCGGAATAAGCGGGTAATCAGGCGGCCCGGCAGCGCCAGTGCAGCATACACCAATGTGTGCCTGAAAAATGAGCGATCTTTGATTCGCTTGGCCGCCGACAGCAGCCACCACAACACGAGGGCCGTAAATGGGATGAAAAGGATTCCGGTGTAAATGAGAAAGAGGTTGAACTCCCTGTCGGAAAAGTCGAGCATGTACCTGCTCATCTCATGAAACCACCAATATATGCCGGCAGCGGAAAAAATGATCGCGCCCAGCGACACATCCAGCCACGGTTTATCGAAAACCGATATGTGCACGCCGTCGCTGATTGGCTTCCTGCCGCAGACGGTGAGCAGGAAAAAGAAGAAAAGCAACCCAAACAGCCCGCATAAAATAAGCAGTCTGGCATAGTTCCAGAAGACGCGCTCACCGGCGGCGTACTCTGTGGCCAGCGTTGCCGCATACGCGTTGGTCAGGGCAAAACGAAACTCGTACTGCGCGATAAAAGCGCCGTAGTCTTCCTCTCCGTAATCCTCGTTTCGGTAAAATCCATTTCCGTACTCGTCATAGTCGTCATACGGGATGGGCGACGTGGACACGCCGCCGATTGCCGTTCGATGGATGCTGTGTGGCACGAGATAGTTGATTCTCCAATTATTACGACTGGTAGCAAACGTATTGGATACTTCGTGCCCAATGCCGTTTATCAAATACCAAGCCGTATGCCACTTGTATTCCTGCGGCTCTAACGTATTGTTGGAGCTCGTCCGATAAGGCGTGCGAACGTAATACAGCATCTCCCCCTGCTCTTCCAGATAGGAATGGGTTTCCTGATATAGTGTGTCCGCCTGCTCCTGCGACGTCGCGTACCAGCCGGCGGCGTTTATAACTTTGTCCATCTGGGTTCTCGATTTCCTGAATAAAAAATCACTCTCCTCAAACGTCCTGCCAAAAAAGTAATCGCTGACCTTGCCGTTCCATTCGCGCACGCCCCTCGCAAAATGTAAGCCGGTAATAGCAAACGCCGTCACGCACCCCACGAACAGAACAAACGCCGCGGCTTTGGCCGCCCAATGGCGGCTATAGTTTCTCAATTTTGTAGCCAATGCCCCACACCACCTTCAAGTATTTCGGATTTTTCGGGTCGATCTCGATTTTCTCCCGTATCCGCCGGATATGCACCGCAACGGTATTTTCCGGGGAAAACGCCGGTTCGTCCCAGACATTTTCGTAGATTTGCGCGATGGAGTAGACCCGCCCCGCGTTTTTGAGTAAAAATGAGAGTATCTTGTACTCCACCGGGGTCAGCCGCACCGCCTCTCCGTCCACCGCCACCGCCTTGCTCTCGTCGTCCAACTCCAGCCCGCCGCTTTGGTATACCGCCGGCTCCGCGCTCCGCGCCCCGAGCTGGGTGTAGCGCCGCAGCAGGCTTTTGACGCGCGCTATCAGTTCCAACGGGTTGAACGGTTTGGTGAGATAGTCGTCGGCGCCCATGCCGAGGCCGATGATTTTATCGGTGTCTTCGCTCTTGGCCGAGAGCATGAGGATGGGCACATTGCTGCCCTCCCGAATTTTCAGCGTGGCGCGGAGGCCGTCGAAGCCGGGCATCATGACGTCCATGACGATGAGCCTGACGTCGTTGTCCCGCGCCGCGGCCACCGCCTCGGGGCCGGTGTGGGCGAGGACGGTGTCATACCCTTCATGGCGCAGGTAGATGCCGATGGCTTCGGCAATCTCGCGGTCGTCGTCGCATACGAGGATGGTCATCGAGCGTCCCTCCTTTGGGGTTATTATAGCAGGAGATTCTTACAGACGGGTTAACATAAACCTTACAACTTTCTTACGAAAAAGCCCTGCCATACGGCAGGGCATAACGCTCCTTGCGCGCCTCGCTCATGAAGAAGGGCACCATAAACGCGCTCTTCCTGTGAGCCGACAGGGCGGTTTGTCAAAGGGTATCGTCATTCTCCACCCATTTCTTGACGTTCACCACGGTATACCTCTCCGGCGTGTTGCGGATGATGACCCGGGAAATGCCCGCGTTGATAATCAGCCGGCGGCACATCAGGCAGGGGGCGGTGTCCTCCACCAGCTTGCCGTGTTCGTCGTGAGACGTCAGATACAGCGTCGAGCCGAGCATCTGCTCCCGGTCGGCGGCGATGATGGCGTTGGCTTCGGCATGGACGCTCCGGCAAAGCTCATACCGCTCCCCGTGCGCCACGTTGTGCTTTTTACGCGTACACTCCCCGAGGTCGGAACAGTTTTGCCGCCCGCGCGGCGCGCCGGCGTACCCGGTGGAGACGATGACGTCGTTCTTGACGATGACCGCCCCGTAGTTACGGCGCAGGCATGTCCCGCGTTCCAGCACCGTTTCGGCGATGTCTAAGTAATAGTTTTCCTTGCATTTGCGCTCCATGACAGCACTCCTCCATTACGGCTGCATATACCGGCTAGGCCGTTTTGTGATAAAAAGCTGCGGAAGGCCGACCTGCGTGAGTATGGCGGCCGCCATCAAGATATGCCAGCCTTCCCGGCTCCAGGCGGCAATATCCTGCCAGAGCATTCCGGGTGAAAGGACATAGTTGGCTGTGTTGCGGAGGATGACCGGAGCGTCCGTTATGAAGGTCATCAGCTCCGTGTCGCGCATGTAGGTGACCTCGACCGGGAACGCCCCAAACACACCGGACAATACGCCCGACATGACGCAGATGTACACATACGCGCCCAGCAAAGATGCAAAAGCGGCCAGTACGCGGGCGGGCAGGACCTCCAGGCGGGTTTTTTTGAGAAACAGGCTGTAAAGCACGGTGCAGACGACAGGCGTCAGCAGCACCGCCGACGACAGGCTAAGATATGGGATGAAATACAGAAATCCGGCAAAAGCAAAAAGAGCCGATACCGTAACCGATACGGCGGTTCCGGCCAGCAGGAAAAAGAGGGCGCCTGTTTTTTCCCTGTGTTTATCTTTTTGCTTGTCCTTTTTCTTCATGGCGATTCTCCTAATAGCGTAACGGTAACGAGCATATCGCCCGTATCCATGCTGCCGGCGACAAAAACCGCGTGACTGCCTATGTCAAGGGAGTAATCAATGCCGGAGGAGGCGACATAGCCGGGCAGTTCCATACTGATTAGAATACCCAGCGCCTTGACCTCGGGCGGCGAGAGGTAGGGGGAAAGGACGACATTCGCCTTGCTCAGCGCGTCGGAGATGCCGCTGATAGGGATATTATACGCGTTGAATCTCGCGTCAAGGCGTTGGAGCGTTTGGTCCAAGGTCACGCCGACCTGCACCGTGCCGTCCAGCACCCGGTATGTCAATACGCCTCCGCTGTCTTCCACGGCGCCGTAGTCCCCCGAAAGCAGGGCCTCTCTTATCTCATCGGCGGATTTAGCCTGAATTCTATCGGGGTTGAAGACGAAATACAGCGTTTCGCGCTGCCATACGGCGAGGATGGCCAACGAAACCAGCAGCGTCCCCAGGACGCAAAGCAGGATCAATAGTTTCCGCCTTCGCCCGGCCCGTCTCGGAATGTTATCCGGTAAAATGGAACGCCCCTCCTTTTGACGGCAGGATGCGCATAAAGCTCCCGCCCGCAATCAAGGCTTTTTCAGATTTCGCAAAGGGCAGCGCCTCAATCAGCGCGGGAAGGTCCTGTGTCCCGGCAATCCCTTGGGGCAGGATCTCGCAGCCGTCAAAATCGCTGCCAATCCCCACATGTCCCGCCCCCATCTCGCGGACGGCGTGTTCGATATGCCGCACAACATCGGGCAGCGACGCTTCGTCCCGCCCCGTCAAAAACGGGGGGTAGAAGGTGACGCCCAAAACGCCGCCCTTCCGCGCCAAGGCTTTGAGCTGTCCATCGGTCAGGTTGCGCGGGTGGGGACAGAGCGCGTGGCAGCAGCCGTGGGTCACGACCGGGGGCCTGCGCGCCACCTCCAAAACGTCCCAGAAAGTCTGCTCCGAGGCGTGGGACAAATCAATGAGCGCGCCCGCGTCCTCCAAAGCCTCTACAACGTCCCGGCCCAGCGAAGACAGTCCCTTGCCTTCTCCGCGGCAGCCGCCGGCGAGGCGGTTGTCATGGTTCCAGGTCAGCCCGAAGAAAACGGGGTTTCTCGCGAGGAAAGGAGCAAGGTCGGATAGCGTCCCGATCGTATCGCCGCCCTCCACGGCGGGCAGCAGGGCGCAGTTGAGGCAGCCGGCAGCAGCCGAGAGGCGGTCAAGCTGCAATAGCTGGTCCTTGCCGAACGCCGCCATGACCTGTATGCCGGGACCTCGGGCCCGCAGCCGCTCGATATCGACATGCCCGCCGTTGCGCCACAGCGGGCGCCCGGTCGACAGGGTATCGCAATGGGCGTCAAAGATAAACATAGTCCACCTCGTTATTGTAACATAAAAAAAGAATGCCTGCAAGACATTCTATGCCGCAGCGCGCGGATTGTTTTGCATCGGGCAATTCACCATTTCGCGGCTTTCGCTTACAATAAAACCCGGAAAGCGTGTTCGGCTTTCCGGGTGCCTGTGATCAGCGGGTCTGCTAAGGAGCATATTTTTCTTTTGCGGCTTCCCATAGAGGAAAATAAGAGTCATACTCTATTTCTATGTAGACGTCTTCTCCGCGCCTATAACGAACCGGGTCAGCCCGGCCATCCTCCTGAAGAGATACTGTGCCGAATTGTACGCCTGCCGCCACATAGTAATCCAAGCCGTTCATATTGGCGGCATCCAAAAACAGCAAATAATCACAGCCTTCCACCATCTTTTTGTAGCCCCCTATATGGTATACAATGTTGGTGGCTTTATCGTAGACTTCATTTTCCAAGATGGTTATGATGTCTCCCTCTTTCAAACTTCCTGAGACATCCTTATATACCTCTGTTATCAGGAAAGGCGAAAGGACATACCCCGAGAGCATCATCCCGTTATAGGTCGTCACAAACGTCTCTTCACCGCTTTGCCGGGACCCCTTAACGATCAGCTTGCTGAAATCCTCCATTTCTTCTACGGTTTCAAACGCCAAGGTTTTCGCGCCAGCATAATGGTGCTCCGGGAGATTATTCGCGCCGGTGCTGCATGAAGCTGCCAAAAGCACTAAAAGAACAGCCAGAGCAACGCATGTTGTCCGTTTCATAATAAACCCTCTTTCCTTATTATGGCATATAAATTGTACAAGTATATCGGTTCAAAGTCAAGAGTTATTTTGAAATGGGCCGCGGCGCGAGGAGCACCTTGCCGCCATGCCGACGGGCCTCGGAGCTGTCAGGTTACGGTTGCAAACGCCATTTGCAATCTGTAGTTGACAAAACGCAAGCGGCGGTTGGTAGCAAGCCGGCATGAGAGAGCGGAATATTGTATGTAAGGCGTCCTACTTTAATTTGGAGGGATTATAGCATGATTTCACAAGAAAAAATGACCGGCAAACGAGCGCTTTGGTTCGCTGTAATGACGTTCGCTTTCACGTACGCAACGTGGGGACTTGTCGCCTTGAATCCCGCAGGGTGGTTTTCTTACGACAGTCCGCAGGGTATGATACTTTGGATATTAGGTGGATTCTCTCCGGCAATAGTGATGTTTGCGCTGATTAAGAAATGGGGCAAAACCAAAGAAGAAAGAGCCTGTTTCAAACCGATATTCCGAACGGCTCGTGGTTGGAAACCCGCCATGCTCGTTACCGGTTTATATTTAGCCGCCTACTTGGGTATTGCTATAACGGTGTCGGAACGTGTTGAGCCATGGTACATGCTTGTGGCGTATTTTCCGGTTATGATTGTCGGAGGCGGTTTAGAGGAAATCGGCTGGCGTGGTTTTTTTCAACCCGCAATGGAAAGAAAACTGCCATTTTGGTTAGCTGCGCCGATTGTCGGCGTGATTTGGGCGGCTTGGCATATTCCTTTATGGTTTATCCCGGGTACGTTTCAAGCAAATGCGGACTTGAATTTTCTTGTCTATGCCGTATTCTGCGTTTTTCTGAGTTACATACTCGGCGCGCTTCAACGGCTTACCGGCAATGTGGCGGCAAGCATATCTTTCCATGCTTGGGTAAATGTGATGTTTTCCGTATTTATGTTTTCACCATTTCTTGAAGGTGAAAACATAGCGTTACTTATGGGCTTAATGACGGGGTTCGCGGTCGCTGCAACAGCGTCAGTCTACATTTGCAAACGGTTAGGCGGCTCCCGATCATAAGCATTTCTCCCAAGCAAAAATTTGTTAAGGTACAATAGAGGGGTAACAGAAAAAAGAGACAAAGAGCAAGACCTTAGGTATAGTGGAGTTACCACACAACACATGCCAAAAGGAGAAGCTCTTTGTCATGGAGAT
>JAIRUW010000021.1 GCA_031254195.1 Oscillospiraceae bacterium
TCACCCACCAAGCATTCAATGGGTGACGCCCCGCTTCGCTTAGCCTCTCAGCTAAACGATTCTACTGGCTTTCTTTTCGGTTACGTTATTTAATTGCTAAAGGTACATTGCGTGGTCGCCACCTGAAAAAAGGGGGCTAGAGTAGTTTACCAAATTGGCGGGGCCATGTCAATACCTAAAAGCGATTTCTCAAAATATTTTTCAGACCCGCGCAAAGAGATATATCGTATTCCCCGCGGCATTCTTTAGATGGTTATTTATGGACAGCAAAACCGCCCCAAAGGGCGGCTTTGCTGTCTAAACCTAAACGTTTTGCAAAGCCTTTATGATATATCTCAAAAGGAACAGCAGCGAGAAAGTCAGCAGGACAGGATGGACATCCTTGATTTTGCCGGTGAACAGCTTGACCAGCGTGTAGAAGATGAACCCCAGACCAATGCCGTCGGCGATGGAATAGGCGAATGGCATCATCGCCACCGTGACGAAGCAGGGCAGGGCTTCGTTGAAGTCGCCCCAGCGGACGACAGCATCATCACGCCCACGATGACGAGGACGGGCGCCGTCGCGGCGCTGGGGATGAGCCCCATGACGGGCGCGAACAGCAGCGCCAGAAGGAACAGCGACCCGGTAAACATCGAGGTCAGGCCGGTGCGCCCGCCGTCGCTGATGCCCGCCGTCGATTCTATATATGTCGTTACGGTGGAGGTGCCCAATATGGCGCCGCCCGCACGGGGCAGGTTGCCGTTTTGATCGAGGAAGCCGCCTTTTTCCGCGCAGCCGACAAGCGTCCCGACGGTGTCGAACATATCGGTCAGCGTTAGCACAACCAGCACGGTGACCACGCTGACCAGCATCGCGCCGAAGCCCTCGCCGGTGGCGAAAAGCTCGCCGAAGCCGGTGAAGCACTGGCCGATCACAGAGCCGAACTCCCTGAATGTCTCGCCGAACGCTTGGGTCATCCCGGGCGTTGACAATCCCATTTCCACCCCGAAGCCGAATTGCAGGAATATGGCGACGGCGCTTGTGGCGATAATCCCGATAAACAGGCTGCCTTTGATCTTCATGCAAAACATCGCGATGATTAAACTAACCCGAAGATCATCAGCAGATTGGACGGTGTTGAAAAACTGCCGAGGCCGACGGGCGGGATGCCTTCCATGCCATTGCCGATGATGATGCCGGTATTGTCCATCGTCAGGCCGATCAAGGCGATAAACAGGCCGATGCCCGCGCCGATGGCGCGCTTGAGCGATATAGGAATCGCGTTGACGATGATCTGGCGCAGGCCGGTCGCGGTAATGGCGACGAAGAAAACGCCGGAGATGAAAACGGCGGCCAGCGCGGCCTGCCAGGAATACCCCATTAGCCCGCAAACGGAGAAGGAGAAGAACGCGTTAAGGCCCATGCCCGGCGCCTGCGCGAAGGGGTAGTTGGACAGCAAACCGGAGAGGAATGTCCCCAGTGCGGCGATGAGACAGGTGGCGACAAATACGGCGCCGGTAGGCATCCCCGCGCCAAACTCCGAACCCAGGATCTGCGGGTTGACGAAGATGATATAGGCCATGGTGAAGAAGGTCGTGACGCCCGCGAGCAGTTCTGTCTTGACGGTAGTATTGTTTTCCTTGAGTTTGAAGAATTTTTCCAATTTGAGCCCACCTTATATGTATAATGGAGAAGCAGGATTATTATATCAAAGGATTTCAAAAAGGCAAGGGCTTGGCGCAATTATTTCCCCATGACCTCCGCCTGAGTAAACAGCGGCAGGGGGGCGAGGTAGGCGATGTCCTCCCGCGCGATGGCGTCCCGCCCCTCGGCCAATACCGCCGCGCGTCCGGCCACCGTGCCGCCGGCCATTTCGACCAGCCGCTCCACCGCTAAGACCGACTCGCCGGTAGAAATCACGTCGTCTACAATCAGCACGCGCCTGCCTTTGATTTTTTCCGCGTCTTCGCCGTCGATATGGAGCGTCTGCCGCGCCGCGGTGGTGATCGACTGCACATCGGCGGAGATCACGCCGCTCATGTAGAGCTTCTTCTGCTTCCGTGCTACAAGGTACGTCCCGTCGCCGCGCTGTTTCGCCATCTCATAGGCCAGCGGGATACCCTTGGACTCGGCGGTGATCAAAATGTCATACGGCGGGCAGATTTTGTGCAGCTCCCCGGCGCAGCGCTCGGTCAGCTCGATGTCGCCGAACATCACAAATCCCGCAATGTAAAGACCGTTGCCCAGCGGGAAATAGCGGAGCTTGCGCGTCAGCCCCGCGACTTGTAAGGTATAGGTATTCTCCATATACAGGCCCTCCCCGCTTCATCATTCATGGCATCGAGGTCGGCAGCGGCTCCGGGCGCAGGCAGGAGCTTTTGAGCGTGACATGGCCGCCCGTCTTGGCGCTTGCTATTAAACTGTCCATAATTTCCAGCACATGGTATGCCAGATCGGCGGACGCTCGGTGAGGAGACATGCCGCTTCGCAGGGCGCGGGCCATATCGGCGGCGCCGATGCCCCGGCTGTCCGTCTCGTATCCGTGGGTCAGCGGTATTTCCATCAGCGCCCCCGCGCCGCGCCGCAGGCGCACCGGCCCGCCGAACGAGCCGGGAGCGGGCAGCGATATTGTGCCCTCCGTCCCGTATATCTCAAAGCCGGGCATCGTCGCCGGCCATATGTCGCTGCTTGCTAAAATAGTGCCGATGGAGCCGTATTCAAACTCTATCACGCCGGTCACATGGGTCGGCGTTTCGCCGATCCGCGCCGATCCGGCGACGCGGTTGACCGGCCCCAGCAACGCGACAAGCGCCGTAAGGCAGCAGGCCCCGGCGTGATACAGGCCGTCGTTTTCTTTTGCCGCGCCGTATTGGGCGATAAACGCCGCCGCGCCGACCGGCGAGCCGATATAGCCATCGTCGAGCAGTTTGCGGCAGGTTTGCAACCCGGCCCCCAGGAAATTGTCGGGACCGCAGCCCAGCATCAGGCGGCTTTGCTTCGCCAGCTCCACCAGCTCCGCCCCTTCGGCTAACGACGGGGCCAGCGGGCTTTCGCTGTAGACATGCTTGCCCGCCTCCAGCGCGGCGCGGGTGACTTGCGAACGCCGCTCGGACGGCGTGAGGTTGACGATGATCTGCGCCGCCTTATCTTCCAGCATATCCTCCAAAGTCTCGTAGACCTTGGGGACGCCGTATTCGCGGGCCATCTCCTCGGCGCGGGCGTACGCGGCGTCGCAGACGCCGCAGACCTCCACGCCCGCAAAGGCGCGGGTAAGGTTTTGAAGGGTACCCCCGCCGGATTCGCCGCATCCGATCACGGCTGCTTTCACGCTTTCCATTACGCTATGCCCCCTATCCGTTTGACATTTCCATCATAACGGATAAGGGGCGGTTTTGCAATAGTTTTTCGAGCCGCGCCCTACTTTGTCAGCAGGTTATAGAGCAATTGCGCCATCAGCGCGCGGGCGTACTTCTCTTGCGGCAAGATACTGCTGTCGGTATAAATGCCCGCTTCCA
>JAIRUW010000061.1 GCA_031254195.1 Oscillospiraceae bacterium
TCCATCTCTTTTGAATACGACGTCGCCGAATTGCAGACAGCGGCCGACGAGGGCCCGGAGGAGCCGACACGTTCACTGCCCGGCGGCGCCAAAGGCAAAGGGCTGAAGCTCGACGCCAAGACGGAAGCGGAGGAGCGAAAGCGGATCCGTAAGGAGATGCTGGAGGAGGAAAATCACAAAACACGCAAATCCGGCAACCTTTTGGCGACACTTTCAGCCGTTTTGGGAGTTTTTGTCTTAATCGCTATATTGGGCTTTGTAATCATCAATATGGTAGACGGGCTGTTTAATTCACCGGACGCTGAGATGATCGAAGTCCCCAATTTCAGAGGCAAGGCCTATACGCTCGAGTTGGCCGACGAGCATCCTCTTCTGCGTTTACGGGTTGACAGAGAATACTGCGACGATCATGCGGAGGGCCTCATCTGTGAACAGGATCCCCTGCCCCAACGACCGGTCGCCATAGGAACGGAAATTTGGCTGACCGTCAGCTTGGGGCGCGAACCGGTGGCGTTGATCGACATGGCCAATATGGATCTGCGCGCGGCGCAGCTTTGGCTTATTGACAACGGCTTGCGTTATGACCCAAATGCGCAGAAGACAGCCAACCATGACACGATACCGCGCAATTTCGTCATAAGCTCCGAGCCCGGCCCAAATGATCGGGTATTTAAGGGAGACTTGGTCGTTTTGACCGTCAGCTTGGGCAAAGACATCATCAATGTCACCATGCCGTCATTGCTGGGCGAAACGGAACAAGCCGCCAGAAGCGCCCTCCAACAGTACAACCTCCTGATTGGCCAAGTGAGGATCGTACCGAGCGACAACGATGCCGGCACGGTCGTATGGCAGAGTGTCAGCGCGGGTGAGGTCGTTCCTGAAAACACGGAAATCGATTTGGATATCAGCGAAGGGCCGCCCGACATTATCGACCCCTCCCCGAGCGACCCCGATTCCTCCCCGAGCCCGCCCAGCCCGGAGGTTTCACCATCAGAATCGCCGCCGGAGGAAACGTCCCCGCCGCCTCAACAGGAGCTTGTCACGATTCAGCAAGCGATTGGCATTCCTCAGGATCATGTGGGTACTATGCTTCTGACTGTCCATCGGAACGGCGTTAAGATTTTTGAGGAGACCGTCAGCGCCGATACGATTTCCATTACCGTACCCATTACGGGTTATCCCGACGACATCATCGACGTTTACTTTGACGGAACGCTGCTGTATACCCGCTCCATTGCGGCCCTGCAACAGCAGCAATGATTCTGACCGGCAGGCTGGTACGTTCGATCAGCGGATTCTATACCGTACGGTGCGATGAGGGCGAGTTTCTCTGCCGCGCCCGGGGCCTCTTCCGTTTGAAGGGAGTTACGCCGCTTACGGGCGACTTTGTGACCATTGAGACACTGCCGGACGGTTCCGGTTCAATTACTCATGTGGCGGAGCGGCGCAATGCGCTGGTCCGCCCGCCTGTTTGCAATATCGACGCGCTGGTGGTGCTGGTCAGCGAGGCGACGCCGCGCACAGACCCGTCTATCGTCGATAAAATGACAGCTATGGCGGCATATCGTGACATAGAGGTCATTCTGCTCATCAATAAATGCGACCTTGATCCGGGCGACATGCTGTTTGAGATTTATAAGACGGTTGGGTTCCCGGTAATCAAAACCAGCGCACTGACCGGGGACGGGGTCGCGGCACTCTGGCCATATATTTCCAATAAATGTATCGCCCTAGCGGGCAACTCCGGCGTAGGCAAATCCGCCCTGCTGAACGCTTTAGACGGCAGCGGCGGGCGGCCGACCGGCGAGGTCAGCGAACGCTTGGGCCGTGGCCGCCATACCACCCGCCATGTGGAGCTGTTCGCGCTACCGCATAACGTATTGGCGGCCGACACTCCCGGCTTTGCCGCGCTGGATGCTCTCGAGCCCATCCCGGCCCCGGAGCTGGCAGAGTGTTTTTTGGAGTTCCGCTCGTTTATTATGGACTGCCGTTTTACCGGCTGCCTGCACAAAGAGGGTCAGAAGGACTGTGCCGTACGCGAGGCCGTCGAGGAAGGGCGGATACACCCTTCCCGTTACGCGGGTTACCTGAAAATGCTGGAGGGGACGGCATGAAGCGCTGCGTGATTGCCGGCGCGTCGCCGGAAGTGTTTTGGGACAGCAGATGGGTTCCCGACATGGTAATCTGCGCCGACGGCGGTTACAGCCATGCTGTCCGCCTCGGCTTGAAGCCTGATCTCATCATTGGCGATAATGATTCAAGCGGCGAAAAGCCGCCGCTGTCTATAGTCCATCGCTCATTACCCGTTGAGAAAGACATAACCGACATGGAGGCCTGTATAGATTATGCCCTGCAAGCCGGGGCGGGTGAGATTGCCCTGTTGGGCGCGTCCGGCGGGCGTCTTGACCATTTCCTAGGCAATATCGGGCTTTTGGAGCGCGCGGACGGAAAGGCATTTATGCTGGATTCATCCCATGAGATCCATCTGCTCCCCTCCCCTGTCACTGTAGAGCCGCCCCATAAGCATCGCTATTTCTCCGTCGTCCCGCTGGATGAAACGGCCAGCGGCGTCACGATAACCGGCGCGAAATACCCTTTGGACAACGCGACCCTGCGCCGCGCCGCCACCGTGGGTATCAGCAACGAGCCGCTGGACGGCGTGTCCTTCACGGTTTCGGTGAAAAACGGAAAGGCTTTGCTGGTTTTGAGCGAAAAATTGATATAACCGCGCACCCTTTTGAATGCTTGCCGTATACTGAGGTATACGGTAATTTTATCTTGGGGGCGGCAGGGTATGGGGCACAAGCGCAAAGGGTGGTGGGAAAAACGGCACCGGCGCGTCAGGCCGCCGTTTATCCTTGCCGCTGTGGCGATCGGGCTTATCCTCGCCATCGTGTTCCCTTCCGGGTTTATCATGCTGATAATCGGCGCGCTTCTGGCGCTGCTGGGGCTTTATTTCTTCTGCTGGTGGAGGTAAGCGGCCGCGGGCCGCCGCGAATGTGCTGAAGTGCCTTTGAAAGGAGGGAGTTATCAATGAAAATCGTTGTCTGGAATTCCCCGAGATTTTTGCGCAGGATGCTGCGCGGCCTGTTCGGTATCAAACGAATAGACCGCGATTGAGCAAATGGTACGGGGAGATGCCCGCCCGGCCATAAAGCATACATCCCCGGCCCCCTTGCCCGCGCCAAGCACAGGCGCTGCGGCAAGGGGTTGTTTTTTTGCGAAAAGGACATATCCCCAAACCCCGGACAATATACTGAACTGAAACAAGCTGTATTTGAGGAGGAAAGGGCATGGAACTCAAAAAGCAAACATTCCTATATTATCAAACCGTGCTGGACGCCGTGAGCGCGCCTGAGGCCGGCGCCGAAATGATCGTACCAGACCTGTACCCGGACATGGCGCGTATCGTGGACACGGCCGGGCAAGCGTGCGTCAAGGAAACAGTCCTGCGCGACGACAGGCTCGATTTGACCGGGCTGGCCCGCGTCGGCGTACTCTACCGGCCTGAAGGAGAGGACGGCCTGCGCAAGCTCGACGTCAGCATCCCGTTCAACCACGTGTTTGACGGGCGCTTCCCGCCGAACAGCGAGGTGCATTGCGGCGCGCGGTTGCTGGACATTGAGGCGCGCGCGATAAACCCGCGCAAAATCTCGGTGCTCTGCCGCCTGAGCCTCCATGCCGTTGTATACGCGCCCGCCGAGCTTTCGATCCCGTCCGAAGTGGATGAGCCTTGCGAAGTGAAGATGCAGCTCTGCGACGCGTATATGCCGGTAGCTGTCAAATCTAAAGGCTTTACGATTAATGAGGGGCTGGAGCTTCCCGCGTCGCGCCCGCCTGTGGATGAGCTGGTCATTGCCCTGCCGCGCTTGGAGGTTACCGATGTTAAAATCGTGGGAAGCAAGGCCGTCTTCAAAGGCGCTGTTCTTCTGGAACTTCTTTATCTGAGCGGCGGCGAGCCTGTGAGCGCGGAGCACGAGTTTTCCATGTCACAAATCATGGATATGGACGGGCTGGAGGATGGCGCGGCCGTCGATTTAGACTTACGGGTCACCGGTATCGAACTGGATGTGGGCGGCGTCAGCGGCGACCCGCGCAGTGTCAACATCGCTCTGCACTTGGAAGCGCAGGCAGTTGCCTATATGGAAAGGCAGATGGAGGCAATCGTTGACCTTTACAGTACAAGCGGGCATTTGAAGCCGCTGCTGGAACCGCTGCATCTGACCGCGCTGGTTGAACGCGGCACCCGCAGGCAGCAGGCGCGCGAAATGCTGGAAGCGGAGGAAGAGATACGGAGCGTCATCTATGCCCGTGTATGCCTTGGCCCTATCACACGCCTGGAAAGCGGCGAACCGGGCTGCGAGGCTTTTGTTAACCTGCTGTATCTAACCGATGACGGCGAGTTCCGCTCGATGGGGCAAAAGGTCGCCGTACCGTCTGGGATAGAGGCCGACGGGGCGATGCTGATGGCAAGGCAAGCGGGCCAGGTCACCGCCGCCCCCTCTTCCGGCGGTATAGAATTGCGTTTTTCTGTGGATTTTTCCTTCATCCTCACCAGACCGGAGCGGCTGTTAGCTGTCGGCGGCGTTCAAGAGGAGGAGCCGGCGGAGCGCCCGGCCCGGCCCAGTATCGTACTGCGCCGCTGTCATTCCGGCGAGGGGCTTTGGAATATCGCCAAGCGGTACAGCACCACCATAAGTGAGCTGTGCATGGCCAACGGATTGGAAGACTGCGCCGAGGAGGCCCCTGACGGACAGCTTCTGCTGATACCGAAAAAACGCTGAGGAAAGGAGTGGACAGAATGGAAAATCGCAAAATTTATGAGGATATTGCCCAGCGCACCGAGGGCGACATCTATATCGGAGTGGTCGGGCCGGTGCGTACCGGCAAATCCACCTTTATCAAGCGATTCATGGAGACGCTAGTCATCCCCAACATCGAAAACGACTATAAACGCGACCGGGCACGCGACGAGCTGCCTCAGTCCGGCTCAGGGCGCACCATCATGACGGCGGAGCCGAAATTTGTGCCCGAAGAAGCCGTCGAGGTGGTTTTAGAGGGCAGCGCCAAGATGAGTGTACGTCTGATCGACTGTGTGGGCTACATGGTGGACGGGGCCATCGGGCAGTCCGAGGACGGCCGCCCGCGTATGGTACGCACGCCGTGGTTTGACTATGAAGTGCCGATGACCGAGGCCGCCGAACTGGGCACCCGCAAAGTTATTGAGGAACACTCCACCATCGGCCTTGTGCTGACGACCGACGGCACGGCGACCGACCTCAACCGAGAGGGATATGTGGAGCCGGAGGAGCGTGTGATCGAGGAGCTGAAAGCGCTCAAAAAGCCGTTTTTAGTCATCGTCAATTCCCAGTACCCCGAATCGCCGCTGGCGCAGACGGTCTGCGAGGACATCGCCGCGAGGCACGGCGTCACCTGCTTCGCCGTCAACTGTGCCGAACTCTCTGAGTCCGATGTGACAAATATCATCAAAAGCGTCTTGTTTGAGTTCCCCGTCGTGGAGATGGGCATCCACCTCCCCCCATGGGTTGAGGCGTTGCCGCACGGCCACCCGATCAAGAACATGCTCTATGCCGCCATGCTGGAAGCCGCCGCCGATATGCACCGCATCCGAGACGTCGAGGCCGTAATGGAAAACCTCAAGCAATGCCCCGACATCCTCTCCGTGCGGCAGGACGCCATCCATCTTGGCTCCGGCGTCGCCGAGGCGACGGTCGAGCTGCCCCGCGAACTGTTTTATCGGACATTGGGCGAGCAGAGCGGCTTCGCCATTACCGACGACGGCGACCTGATGGATCTGCTGAGCGGCCTGGCGGGCGTCAAGAGCGCTTATGATAAAGTCGCCGACGCGCTGCGCGACGTGCGCGAGACGGGTTACGGCATCGTGATGCCCGGTTCGGATGAGCTCAAGCTGGAACAGCCGGAGATCGTCAAACAGGGCGGGCGCTACGGGATACGCCTGCGGGCCAGCGCGCCGAGTATCCATATGCTCCGCGCCGACATTGAGACAGAGGTCTCCCCCATCGTCGGCACCGAACGGCAAAGCGAGGAGCTGGTACGTTACCTGCTCGCCGAGTTCGACGACCAGCCCGACGCCATCTGGCAGAGCAACATTTTCGGCAAGAGCCTACACGACCTCGTAAGCGAGGGATTGAGCAATAAGCTGAAAAAGATGCCGGAAGACGCGAGGAGCAAATTACAAGAGACACTACAGCGCATCATCAACGAGGGTTCAGGAGGGCTGATCTGTATCATCCTATAACCGGCCCGCACAAAAACGCTTTGTTGAAGAGAAGAGGCGGCGCCTCTTCTCTTCCTGTTAATGTTATTTTTCTTGACAACAGAAACAAAGGGCTGTACAATAAGTCAGCAGTATGAAACGGAGGACGCCTATATTGACGCTGACGCTGCTCGGCACGGGGCGGTACGTCCCTAAGACGATCGTACCCAATGCCGAATTTGAAAAAACACTGGACACAACGGATGAATGGATCGTCCAGCGCACCGGTATCCGTGAGCGGCGGATATGCAAGGGTGAGACCCTGCTTGACATGGCGCTCGGTTCGGCAAAAGCGGCCCTTGCAAACGCCGGTATGCCGCGGATAGACGCCATCATCGCCGCTTCGGCCACACAGGATTATCATTTTCCCCCGCTGGCTTGCCGCCTTGGGACTGCGCTCGGCTTGAACGGGCCTTTTTGCATGGACGTAGGCGCTACCTGCTCCGGCTTTGTCTATGCCCTCGACGTTGCCGCGCATTACATCCACGCGGGCAGCGCGGAGACGGTTTTGGTGGTATCGGCGGAGATGCTGTCCGCTTTGACCGATTATACCGACAGGGCGACCTGCATCCTCTTTGGCGACGCGGCGGCGGCGGCGGTCGTAGCTAAGGGGGATAAGCCCTATTCTTCCGTCCTCAATTGCGCCGCCGACCCCGAGGAAAGCCTGTTTTGCAAATCCGGCGGGACGGTCGTGATGAACGGCAGCGGCGTCTATAAGTTCGCCGTCGGCGTCGCGTCTAAATCCATCGGCGGCGTTTTGGAAAAGGCAGGCCTTTGCATGGATGACATAGATTGGTTCATTCTGCATCAAGCCAACATCCGTATCATCAACGGCATCGTCAGCCGATGCGGCATTGACCCGGCCAAAGTCCCCATCTCACTCGATCAATACGCCAACCCCTCCAGCGCGACCATCCCGCTGACCCTCGACCTGATGCGGGAGGATGGGCGTTTACGGCCGGGGCAGAGGATATTGCTTTCCGGTTTCGGCGCGGGCTTGACCTACGGCGCCAGTGTTTTTGAGGTGTAAAATACAATGAAAACAGCCATAACAGAATTACTAAAAGTCAAATATCCCATCATTCAGGGCGCTATGGCCTGGATTGCGGACGCGAACCTTGCCGCCGCCGTATCCGACGCGGGCGGTTTCGGATTGATCGCGGGCGGCAGCGCCCCCGTTGATGTGGTGCGCGGTAAAGTGCGAAAGGCGCGGTCGCTGACCGATAAGCCGTTCGGCCTCAACATCATGCTGATGAGCCCCAACGCCGACGATCTGGCGCAACTGGTGCTGGACGAAGGCATACAGGCCGTTACGACCGGCGCGGGCAGCCCTGGCGTGTATATGGAGCGCTGGAAAGCGGCCGGCGTCACCGTCATTCCGGTCGTCGCCTCGGTGGCGCTGGCGGTACGGATGGAGAGGCTGGGCGCGGACGCCGTAGTCTGCGAGGGTTGCGAGGCCGGGGGGCATATCGGCGATTTGACAACGATGTGCATAGTGCCGCAAGTGGCCGACGCGGTAAAGATACCTGTCTTAGCGGCGGGCGGCATTGCCGACGGGCGCGGCGTGGCGGCGGCGTTCATGCTGGGCGCGGCGGGCATACAGTGCGGCACAGTGTTCCTGACTGCTGAGGAGTGCGGGATACACGAACAGTATAAACAGCGCGTCATCGACGCCAAAGACACCAGTACGGTGGCGACGGGGCGCTCCACAGGACATCCGGTACGCTGCCTAAAGACCCCGTTTGCCCGCAAGCTGATGGCATTAGAGAAGGAGAACACACCGCTTGAGGCGCTGGAGGAGATGATGTCCGGTTCCCTGCGCAAGGCGGCGCAGGACGGCAATCTTGAGGAAGGCTCGTTCATGGCGGGGCAGATCGCGGGGATGCTGAACAAGCGCGGGACATGCCGCGAGATCATCGAAAACATGTTTATACAAGCGGAGGATTTACTGCATGGGCGATAGGCGCGTGGCGCTGGTCACGGGGGCCAGCAGAGGGATTGGCGCGGCCTGCGCCTTGGAGTTTTCCCATTTGGGGATGGACGTGGCGCTTTGCTGTCACGGCAACACCGCTTTAGCGGAAGGGGTCGCGGCGCAATGCCAGACCGATACGCTGGTCTTGTCCGGCAACTGTGCCGACAGTGCCGTTTGCAAAGACTGGGTGGCGAAAACTGTCGAGCGGTTCGGGCGGCTGGACGTACTGGTCAACAACGCCGGCCTGACCCGCGACACGCTCTGTATGCGGATGACGGACGAGCAGTTCGACGAAGTGCTGCGCGTCAACCTGAATGGGGCGTTCTACCTCTGCCGGGCGGCTTTGAAAGTCCTTCTCAAATCCCCCGCCGGACGGATTATCAACATCTCCTCGGTGTCCGGCATCGCGGGCAACGCGGGGCAATGCAACTACGCCGCGTCCAAAGCGGGGCTGATTGGCCTGACCAAGTCTCTGGCCAAAGAAGTCGGCAAGCGCGGCGTCACCGTCAACGCGGTCGCGCCGGGCTGGATTGATACCGACATGACCGAAGCGGTGCCGGAGGAGGCGCGAAAACGCGTTTTGGAGCGCATCACTTTAGAACGCGCTGGTAAGCCGGAGGAGGTCGCCGCGGCGGTAGGGTTTTTGGCTTCGGAGAACGCGTCTTACATCACAGGGCAGGTATTTTCCGTAGATGGAGGTTTGGCGCTTTGAATCGTGTGTTTATAACAGGAATGGGTTTGATAACCCCGGTGGGCGTCGGCACAGCCGCCGCTTGGGGCGCTATTTCGGATGGAGTATGCGGCGTCGCGCCTGTCACGCGGTTTGACACGGCGGATTTCAAAGTCAAGCTCGCCGCTGAAGTAAAGGATTTCCAGGCGGCTGATTTTATCGACAAAAAGCTCGTCCGCCGCAACGATCTGTTCACCCATTACGCCCTCGCCGCCGCCCGTCTAGCGATGGAGGACGCCGGCATCACCGGTTTTCCCGACCCGTACCGCGCCGGCGTGATCGTCGGCAGCGGCATCGGCGGCTTGGTGACGCACGAGGAACAGCACACCATTCTGATGGAGAAGGGACCGGGACGCGTCTCACCCTTTTATATCCCGATGATGATCGCCAACATGGCGGCGGGGCTGATTTCGATGCAATACGGCGCCAAAGGCATCTCCTACTGTCCTGTTTCGGCTTGCGCCACCGGCGTCAACGCCATCGGGGAGGCTTTCCATAACATCAAGTATGGGATATTGGACTGCTGCGTCGCGGGCGGGAGCGAAGCGACCATCACGCCGATGGCTCTGGCCGGTTTTGCAAATATGACGGCGCTCAGCGAAAGCCCCGAACCGGAAAACGCCTCCATCCCCTTTGACAAGCGCCGCAACGGGTTTGTCATGGGCGAGGGCGCGGGCATTCTAATCTTGGAAAGCGAAGCGTCCGCCATCAGACGCAACGCCGCGGTTTACGCCGAGGTGCTGGGCTACGGCGCGACCAGCGACGCCTATAACATTACCGCCCCGGACCCTGAAGGCAACGGCGCGGCGGCGGCGATGAAAATGGCTGTTGACGAAGGGGGCATTTCCTCGGTAGACTATATCAACACTCACGGCACCAGCACACCGCTGGGCGATAAGGCGGAGGTTCTGGCAATCAAAAAAGCCTTCCCCGCCCCGCCGCCCATTTCGTCCACGAAGTCGATGACCGGGCATTTGCTGGGCGCGGCGGGCGGGATAGAGACAGCGTTTACCGCCCTTGCCATCAAAAATGGTTTGCTCCCTCCCACTATCGGTTATAAAGAGCCTGACCCCGAATGCGACATCGATGTTGTGCCGAACAAGGCCCGTCCCGCCGACATACGCTTCGCGCTGTCCAACTCGTTCGGTTTTGGCGGGCATAACGCTTCTATACTTTTGGGAAAGGTGGATTAGAATATGGCAAATATTCAAGAATTATTTGATTTTGCTCTGAAATCGGTTCCCGACGCGCAGCATATCCATGTCAAGCAGGGTCACGAGGAGATTATGGTAACGCGTCAGCCGGTTCATGCCCACGCCGCTTCTGCCTATATCATCGGCAGCTCGGACGGGCCGGCAAGCATCGTAACGCAGGAAGTGGAACCCCAACCGTCCGGCGAGGTTGTCAAGGCGCCGCTGGTGGGCGTGTTTTATACCGCGCCGTCACCCGACGCCGCGCCGTTTGTCAGCATCGGCCAGCGTGTGAAAAAGGGAGACGTCCTCTGCATCATCGAGGCGATGAAGCTGATGAACGAAATCGAATCGGCCCACGACGGCATCGTTGAACAATTCTTAGTTGAAAACGGCGCGATGGTGGAATTTGGGCAGACATTACTAACAATCAAGGCGGAGTAAACATGGGTATGGATCAGGATTGGGTCAAGTCGGTTCTGCCGCACCGCGAACCGTTTTTATTCATAGACGAGATTTTGGAGCTGGAACCCGGCGTACGGGCTTCTGCGCTTTGGCATATTACGGGCGA
The DNA here is from genome assembly GCA_031254195.1 of Oscillospiraceae bacterium. Classification (GTDB taxonomy): domain Bacteria; phylum Bacillota; class Clostridia; order Oscillospirales; family UBA929; genus UBA929. Next base: position 10,762 of record JAIRUW010000061.1, read on the forward strand.
GGAGCATTTTTTCAAAGGCCACTTCCCTGCCATGCCCGTCCTGCCCGGCGTATTGATCATCGAGGCTTTAGCGCAGACCGGGGCGGTTGCGTTGCTGTCCCTGCCGGAAAACAAGGGCAAACTCGGCTTCATGACCGGTGTGGATAAGGCAAAATTCCGCAAGAAGGTTGTCCCCGGCGATACGCTGCGCTTGGAGTCTGTTTTGGTAAAGCAGAAAATGGGCATAGGCTTCGCCGAATGTATCGCGCATGTGGGCGACACAACCGCCGCTGCCGCTACCATCTCGTTCGCCGTAGGTCAGGAGGCATAATGTGTTCAAAAAAATTCTGATCGCCAATCGCGGGGAAATCGCCGTCCGCGTCCTCCGGGCCTGCCGTGACATGGGCATCGTCAGTGTGGCGGTCTATTCCGAGGCCGACCGTCATGCCCTGCATACACAGCTTGCAGACGAGAGCGTCTGCATCGGCCCCGCGCCGTCCAAAGACAGCTATCTCAACATGAAGCAGGTCATCAGCGCGGCGCTGGCGTCCCGCGCCGACGCGATACACCCGGGGTATGGATACCTTTCGGAAAACGCTGAATTCGCGGAGCTGTGCGGGCAGCATGGCATCACATTCATCGGCCCCGCCCCGAAAGCGTTGCGCTTGCTAGGCGACAAAGCTAGGGCTATTGAAACGGCGCGGAACGCGGGCGCTCCGGTCGTCCCCGGCTCCGACGGCGCGCTGCCCGATATGGACGCCGCCAAAGCCTGGGCCGAAAAGATCGGTTTCCCGCTGATGCTGAAAGCGGCGGCGGGCGGCGGCGGGCGCGGCATACGGCTGCTGCGCGGCGCCGGTGAACTGGAATCGGCATTCGCCACGGCATCGGAGGAAGCGAAGTCTTTTTTCGGCGACGGGCGGATGTATATGGAGAAGTATATCGAGCACCCCCGGCATATTGAGTTTCAGATTTTGGGCGACCAGCATGGTAATATTGTCCACTTGGGCGAAAGGGAATGCTCGTTGCAGCGGCGGCACCAGAAATTGTTGGAAGAAGCGCCCAGCCCCTTCCTCACAGAAGAAAAACGCGCGGAGATGGGCGCGGCTGCGGTCAAAATCGCCAAGGCGGCCGGGTATTTCAGCGCAGGGACGATCGAGTTTCTGGCCGGGGCCGACGAACGGTTTTACTTTATGGAGATGAACCCTCGCATCCAGGTCGAACACCCTGTCACCGAGCTGATTACCGGCATCGACCTTGTGTCTGAGCAGATACGCGTCGCGCTGGGCGAACCGCTGGGCTATATACAGGAGGACATTGCCCTCAAGGGCCACGCGATGGAATGCCGTGTCAACGCCGAAGACCCTGATAAGGGATTTGCGCCCCGCCCCGGCACGATCAACGGCCTGCATGTGCCCGGCGGACCGGGGGTCCGCGTGGACGCCGCGATTTATCAAGGCTATACCGTACCGCCGTTTTACGACAGCCTTCTGGCGAAACTTGTCGTACATGGGCGAGACCGTACCGAAGCGCTGGCCCGTATGAAACGGGCGATGGCTGAATTTTTATTTGAGGGCGTCGTCACCAACTGCGATTTTCACTTAAAGCTGCTGGAGCACGAAGGGTTCCGCAATGGGGACTATTCGGTTGACACGATTGGGGAGCTGTTGTAATTATGCTGTTAGACCTTTTCAAAAAGGCGCGGTACATTTCGGTCAGCCCGCCGGAAAGCGAGGCTCCGAAAAGCGCGCCGGTCAAAGACGCGAAAGACCGTAAAAAGCAGCAGCCGCAAGCGCATGGCAGTCGCATGTCCGCGCCGGACCGGCTTCGTTTGGTGTGTGATGAAAGTGCCTTTACAGAGATAGACGCCGGCGTCTATTCGCTCAATCCGCTTGGGTTTGACGGCTACTCGGAAAAGACGGCGGCGCTGCGGGTAAAGCACGGCCTCAATGACGCGGTATTGACCGGAGAGTGTACAATAGGCGGTCTCCCCTGCCTGATTGGCGCGATGGATACGCGTTTTATGATGGGTTCGATGGGCAGCGCCGTCGGCGAACGGATTACCCGCCTGTTTGAAAAGGCAACGGAGAAACGTCTGCCTGTCATCCTGTTCACAGCTTCCGGCGGGGCGCGGATGCAGGAGGGTATCCTCTCCCTGATGCAGATGGCCAAGGTGAGCGCCGCCGTGGGCCGCCACAGCGCGGAGGGGCTGCTCTATATCTCTGTGCTGACCGACCCGACGACCGGCGGGGTGACGGCTTCGTTCGCCATGCTGGGAGACATTATCCTCGCGGAGCCGGGTGCGCTGGTCGGGTTCGCCGGGCCGCGCGTTATTGAGAGCACCATCCGTTCCAAGCTGCCGGAAGGATTCCAGAGCGCGGAGTTTGTATTGCAGCACGGGTTTATAGACAGGATTGTATCCCGTGAAGATATGCGGGATTCGCTTGTTAAGTTATTGGCTTTACACGGAGGAAGTGGCGAATGAATAAGAGTATTTTGTATCATAAGCGCCGCCCTTCTGTGCTGGACTGGATTGAAATGGTTTTTGAAGGGTTTATCGAACTGCATGGCGACCGGCTCTTCGGCGACGACGACGCCATTGTGGGCGGCTTGGCTATGCTTGGCGGAAACCCGGTGACAGTGATTGGACACGCCAAAGGGAAGAACACCAAAGAAAACATCACCCGCAATTTCGGTATGCCCCACCCCGAGGGCTACCGTAAGGCGCTGCGTCTGATGAAACAGGCGGAGAAATTCAAGCGCCCTGTCATCTGCTTTGTGGACACGGCGGGCGCGTTTTGTGGCATCGGCGCGGAGGAACGCGGACAGGGCGAAGCCATTGCGCGCAATCTAATGGAAATGGCCGCGCTGGAAACGCCCATCCTCTCCGTCTTTACCGGCGAGGGCGGTTCGGGCGGTGCGCTGGCGCTGGCTGTCGCGGACAGATGTTATATGCTGGAGAACGCGATTTACTCCGTCATCTCCCCGCGCGGTTGCGCGTCGATTTTATGGAAAGACCCTTCCCGTGAAGACGAGGCGGCGCAGAAACTAAAAATCACAGCGGGAGAGCTTTTGGAAATGGGCGTGATAGACGCGGTCATCCCCGAGCACTCCGGGGCGCATTTGGACGCGCCGCGAATCGCTAAAGCCATCCGAAGGACGCTGCGGAAAGCATTGGAAGACAAGTCCGGGCTCAACCCGCAAACACGCTATGAACGGTTTAGGACATTAGGGGTATTTGAGGAGGACTAGGGTATGGTTAAAACCCTGCTTCACCGCTTGGAGCGCCCGGAAGGCCGGGTGCGCGCCGTATTGGATACCGATGCGTATAATGAGATCGACGACCAGTTCGCATTGGCTTATATGTTGAAGAAACCGAAAAAATTTCATATCCAGGCGTTGACCGCCGCACCGTTTCACAATGAAAAATCATCCGGCCCCGGCGACGGAATGCGGAAAAGCTATCAGGAAATTTTGCATATCTTACGGCTGACGAACCGGGAGGATATGCAAAACCGCGTGTTTGAAGGCTCCGATACATATTTGCCTGATGAGAAAAAACCTGTCGAAAGCCCCGCCGCAAGGGAGCTCGTCCGTCTGGCTAAAGAAGGATCGCCGGACGATCCGCTCTATATCATTGCCATCGGCGCCATTACCAATGTTGCTTCGGCGCTGCTGCTTGATTCTTCTATGGCGGAGCGGTGCGTCATTGTTTGGCTGGGCGGGCACGCGTGGCACTGGCCCGATACACGGGAGTTCAATATGCAGCAGGATGTAGCGGCGGCGCGGGTTGTATTCGATTCCGGCGCTCCGGTCGTGCAGTTCCCCTGCATGGGTGTTGTTTCGGAGTTGCGTACCACTGGCCCGGAGTTGGGGTATTGGCTGCGCGGCAAGAATGAGTTATGTGAATATCTTGTACGGCACACCAACGACGAAGTTGCTTCCTATGCGGGCGGCACGGCTTGGAGCCGCGTGATTTGGGATGTCTCCGCCGTCGCGTGGTTCATAGACCCTCATTTTACATCCGGGCGGGTTGCTCCAAGCCCTATTTGCGGGTATGATCATAGGTATTCGTTCGACGCGGCCCGCCATCCATGCAGAGTCATTGACGCCATAGACCGGGATAAAATCTTCACCGATTTGTTCAAGACGCTTGCCG
>JAIRUW010000047.1 GCA_031254195.1 Oscillospiraceae bacterium
CATGCCTTAACTTCAAAAGCCCTAACCAAGTCCTCAGCGATTATCTCGCGGTTATGTAGCGAAACCATATCAAGGGCTTGCTCTATTATTCTGTTACCTATCATTGACGCTTCTACAGCGGAGACGGGACGTCAGCCCGATTCCCTCTTGCCAAACTCTGCTGACTGTGGTATAGTAAACCGTGCGAAAGGGGTCGAAGGATGGAGCCTCGCTTGATTATTCCCGGACTGTCCCTGTCCGGGTCTGTACGCCTCCCGCCCGAGGAGGAGCGGCATATCTTTTCCGCGCTGCGGATGCGCGAGAACGACAGGCTCATCCTCTGCGACGGAAACGGCCTGGAGGCGCTGTGCGCCCTGACCGCGGGCCGCGAGGCTGTGGTGCTGGAAACCTATGCGTCACAAGGGGAACCGGCCGCCGCAACGCACCTTTACCCGTCGCTCTCCAAAGGGGAGCGGTTTGAGTGGATGCTGCAAAAGGCGGCGGAGCTGGGCGTGGTTTCGATCACGCCGGTTCTATCGAAGCGGTGTGTGACGGGCCTGCCGTCCGGGGAAAAGCTGACGAGGTACCGCCGTATCCTGCGGAGCGCTTCGGAGCAGAGCGGGCGCGGCAGTGTCCCAATCTTGCGAAACCCCTTGCCGTTTGAAGACGCGATAGAGGCCGCGCCGGGTTTGCGCCTCTTTTGCTATGAGGAAGAACGGACCGCGACGCTCAAAGCCGCTTTAGCGGAAAACGCCGCGGAGCTATCCGTACTGACCGGCCCCGAGGGGGGCTATACGCCCGAAGAGGCGGCGCTTGCGGGGCAGTGCGGCTGGAAGCCCGTCTCGCTGGGCAACACGATTTTACGGTGCGAAACAGCGCCGCTGATGGTTTTGGCGGCAGTCCGGTATATCTGTATGTAACGCCGGAAACAGGTTCAGGGGGAGAAGTATGCCAAAAAAAGATGTAACAGAATTGCGACAAACGCGCAAGGAGCAGCAACGCCGCGCCGACGACCGGTTTACCTGGCGCGTGCTCGGTGTAATGCTGTTTTTAGGGGTGTGGACATTCCTTCTATATAGGTTCAGCTGGCCCCCCTATCTCTACGCGCTGCCGTCGGGCGCGGCGGTGCTCTATCTGCTGTCCTATATCTATCCCAGGGATTTTACCGCGCTGGCCGTGTTTGTTTCGGGCGGCGCGCTGGGCCTGTGGTTCCTGACCGTCCTCTATCAGCGCTCGGGGCGGTGGGATTTGCTGGCCCATATCCTGTTCGCCGCGGCCATCGCCGGCTCGGCCCTGCTGGTATGGCTCTTAAAGAGAAAAGGCGGCGCCCTTTCCCTTGGCAAGAAAACGCTCACCGTTATCCCGCGCAAGGGGCAGTATCTCTTCCTGTTCATCGCTTGCGGCTTACTGGCGGCGGCGCTGACGGCGGCTATCATTTTCGGAAGCTCCGCCGCGCTGTACGCTATGATCGCCATGTTCTGCTATCTGTTCATCGCGGCGGTGTATTATACCGTCAGGTTGATCTAAAATGGGGGTTTAGATTATGAAACGCTCTAGCGCCGTCAGCCTTGCTTTGGTTCTCCTCCTCGCGTTCTCTCTTTTGGGCGGATGCACACAAGTGTCCGACGATCCGGCGCCCATTACATCACCGGACGCCTCGCCGGTAACCTCCCCTGATTCCACCTCCGAGGCAACGCCTGAAACGACGCCGGAGGCTACGGACACGCCGGAGCCTAGCGATGTCACGCCTCTCTTATGGCTGGTCACCGCGCCCGACGGTCAGATAATGTACCTATTCGGCTCCATCCACGCCGCCGACGAGGCGCTCTATCCCCTGCCTGCCTACATCACAGACGCGTTTGACCTCTGTGACGCTTTGGCGGTGGAGATTGATATGCTCGCGTTCGCAGAGGATTATGACGCTATGACCTCTTTCAGCCTCAGCATTATGTATCCCGAAGGGGAAACACTGGAGGATGAAATCGGCGCAGAACTCGTTTCGAGGTTGGTAGAGACTCTTACCGGGCTCGGGTATATGGTTAACGCCGACCTGCTCAACGGCTACAAGCCCTTTTACTGGACGTCCTTCATGAGCAATATCGTTGCCGAAATGGCCGGGATGTGGTCGGAAATCGGGCTGGATATGGTTTTCCTAGAGGAAGCAGTGGCGCGCGGGATGCAGATTTTGGAAGTGGAGTCTATAGAAGAGCAGCTTGCCATGTCCCTTGGTTTTTCCCCGCCCCTGCAGGCTTACATGGTGGCGGAGGCTTTGGATGTGGAAGCCGGCGTGCGGGTGCTCGAGGAATTATATGAGATGTGGAAGCGGGGGGACGAGCAAGAGCTTGAAGCATACCTCTTTGCCGAAGCCGATGAACTACCGGACGGGCTGACGGAGGAGCACCTGATTGAATACTGGGACGCCATGAACGTACAGCGCAACCTCAAGATGGCGGAAGCGGCGGAGCGGTATATGGCGGAGGGGAAAACGGTATTCTATGTCGTCGGCCTCATGCACATGCTGGGCGAGGATGGCCTTGTCGAACTGCTCCGGCAAAGCGGCTACAGCGTGGAACGAGTGCTCTAATAGGGTGATGGTCAAGGCCCGGGGGCTATGCCCCCGGGCCTTGTATACTCCGCCAAGGACGGCGGCGCTGTTTGGGCAGTTACACCGGCCTTACGGCCTGTGTGATTCGGTATGGTTTCTATTATAGTCGCTAATTGTGAATAAGCGGTTTCCAAAATATTAAGAGTTTATTACACTTCTCGCCGCCCGTCCAGCGCGCGCAAAATAGTCAGCTCGTCGGCGTATTCGACATGCCCGCCCATCGGCAGCCCGTAGGCGAGGCGGGTGACTTTTACCTCGTAAGGGCGCAGCATCCGCGCAATATAGAGGGCGGTCGTATCGCCGTCGGTGTCGGGGTTGGTGGCTAGGATGACCTCCAAGAACCCGCCGCCGCCCACCCGCTCTAAAAGCTCCTTGAGGCGTATGTCGTCGGGGCTTTTTTGCTTTGTGGGCGATATGACCCCGTGAAGGACATGATACAGCCCCTTGTACTCCCGGCAGCGCTCCACCGCGGCCACATCGCGCGGCTCCGCCACCACGCAGAGGGTCGCCCGGTCGCGCCCCGACCCGGAGCAGAGGGGACAAAGCTCCTCCTCCGAGAGGTTTTGGCATTCGCGGCAAAAGACGGTGTTCACCCGCGCCGCGACCATCGCCTCGGCAAAGGCGCGCACATCATCATCGCTTTTTCCCAGCAAATGAAAGACCAGCCGCGCCGCCCCTTTGCGCCCGATGCCGGGCAGGCGCGCGAAATGGTCAATCAGCTCTTCTACCGGGCGTGGGTAAAGGCTCATGCTACGCTCCTGTCACGCTCCATGCGCGCCCGGCAGACGGTCGCAGAAACCCTTTCGCTTACGCTCGTAAACTCGCTAGAGCTACAGGGTATTCTGCTCCCTGCCGGACGATGGAGCAGCTCTTTATTAAAACGGCAGTTTCATGCCGCCGGTGAAGCGGGACATCTCCTTTTGCGCCGTCTCGTCCGCTTCGCGCATCGCGCCGTTGATTGCCGCGATGACGAGGTCGGCCAGCATGTCGATGTCTTCCGGGTCCACCACATCGGGCGAGAGGGTGAGCGAGAGAACCTCATGCCTTCCGTTGACGGTAGCCGACACCGCGCCGCCGCCGGACGCGGAGGTATACTCCTTCTCCTCCAGCTCCTGCTGGACGCGCAGCATCTCTTCCTGCATTTTTTGTACCTGCTTGAGCATGTTGCCCCCGCCAAATCCTTGTGGCAATCCGTGTTTGGGCATGATTGTCGTCCTCCTATTCCTCTATGACAAGATCCCCCGCCGAAGCGATAAGGGCTTCCAGCGCGTGATTCGTCTCCTTCGCCCGCGCGGGGCGCGCTTTGGCGTCACACAGCCCGCCTGGGAAAAAAGTTAATATCTGTTCTTTGGCTTGCTGTACCACGCCCTGTATAAACGGGTCGCTTGTCTCTATGACCAGCCGGTCACCGTCCACCTTCGCGCCGGACCTCGACAGCGCGTCCCGCAGCAGAGGGTTATTGACGGCGTTCAGCAGTGCCGACCAGCGTTGGTCGCGTGCCGCGTCTGTCAGGGCGCCGGACGCTTCCGCCGCCTTGGGTTTCCCGACCGGCTCCGGCGCAACGGGTATAGGCTTTTCTTCCGGCTCTGCCACAACAGGTACAGGCTCTTTCACCGGTTCCGGCGCGGGCTTTGAGGCCGGTACAGCCATTGGCTCGGGCTTAATTAATGCGGGCGTCGTTTCCTGTCTTCCTATCGTCTCAAAACAGGCCAAACGAATCAGGCAGAGTTCCGCTTCCAATTTTTTATCACCGCTGCGCGACAGCCGCGTCTCCTGAAACTGTGTCAGCGCCCACAGGATACGCTCCCTCGGCCATTGCTCCGACAGCGCCTCCGCCTCTCCGGGCGGCAGACGCGTGAGGGACAGGTCGCCCAGCAGCTGCCCCATCAGCAGGTCCCGCAGCAAAGACGACAGCTGCCCCAAGATGGCGGCGACATCCATCCCCGCCTGATACAGCCCGTCCAAATGCGCCATTGATTTGGGGAGGTCGTCTATCTCGCGCAGCCAACCGGCCAATTGGGCCAAGCCCGTAAGCCCCAGCGTCTCGCGGACGGACGTTTCGGTGATGCCGCCTCCGCTGTTCGAGGCGCATTGCTCCAAAAGGCTCAAGGCGTCGCGCAGGGAGCCGTCGGCCATTTGCGCCAAAAGCGCCAGCGCGTCCGGGTCAATCGGTATATTTTCTTGTTCGCATACATGACCAAGTCTTGCTCTTATAATTTCCTTCTCTATCCTGCGAAACGCAAAGCGCTGACAACGGGAGACGATGGTGGCCGGTACCTTGTGCGTCTCGGTTGTGGCCAGAATGAACAGCACATGGGGCGGCGGTTCCTCCAGCGTCTTCAGCAGCGCGTTGAACGCGCCTGCCGAAAGCATGTGGACTTCGTCGATGATATAAACCCTTTTATGAGACGATACCGGGGAGTAGACCAGCTCTTCGCGCAGGGCGCGGATGTTGTCCACGCCGGAGTTGGAGGCGGCGTCGATTTCATTGACATCGGGGACGCTGCCGCCGAGGATGCCCAGGCAGGACTCGCATTGGTTGCACGGCTCACCGTCCCGCGGCGCCAAACAGTTGACGGCGCGGGCTAAAATCTTGGCGCAGGTCGTCTTCCCGGTCCCGCGGGAACCGGTGAAGAGATAGGCGTGGGCGAGCCGCCCGGCTTTGAGCTGCGCGAGCAGCGTTTTGGTGATGTGCGGCTGCCCGTGTAGTTCGGAAAAGACGGCGGGCCGCCATGTATTGTAAAGCACCTAACAAAAACCCCTTATGTTGTTTCCGCTCCCACGGCTTCTGCTTCTTGTCCGGCTTCTGCTCCGGGTTCATTTCCGGTTTCTTCTCCCGCTTCCTCTCCGGCCTCGGCGTCCCCTATTTCCGGCCCCTCCCCGTCGTCCATAATCGCCGCCGGCGGGTCAAAGGGCTTCTGGACGTCGATAACGACGATGCTATAGAAGTATAGGAACATTACGATCACCAAGAGGGAAATGCCGGTATTGACCAGAGCAAAGATCCTCGACAGTGAATCCAGCCACATCGCGAGCGCCGAGAAGAGGAAGGTCAGCGCGTAGACATGCCCCGTAACGTCGCAAAGCCGGGGGACTCTCTCATATCCCTGCAACTGGCCGTACTGCCCGACGCTGTCGGCGGCGGTGATGACCAAAAGCACCTTGAGGAAGAGATAGAGCAGGCCGAAAAAGCTGATAACGGAAAGGGAATCGGTGAGGCTGAAAATACGTATGACCTCTAAAAAGCCCATGACGGCGGTCACAACCGCCATCCGCGCGAACCGCCCGGCGCGGTCCAGCATCAGGATGGCAATGAAAAGCAACACCGCAAGGCCGGCGACGTCCGGCAGGAGCTGATAACCGTACAGGTCGATGTCGATCAGCACGACCCCCAGCGCGATCGCGATCATGCGCAACGCGTTGACCCGCATGAGATCCCCCCTTGCGTAACTAGTGTCACCTTGCATCACGCCCTGCCGGGCTATGCAAGCGCTCTTTTAACAGCGGCTTGTGGCTGCCGCGCACCTGCCTCCGAACGCACATCTATGCCCGCTGTCCCGGCAGCCTGCTCGGAAACGGCTGCCCCGCGGCACACGTTTGACACCGCTTAATGCTGCTCGGTTCCCCGCCTGACATGATTCACGGGCAACCGTTGCGCGGGACCGGTTCTTCATCACCGCTTACCGGGGGCAAGACGGCACAGACGCGGCCCTCGGGCCGGAATTCCTCCCTGCTGTAGCGGGTTGCAGGTCACAGGGCACCGCTAACTCCCCGACTAGCGCGGCAGCCACAGAACGCTGTTTGTCTCTTGTCCAGTATACGCTATGCGGGGCCATTTATCAAGAGGGATTTTCCTACGCAAAAAGGTTGCGTTTAGCAACCTTTCCACTTTTGTCCGTCTGTTGGGGTGAATGACCGGACTTGAACCGGCGACCCCCAGGGCCACAACCTGGTGCTCTAACCACCTGAGCTACACTCACCATAAAGAAGGGCATCATCGCCCGAGTATGAAAAGCGGCAGGGCGCACATGATGCCTGACACGCCCAAAGCCCGACGCGCTCAGACAGTATACCATACCCAAAGCGCCCCTGTCAAGCCGCCGGAAAAAAAACCTCCACACCCGAAATGACAAACCGCCAGCAGGGCCTGAGCCTCATCACATCAGGGGCGATCAGCGCCGCGACAAACCCCAGCTCGCAGCTTTCCAGAACGCCCGTCTCTCCCCATGTGTCTGTCAGCTTGAGCAAGCAGTGCCCCGCGGAAAGCCCCGTCTTGCCGCTGATCGGCAGCGCCTCCCCCCAAAGCCAGTACCCCGATACCGGCGTGACCGACAGCCTCATAAGCCCGGAACCGCCCGTCAGTCCCCACACCGGCAGTCCTTGCACCGTCTGCATGACTACCAAATCCGTTTCCCCCTCAGGGGCCCGCTCCACATCATAGGTCAGCGCCAGCGCCGACGGTATCTGCTCCGGCCCGGCGATCAGTCCGTTTTTCTCTAAAAGGGCGCACAAGTCCTCCATCGCGCGGGACTCCCGCGCCCTCATCTGTGTCTCACGGTACAACAGCAAGCCGCCCAAGATGAGGTTGACGGCGAACAGAAGCATAATCAGCAGGGTCTTGGCCCGCGCCCAGTTCATGACCGCACCGCCCAAACAAGATCTCCGCCGTCCCCGGCGGCATACCGCAAGTCAAGGCGGGCCATACCGCTTTTGTCTACCAGCACCGCCGCCTGTCTCAGCGGCAGCGGCAGCGTCCCGTCCTCCCCTATCGTGACGCGGCACAGCTTCAGCGAGATCCGGCGCGCAACGCCGCCTTCCACCTCCACAAAAGCGGACTCCCACAACAGCGGCACACCGTTGACCGTCAGCGCCAGCTCAACAGCCGTCCCACCATCCGTCCGCGCGGCCCGGAAGACCTCAAACCTCGCGCCGCCCATCGCCGGTTCCAGCAGAGAGACGGCCTCCCAGGCGCGGAGGACGTCTCCCGCCAGGGTCTGAGCGCCGCCAATGGCGGGCGCGCCGGGATTGGAGAAGAGAAACGCCCCGTCAGGAGAAATCTCACAGCTCTGCCCGTTTTCCACATCCATATAGACGCGGACCCCGTCCCGCAGATACGAAGTGGTGCTGGAGGAGGAAAGCCCCAGTTTGCTTAAGAAGGGGGCATAGAGCGGAAGCTCCCGCTGTATATCGGGCGGCGCCGACGCCATGACGGATACGCGCGGCTCCGTCTCCTCAATCAGCAGCTGCCAGGAAACCAGCGCGGCGGCGTACTCCTCCTCAAACGCGAATGCGCAAGGCCGCAGTTCCGGCAGTTCCGGCCATTGCGGCTCCCCTATCGGGACGGCGGCAGTATAAAACGCCCCGTCCGCGTCCGCCCAAAACAGCTCCGCCCCTTCGCCGCCGAACGCCAGCCCGACCACTTCTATATCGCCGCCGAGGGAGGTGTCCGCCGAGAGCCACGCCGCTAGCAGGGGCATCGGTATCTGCCCTGAAAATTCAAAATACACACCGTCCCGGAGCAGTAAAAGCCTCAGCGCATCCCCCGCCGGGACGGGGACCGCTTCCCCCGCCAAGCCGAGGGCTTGCGCCAGCATGGACTTAAAGGCTTCATACACCTCTCCCGTCTCCGCGTCGTACTGCCCGCCCATTCTCTCTCCACCGCGCGTGACGGCACAGCGGGCCGGGGACACCGCCGCGGGGGCATAATCCGGCCGCGCTGGGGCGTATATTTCCGGTTCGGGGTTAGCCGCGCCGAACAGACCGCTTTCATACATCCATGTCCGCCCCAGCAGATAGAGCGCAGAGAGGCCCAAAAGGATGAGCAGCGCGGTCTTGAGATGCTCCTTCACGGCAGCTTCACCCCACCCCTGGGCAAGGTCAGGGTCACCGTTGTACCCTTGCCCTGTTTGCTCCAAATGTCAAGCCCCCCGCCATGGCTGTCTATGATCTCCCTGGCGATGGCCAGCCCCAGCCCAGTGCCGCCCTGCGCGCGCGAACGGGCCTTATCGACACGGTAGAAGCGGTCGAAGACATAGGGCAGATCCTCCTCGGGTATGCCGATACCGTTGTCGCGGACGGCGATGGTGACAAAGTCCCTGTCCGAGTCCGCTTCGATGGCGATATTGCCCTCTTCCGGCGTATAGCGTATGGCATTGGCGACGATGTTGATCAGCACCTGCTCGATTTGATCGCGGTCGCCGTAAATCGCTTCGGGCAGCTTGCCCACCGACAGGGAGAGCTTGTGGCGGTAGGTCTTCGCCTCCACCCGCAGCAAATCGTAGATACGGCGCAGCAGCTCCGATATGTCGAAGTCGGCGGCGTGCCATTCCGCCTTGCCGTAGTCGAAGCGGGACAGCGTCAGCAGGTCGCGCACAAGGCGGGCCATGCGGTCGGCTTCGTCTACGATGACGGCGGAGAATCTCATGATCTCCTCATGGGTCAGCCCCTCCGGCTCCATCAATGTCTCCGCGTAACTCTTGATGCCGGTCAGCGGCGTGCGCAGCTCGTGGGACACGTTGGAGACAAACTCGCGGCGCAGGTCTTCCAGCCGGTTCTGCTCCGTCACGTCGTGAAGCACCGCCATCAGCCCGCTTTCCGCACCGCCGTGACCAAACGGCGCGACATATAGCCGCAGCACACGCGACCCCACACGCATATCGCTGGTGAGGTAGTCGGGCGGGCGCAGCGTGGCGGCGTCCTCAAAGGGCACATACCGCTCGAACGCCTCATAGGTGAGCGTGTCGGCGTCCCGCAGGGAAAGCAGCCGCAGCGCGGCCAGGTTGACATGCAGCAGTTCCCCGTCGTGGGCGAACGCCGCGACGCCGTCGGTCATATGCAAAAAGAGGGTGGAGAGCTTGTCCCGCTCCCCTTCCACGTCGCGCAGGGATTTTTGCAGCACACCCGCCATATAGTTGAAGGTCTGCGTCAGCGTCCCGATCTCGTCGCGGGAATGCACCTCTATCTTCTCCGAAAAGTCCCCCGCCGCCACCCGCGCCGCGCCGCGCGTCAGGTTTTCGATGGGCGTGGTCATCGTCTTGGAGAGGAGGAGGGAGAGCAGCAGCGAGAAGGTCAGGCCGAGAATCACCGCCTGGAGGATGACAAAAAACATACTGCGGCTCTGCTCGGTAAACCCCTTCTTGGAGTCGCGCACGTAGACGATGTAGTCAAACGCGCCCTCGCCGTCGGTGATCGGCACGGCGCAGTCGAAAAAGCTGTCGCCCATTCGCTGCTCTAACCCGATTCTCCCGCTCATCGCCGTGACGATGTTGGGCGGAAGGCCGATGGTCTCGTCCGTGTCGGCCGGTTCAAGCAGCGCGCCCGTCCGCCCGTCCAGCAGATAGACAGGGCGGCTCCCGCTTACGCCCATGATGCCGTGGGAGGCTTGCAACACATCCCAGAGCTGCGGTATGGCGTCCTCGCCCGCCGCGGCTTCGCGCAATGCCCGCACAAACCCGATATTCTCCGAAAACGCCTCCCGCATCGTCCCGTTGAATTCGTCGATGAAGTAATTGGCGACCGCCCCGTTGAGGAAGACCCCCGTCACCGCCATCAGCGACACGATCAGCAGCAGCAGGATGAGCACCAGCTTCCTATACAGGCTTTTAAGCATTGGCCCCACCCGAGAAGAGATACCCTGCGCCGCGCTTGGTGAGGATGTACACAGGCTCGGCGGGGTTCGGCTCGATCTTCTCGCGCAGCCGCCGTATGGCGACGTCCACCACGCGCAGATCGCCCATATAGTCATAGTTCCAAACCTTGTGCATCAAGTCCTCACGGGAGGCGACCGCCCCCGCGCTGCGCATTAAGAAGAGCAGCAGGTCATATTCCCTCTGGCTCAAATCCACCGGGCTTCCGTCCACCGACACCTCCATCCGTCCTGTATGCACCCTCAGGCGCCCCGCCTCCAAGACGTCGGCTTCCGCCGCCGCGGCCTCCTGCGCCACCGACACGCGGCGGATGTTGGCTCCCACCCGTGCCAAAAGCTCTTTGACGGCGAAGGGTTTGGTGATATAGTCGTCCGCGCCCAGGTCCAGCCCCATCACCTTATCGTTCTCCTCCTCACGGGCGGTCAGCATCAGGATGGGGACGGCGGCGTTTTCGCGGCGGATGGCTTTGCAGACGGTAAAGCCATCCATCTTCGGCAGCATTACGTCTAAAAGGATAAGGTCAGGCTTTTTCTCCAGCGCGAGCTTCAGGCCGCTCTCGCCGTCCATGGCGGCCAGCGTCTCATACCCCGACCGCTGGAGATGAAAGGCGAGAATATCAACGATGGGCTTCTCGTCTTCGATAATCAGCACCGTCTTTTTCATAAACCCCTCCCCGAGGTCCGGCGGAGCAGCTCGTATTTCATAATCCCATAAGCCGTCTTCCCGTCCTCGACTGTCCCGTCCAAGACCATGCGCAGCGCTTCCTCCAACGGCACCAGCTCCGCCCGGACGACCTCCCCGGCATCGGGGTGCGGCGCGCCGCCAATCAGGCCGGTCGCCAAATAAAGCCATATAATCTCCGAATCATAGCCGCCAGTAGGAATCATGCGCCCCAGCGGCTCGATGTGCGACGCCGTAAAGCCTGTCTCCTCGGCCAGCTCGCGCAGGCCGGCCGCCATCGGGTCCTCGCCCTCCTCCAGCCGCCCGGCCGGAAGCTCCAGCATGACCCGCCCGGTCGCATAGCGGTACTGCCGCACCATCACGGCACGGTCGTCCCCGTCTATGGCGAGCACGGCGACGCCGCCGGGGTGGCGCACCACTTCGCGCTCGGCGGTGAACCCGCCGCAATCGACCACATCGCGCTCTACGGAGAAGATTTTTCCCCGATAGACCGTTTCCCCGCTGATTTTTCTCTCTATCATATCCGGCGCCCCTTTCAGTTTCTATGGATCTTGATCCCTGTCCCATCGAACGCGTTGAGCGGGTCGGTCAGGCTGTTGCCGAAAGCGAAAACCTCCTTCAGCGACGGGCACTCTTTCAGCGGCAGCATGGTGCTGACGGTGTTATACTCTATATGTATGGTATGCAGTGACGGCAAACCCGCCAGCGGCTCGACGGTGGAAATGTCGTTTCTCGAAACGTCCAGCGTTTCCAGCGCTATGCAGCCGCGCAGCGGCTCCAGCGAGCGTACAGCGTTCCCGGCGCAGTCCAGCACCCGGAGGGAGGGCAGCCCCGTAATCCCCTCAAAGCCGGAGACGCTGTTGTTGGCGAGGTACAGCTCCTCAAGCGCCTTGAGCCTTGACAGGTTCGGCAATTCCTCGATTTGGCAGTGCGACGCGGCAAACCTCACCAATGAAGTCAGCCCCGCGATCTCCTCCAGCGAGGCCAGCCTCGCGTTATAGGAGACGTTCAGGACTTCCAGCCGCTCCAATCTTTCCAGCCCGTATAGAGAAGCGAGAAGGTTTTCGTCGGCGCGCAGTTCCGTGAGGTTGCTCAGCGCGGAAAGGGCCGATACATCCTGAATGGCGTTTTGCGAGAGGCGGAGAATCCGCAGCGAACCCAGCCGCGCCAGCGGCGTTACGTCAAGGATGCTGTTGCTTGGCAGTTCGAGGACTTCCAGCCGTTCCAACCCTTCCAGCGGCGCGACCGAGCCGATACTATTGTCCGCGAGGTAGAGCCTCCCTAGGCTTATACACTGCCCAATCCATTCCAAGTCAAAGGAATCGATGCCGAACGAGGTGAGCGAGAGGGTGTCCAAATGTTCCAACAGCGGCAGGACGGATATATCGCACCGCCCTTGGTTCCCCGTCAGGCTCAGCTCTTGGAGCTTCGGGCAGAGGAGAAGGTCGTCCAGCGTCGTATAGTTCGCGGGCCGGGCAGAGACCAGCGAGGTGATGTCCCATATGTCGGAGGTATACAGCAAGCCCTCCGGCTTCCCGATGGTTTCACGGATCAGGCTTTCCACCGCCGGGTCGGTAAACTCGATCGGGTCGATGATCTGTTCCAGCGTATACTCCGCCTCCGCCCATTCCGAGACCAGCCCGCCGGCGCTGACAGCGACGGCGCGCGCCCGCGTGACCCCCGGCCCCAGCGCAACCGTCCCGGTATAAAGGTCACGCGTGACCGACGGCACCTCGCCCGTCCATGAGACGTAGATCAAACAGCCATCCCCGGCAATCAGCTCCGCTTCGACCCTCTGCCGGTACACCCCGGCGGGCAAAAGAAACTCCGGCGGGGCGGGGCGGGCGGCCCCGATTTTGTCCCGCGCGTCGGGCAGGCGTATGGTGTCCAGCAGATTGACCGCGTCCAGCAGCTTGTTCTGCTCTACATAGACGGCGCTCAGCTTCGCGTACAGCGCGGCGCTCGGCCCCACATCCCGCAGACCGGACGTCAGGGTGAACTCGGCGCGGGAGAAGTTGCCCGCCTCCCGATACAAGTCGCACACCAACAGCCGCAGCGTCTCGTCGCGCGGGGACACCCCCAAGGCCCGCTCATACAGGCTGGCGGCGCGCTCCGCGTCACCCGCTTCCCGCGCCTGCTCGGCGGCCCGCAGGGTAAACGCGTTGACGGCCCTGCCCCCGAACAGCGCGTAAGCGGCGTATAGCAGGCCCGCGACCAATAAGATGATGACGAGCCGTATAATTCTCTTCATAATCAACAGTGTATCACGACCCGCTTAATTTTGCAATTGCGAGGGATGTTTGGCAAAAAAATCCACCCGTGGCTCCAGGAATTTGAACGTATGCCCCGGCGGGCAGAGTTCGTCCAGCGGCCTCAAGAGGTTGTCCCAGCAAAAAAAGTTTGTATCCAGTTGAAAATACTCCGCGATCATCTCCGCGCCTTTGGGTACCACAGGGTGGGACAGCACTGCCGCCACCCGCAGGGTATACAGCGCGCCGGCCAGCGCGGGCGCGATTGCTTCTGTATCCTCGCCCGCCTCTTTCATCTCCGCCGAAAAGCTCTTGTTCAGCCCGCGGATGAAGCCGTCCAGCAGGTTCATCATCTGGTGGAACTCACACCGCAGCATCAACGTCTCATACTCCCACGCCGTTTCTTCCGCTTCCAATAGCGCCCGTTCGGGCGCCGGGACGGACGGCAGTCTGCCGTCAAAATATTTCTGCGCCGTGTAAAAGCAGGAGCGCGCCGCCCGGTTGAGCACGTTGGTAAACAGGCTCCCCTCCTTCAATACCGGATCCTGGTCGCCCGGCTTGGCGTCGGGGTTGAGCGGCTTGGGCTGAAAGCCGACACTGCGGATGGAAAGCCCCAGGCCGAGGAAGTGCGCCCGCAGCTGTTCGGGCGTGTAATAGTCCAGCAGGCCGGCGGCCATCGGCGGCTTGAGGTCGCTGGACGAGCCGGCCTTTTTGGCAAAAAACAACAGATGGCAATTTGCCACCAAGTCGGTCCGCGGCAGCCCGGCCTCCATCCCCGCAAACAGCGCCGTCTGCGCCGGGCCGTAGAAGTAGACGTTGTCCTGCCCGATGAATTGCACCACCTGCGTATCCGGCGAACACCACCAGTCCCGCCAGTCTTTTCCGTACAGTTCACTGCCGTATTGCTCCAGCGCGGCTTGAGTGAACGAGATGGGCGCCCACAGGGATTCCGGCCAGACCCAAAAGGTCAGCCCCGACAGCCCCTCAATTGTAGGCGCGGATACCCCCCATTCGGCGTTGCCGGTCAGCCTGAACGGCACCAGCGTCTTGCCTGTGCGGAAACGGATGCCCGCCGCGGTCAGGGCGGCGCAGGCCTCTTCCCGGCCGCTCAGCGTCTCAAAGACCAGCTTGACGCTTGGCTTCCCCTCGTCCACCATGTCATGCGCGGGCAGGGAAAGCCCCGCCGCCCCCTCCAAAAGCTCCTTTTTGCAATAGATGACCGGCGGCTCTAAAAACTCCGCGACGGCGCTGGCGGCAAACGGGCGGGTGCGTTCCCGCGCCTTAAAGTCCTCCAGCCATTCTTGCAGGAGCGGGCGCATCTCGTCCGTGCGGATATAGAGGTTTTCCGCGTCCCGCAGCTCCGGGGACGCCCCGGTCAGCGCGCTTTTGGGTTCCAGCAGCTCGCCTGGCGGGTACTGGTGCCCCAGATCGCATTCGTCGGCGTAGCCCTTCTCGCTTTGGCACCCGGCGACCGGGCAGCGCCCGACGACCTGCCGCCCGTTGAGGAAGACGCCCCGCTCGGGGTCGTAGAATTGCTTGGACGACATCTTTTTCAGATGCCCGTTTTGGTGAAGCGTTTGCAAAAACCACGCGCTCATCCCCCGGTGTATCTCCGCGGCGCGGCCCAGCGCCGACGCGGCGTACAGGTCGAGCGATATGTCGTAGCTGTCCAGCGCGGCCTTCTGGCTCTCGTGGTTTTGACGCACAAAGTCTTCAATCGCGCCTGAAAACTCGCCGCTCTCCCGCTTTTTGCGGTAGTCTTCGGTGATTGGCGAGCCATAACAATCGGTGCCGGAGAGAAACAGCACGTTCTCCGGGCCGTACCGGCTTCGTAAAAAGCGGGCGAACGCGTCGGCGTGGACGAACACCCCGCCGATGTGGCCAAAATGCAAGTTTTTGTTGCCGTACGGCATTCCCGCGGTGACAATGAAGCGCATTTTTTCTCCTCTTTTCCAGTTGGCGGGCGATTGATAATCGCCCCTACATCATTAACCGTTTGATCGCCCGTTCCTGTCCTAGCATTTGCATGACCTGAAACATGTCCGGTGAGCTTTCCCGCCCGGTCAGAGCCAGCCGCAGTGACGCGCTGGCGTCGGCGACGCTGCCCTTCCAGCCGGACGGATCGGCTTTGTATTGCTTGACGTCGGGGCAGTAGCCGTACTGCCCGCCCAGTGCCTTGATGGCCGCGAACCACTCGTCCTGCGGGGCCTCCGGGTCGTAAATCCCGGCGTAGGCTTTGCAAAACGCAGGGTCAGGCGGCGCGGCGGGTGTAAAAAGCTCGTCGAAGAAGAACGAGAGATACGCTTTGGCCTCGCCCCAGCGGGCAATGTCCTTGCGCGGCTTGGCTCCGCCCCGCCCGATGGAGAGCAGCGCTTCGGTATACGCCGGGTCGCGGGACAGCAGCGTATGGAAGCCGGGGTCGAACCGCTCCGCCCACGCCGTAAGCTGCCGGTAAACCTCTTCCGCCGTCATGCGGCTGATGACGTTTTTGGAAACGTCGTCCAGCTTTTGCAAATCAAACAGCGCGCCCGCCGCGTTCATCTTTTTGGGCGAGAAGGGGAAGGTATTACTATCACTCGCCGGGTTGGCCCGCCGCCAGTCCTCGAAGTTGGAGTTGAGCAGGGTCATGATATACTCGCGTACTGTGTCCACAGGGTAGCCCTGTTCGGCGTACCAGCTCAGGGCGCACTCGGGGTCCTTGCGCTTGGACAGTTTGCGCTTGCCGCCGCCGTCCTGTTTCATCAGCGGCGCGATGTGGATATATTTCGGGCGCGGAAAGCCCAGCAGGTCAAAGAGCATATGGTGCAGGGGGTAGGTGGCCAGCCACTCGTCGCCGCGCACCACATGGGTGACGCGCATCAAATGGTCGTCCACGGCGTGAGCGAAATGGTAGGTCGGCACGCCGTCGCTCTTGAGCAGTACATGGTCTATCTCGTTGGGCGGCATCTCAATCCGCCCCTTGGCAGGATCGTCCAAAACAACCATCCTGCCCCCTTCATCGGGAAGGGGGTGCCGCCCGCAGGCGGCGGGGGATGTGGGGACGCGGAGGCGGAGGACGAACATTTCGCCGTTTTGCAGGCGCTCCTCAATGCTCTCCAACGACAGGTCGCGGCATTTGGCCCAGCGTCCGTGGTAGCCGAAGTTGGCTTTCTCCGCCTCCTGTTCCGCCCGCATGGACGCCAGTGCGTCCTCGGAGCAAAAGCAGGGGTAGGCCAGCCCGCGCCGCACCAACTCTTTGGCGTAGATATGGTAAATCCCCACGCGCGCCCGCTGGCTGTAGGGGCCGTAGCCGCCGTCGTTGACGGCGCACTCGTCGAAGCGCACGCCGTAGTCGTTTAAGCCCTCGACGATCTGCGCGACGGCGCCCTCCACGGCGCGCTTCTCATCGGTATCCTCTATACGCAGGAAAAACACGCCGCCGCTGTCGCGGGCCAAGCGCATACATACAAACGAGGGAAAGAGCGCCCCCATATGGATAAACCCGGTCGGGCTGGGCGCGAAACGCGTCACCTTCGCCCCCTCCGGCAGGTTGCGCGGGGGGTACTTGCGCTCCATGTCGTCCGGCGTCCCATCCACTTGAGGGTAGAGCCTGTCCGCGAGCTTTATCCAATCCATCAAAACCACCTCACGGGCGGTATTTTATCATATTCCGCGAAACGCGTCAAATGAAAACCACGGAACTGTAGGCCGTTAAGGAAATTGTAAGGAAAATAATTTTGACAACCAAGGAACATTCTGCTATAATAAGCGTCAAAGTACACGATGGGATATTGTAAACTAATTTTAGGAGGATTCCAAAGATGAAAACACGCAAACGGATACTTATGCCTGTTGTATGGCTTATCATTGCCGCCATGCTGGCGGGGAATTTTGTGGCGCTGGCGAATCAAGACTTGGCGAATGAAGACGCAACCCAATTGCAAAATACTGGTCGTCCCGCCGCTATTGAAAACGGCACCGTACTTCCGGAAATTTGCGGCCCGGGCGGAAGATCAAGCGTCTCATGGCTGTTAACGTCGTCTCCACCGGGGGTTACTCTCAATGGATATTCTTTCACTGTCGATCCGGCGGTTAATGGCATAGTGAGTTTGGTGGCAACTGTCTCGAATAGCGGTATTAATGCTGCCAATCAGGTTACATTCGCCAGTGTTCCGGTAAAAGGAACGGACGCCATATTGGTGGAAACTGCAAAAACATCCCTACAGACCAATCTTTGGAATACGATCCGCGGAAATAATATCGGCACTCAGAATGAGGTCATGTTAGACCTCAATCTTCCCCAGTCAGGAGCAAATGGAACTACCATATCGTGGAGTTCGAACAATCCCGCTGTGGCAGGAAATGGAAGCGTGACCCGTCCGGCGGCGGGCAGCCCTGATGCTTCTGTAACATTGACAGCGGAAATAGTTAGAAACAGCGCAAAAGATTCCATTTCTATCACTGTGACGGTATTGGCAAACAATGACGCAGCGGATGTCACGTATGTCAAGGGTCAGTTGACTTGGAACATTATCCGTAATTCTAACGATGTGCAAACCAATATAACCGGCAGCCTTAATTTGCCTACAACCGGTGTTTTTGCCGGCAGAAACGGCGTTACGATCACATGGGTGTCAAGCAATAATAATGTGATCTCGACTACCGGTACTGTCACGCGTCCGGTCTCCGGCAGTGATATTCCTGTGACATTGACGGCAACAATCACGAAGGGCGGAAGTACCGATACAGTGCAATTCTCCCTTACCGTCAAGGTCAATGATACCCAAGCGCAAATCAACGCGGTCAGAGGTTGGCTCACTTGGGACAGGATTAGGGGCAACAACGCCGCGCAGACGGATGTGACCACAAGCGGCAACACAACGTCCAGGCGGTATAACGTAGGCCAAAACCTCTCCTTGCCGACGACCCCTCAGGCATCCATTTCCAATATCGCCATTGATAATGATGTGTTTATCAACTGGTCGGTAAGCCCCAACAGCAATAACCTAAACGTAAACACCGGCGTTGTGACTGTCCCGCTGACCGGCAGCGGCATAGAGCTGACGCTGACAGCCACGATTACAAAAGCCTCGGCCGGGCAGCCGCCCACCAATAATACGGTGATCTTCTACCTAGTCCTCCTGCCCGACCAGGCGGCGGTAGACGCGGTCAAGGATTGGCTGGTCTGGGATAGGATCAGGGGCAGCAACGAACAGCAGAGCAGCGTTACCAGCAGCGGTAATACATCGTCCAGACGGTATGAGATACGGTCAAACCTTATCTTGAAGCCGACGATCCCCTCCCCCCTCTCTAACGTAGCAACTGATAACGTGACCATCACATGGACCATTTCGGGCGGTTCGTCGTCCGCCACTGTCAATCCAAACACCGGGGTCGGCACATTCCCGTCCTCCGGCAACGGCCAGCAAGTGACGATGACAGCTACCGTCAGGCGGAATAACGCCACGGCCACCAAAGATTTTTTCCTCACCCTGCTGCCCGCATCAACGGACCAGTTGGCGGTCAACGCGGCCATGAACTGGGTAGACTGGGGCCGGATCCGTTCTGGAAACCCCATTAACAACTCTGCAACCGGGCCTTACGAAACGTATGCTAACCTTACCCTGCCCACCTCCTATACATATTCCCCCACCAGCAACACAAGCGATAACAGGACGGTGACCATCCGCTGGGAGGTCACCAGCAGCGGCACCGGTAATATCATAACCACCTCCGGCACTAACATCGGCAGGGTAACGCCCCCGTCCAACGCCACTGCTTCCAATCCTGCCGAGATTAAACTGACAGCGGTGTTTACTTGCGGCAATGTCAATATCACCACGACCGCGGATAACCCCAACGCAAAAACCTTCGATCTCACCGTCCGGCAACCGAGTGATGCCGAAGCCGTGAGGGCGGATCGCGACGCGATTACTTGGGACAGCATAAAGGGAAGGAACACCAACGAATACGCTGTGTGGAGCAGCCTCCTCCTGCCGGTCACGGGCGACACCGGCACGACGGTTACATGGAGTTCGAGCAATACATCTCTTATCCAAAACAACGGGGCTGTGAATCTGCCAGCCTCCGGCGTCGCTACAGTGACCCTGACGGTTGTCATCAGAAAGGGTAACGCCAGCGAGACAAAATATTTTTACCTGACTGTCGGCAACCCCGCCTTCGAGATCGAGTATACCGCCACCGGCGCCATCGCCACACTGCCGATGGACGCATTCAACAGGACGAGCAACAATGGGACGAGAAGCATTGAGCTGCAGACTACTGCCGGCAACGTCACCTTCGACGCCGCCGCTGCGAGAGCAATCGGTGGCCGGGCCGACACGGGGGGCGATGTCGTCGTATCGATTAACTGGCTTAGTGCAAGCGACCTGACGTACGCCCAGCAAACCGCCTCTGCCGGCAGGACGGTCTATGAGCTGTCGGTCAGGGTAGGCAACACAACCGTCACCAGCTTCATGGGCGGCACCGCCACCGTAAGCATCCCCTACACCCTCCCATGGGGCGAAGACGCCAACGCGACCGTCGCTTATTTCCTTGACAGCAACGGCGGGAAGCAGCCTGTCCGCGCCCTCTATGACACCAATACCAGGCGGATGGTCTTCGCCACCGGGCATTTCTCCAAGTTCATCATCGGCTATAACCCCGTCAAGTTCACCGACGACGCCGCAATCAACGCCTACCAGAGCGGCTGGGCGGCTGGGCACATCGCCTTCGTCGGCGCGCGCGAGATGTTCAAGGGCGATCAGAACCGCAACTACAACCCGGGCAGCAATATCACCCGCGGCGAGTTCCTAGCGGTGCTCTTCAACATAGAAGGCGCCAACTTAAACCAATATCAAAGCAGCCGCTTTACCGACCTCGGCAACGACACCTGGAATATCCCCCACATCGCCTGGGCGGACGTCAACGGCATCCTCGGCAGCTACACAAGCAGCACCTTCCGCCCCAGAGAGGCAATCACCCGCGCCGATATGGCTTACTGGCTGTATAACTTCATCCAGTTCAAGGGCATACAGCTCAAACAGCTCAGCGTGATTACCTTCTCAGACACAGGCGGGCTTTCGATGGATTACCGGACCGCTACAGACAGTCTGGCCAGCGCCGGGATCATCTCCGGCTACGGAGAAGGCGCCATCCGGGAGTACAGGCCGAACAACACCGCCACCCGCGCCGAGATCGCCTCCATCCTGCGCATGTTCATTGAGAGGACATTAGGCTAACGCATATCAACCCGCCCGGCGGCCGGAAACACCGGCCGCCGGTTTTTTCGTCCCCTTTCGTATGGACACCCCGCTTTTTTGGGATACTGTGCTTATGTGAGGTGATGAGCATCAACAGGCACCGTTTTCAATCCGACATGGAGGCGGCGTGGGAGCTTCGCCCCGGTACGGACGAGACGCCGGGTACCAGCGCCCACCATAACCGCTTCGCCCGCCCCATGAGCGGGCACACAGCCACCGGACCGTCACAACCCAACCCGGACATTCGCGGCGGCGCACCGCCGCAAAAAACGTCTGCGGCAGCGAAAAACAGAGGAAACGGGAGCTAATCCCGTTTCCCCCGCTCTAATGGTCAGAAATGGTCAAATATCAATATTGCATCCTGACCTTTCCTGACGTACAATATGGTCAGGGAATGTCAAAGGAGGTTTTGCCGTGGGTCTGTCCGACCTGATTGCGCAATTCATCCTCGCGGGGCTGGAACAGTCCGGCGGGGCGGTGGAGCTGTCACGGGGAAGCCTCGCCGAGCGTTTTGGGTGCGTACCCAGCCAGATCAACTATGTCCTGACCACCCGCTTCACGCCCGAGCACGGCTTTATCATCGAGACAAAGCGGGGGGGGGGCGGCTACATCCGCGTCATCCGCGTCCGCGTCTCGCCGCGCGACCTCATCATGCACACCATCAACGCCGTCGGCGACAGCCTAGACGCGGCAAGCGCTGCCGCGTTTTTGCAAAATTTACGCGATGTGCTGGGCGGCTTGCCGGCGGACATCATAGGCGCCGCCTGTTCCGACCGCGCCTTGCGCGGCCTTGATCAAGCTAGGCGCGACGAGGTGCGCGCTTCTATCTTCAAGCAGTGCCTGTTGCATGTTTTATAGGAGGGCTGACTATGTTTTTCATCCATTCCGCGCCGGTATCGGAGCCGCCGCCCTGCCCCGCCTGCGGGATCAGGCCGGGCGAAATATCGCAGACGGGGCGCGTGGGCTGCCCTGAGTGCTACCGACACTTTTCCGAGCGCCTAACGCCGTACATCCGCCGCGTCCACGGCCCCGCGGCACACACGGGGCGTATCCCCAAAAGCGCGGGTGAGCATCTCTATCGAAAGCGGCATCTGGCGGAATTACAGGCCGCATTGCAACACGCCATATCGCGCCAGGAATTTGAAAAGTGCGCCGAACTGCGCGATGAAATAAAGAACCACTCCATCGGCTTGCAAGAGAGCGGACATTCATTTTCCGCGCCCGTCAGCAAGCCGCGCATGGAGCGTGACACGGGAGGTGAACAGCCGTGACCGGCAACAGCATTGTATCTTACCGCGCGCGGCTGGCGCGCAACATCCGCGGCCACGCGTTTCCTGGCCGCATGGACGCCCGCGCCAGACTGGCGCTGACGGAGGATGTTGCGAAGACCCTCACCCAAGCGGCGGGCGGCGGCGCGTTTACCTACCTGCCGCTGGATAAAAGCAGTGTGACCGCGGCGGCCTTACGGGAGAGACGTTTCATCAGCCCTGAGTTCGCCGCCGAGGACGCGCCGCACGGCGTTGTGCTGTCCGCCGACA
The DNA here is from genome assembly GCA_031254195.1 of Oscillospiraceae bacterium. Lineage (GTDB taxonomy): Bacteria > Bacillota > Clostridia > Oscillospirales > UBA929 > UBA929. Next base: position 21,940 of record JAIRUW010000047.1, read on the forward strand.
AGACCGTTTCGGTCATGCTGTGCGAAGAAGACCACTTGCGGATTCAGGCCTTTGGAGACGACCTCGCCGCCTGCCTGCGGACAGCGCAGGATATAGAGACGCTGATCGACGAGACACACCCGCTCGCGTTCGACGAAGCGCTGGGTTACCTCACCGCCTGCCCCACGAACCTGGGTACCGGCCTCCGGGCGTCGGCGCTGATGCACCTGCCCGCGCTGAGCGAGACGCCGCCGATGCGCCGTCTTATCCAGCAGGCCGGGGCGTCGGGACTGGCGGTGCGTGGCTTCTACGGCGAGGGCACACAGGCCGCTTGGGGGTATTACCAGATCTCCAACGCCGTGACATTGGGGCTGGACGAGCAGGAGATTATCACTACCCTGTCTGAGGTGACCGGGCAGATTGCGGATTTTGAACAGAAGGCGCGGCAATCGCTTTACAAAAGCGACCCCGTCGGCCTGACCGACCGTGTTTGGCGCGCTGTGGGCATATTGCAAAACGCGCGGCGGATTACCACAAAGGAGGCGATGGACTGCCTCGCCGCCATCCGGCTGGGCGTCTCGCTCGACCTGCTGCCCGGCTACGACACACAGCTTGCCGACCGCCTCTCGCAAGAGGTCTGGCCGGGGCTGCTCAGCGAAGCCAAAGGCCCTTTCGCCAACCAGGCCGAACGGGACGAAGTACGCGCCGCCATGCTGCGAAGCGTGACAGAGGGGAAGGAGATTGAGAGCAATGACCAATAAATTCACCCAGCGCGCCAACGCCGCCATCCAGCTGGCGCACGAAGCCGCCGCCGAACTGGGGCACGGCTATGTGGGCACCGAGCATATCTTGCTGGGGCTGGCCCGGGAAGGGAGCGGCGTGGCGTCGCATGAGCTGGAAAAGGCCGGCGCGTCCGGCGATATGCTGACGAAAAAAGCCATAGAGATCGTGGGCCGGGGGGAACCGGGCGAGCGGCCCTTGCAAGGGCTGACGCCGCGTGCCAAGCGCGTTGTGGACCTCGCGGGCGAGGAAGCCGCCCGTTTGGGGCATACCTTCATCGGCACCGAGCATCTGCTGTTGGGCGTCCTGCACGAAGGGGATTCCATCGCCTCGCATATGCTGACGGCCCTAGGCGTGGATGTGCGCAAGCTATATAACGAGGTGGTGCGCGCCGTCAGCACGGGCGCGCAAATGGGTAAAACGGCGGAGACGGGCAAACGGCGCGGAGGCGCGGAACTGCGAGTCCTTTCGCAATTCTCAAAAAGCCTGACCGACGCCGCCCGGGAAGGCAAGCTGGACCCGGTCATCGGGCGGGAAGAGGAAATCACAAGGGTGATCCAAATCCTATCCCGCCGCACCAAAAATAACCCCGTCCTGATCGGCGAGCCGGGCGTGGGAAAGACGGCGGTGGCTGAAGGGCTGGCGCAGCGTGTCGCCGACGGCGACACGCCGGAAAACCTGCTGGATAAACAAATCGTATCACTCGACCTGTCGGCGATGGTGGCCGGGACGAAATACCGCGGCGAGTTTGAGGAGCGCTTGAAATCGGCGATGGAGGAAGTGAAAACCTCCGGGAACGTGATTCTCTTTATTGACGAAATGCACACCCTTGTAGGCGCGGGGGCGGCGGAAGGCGCCATTGACGCGGCCAATATCCTCAAGCCTGCCCTCTCGCGCGGGGAGATTCAGGTCATCGGCGCGACGACAATGGAGGAATACCGCAAGTATGTAGAAAAAGACAAGGCTCTGGAGCGCCGTTTCGAGCCGGTGACGGTGGGCGAGCCGTCGGAGGAAGAGACGCTGGAAATCCTCAAGGGCTTGCGTGACAAATACGAGGCGCACCACAAGGTCAAACTGAATGACCAGGCCCTTCAGGCGGCGGTAACGCTGTCGGTGCGCTACATCGCCGACCGTTTCCTGCCCGACAAGGCCATCGACCTCATTGATGAAGCGGCCTCCCGGCTGCGGATGAACGCCCGGACCGTGCCGCCCGACCTGCGCGGGATGGAGGAGAGGCTGGCGGCCATCCGCACGGAAAAAGACGCCGCTGTGACCGGGCAGCGCTTTGAGGACGCGGCACGGCTGCGCGACGAGGAGAAAACGCTCTCCGAAGAGCTGGAGGAGAAAAAGCGGGAATGGCGGACACATGCCGCGGGCGGCGGCGGGGAGGTCATGGAGGACGACGTAGCCGCCATCGTGTCCGGCTGGACAGGCATCCCCGTCACCCGGCTGACCGAGGACGAGAGCGGCCGTCTGTTGAAGATGGAGGAAATCCTGCACGAGCGCGTCGTGGGGCAGGATGAGGCGGTGGGCGCGGTGGCGCGGGCCGTGCGGCGCGGCCGGGTGGGGCTGAAAGACCCCAAACGCCCCGGCGGCAGTTTCATCTTCCTAGGGCCGACCGGCGTGGGCAAGACCGAGCTGTGCAAAGCGCTGGCCGAGGCGCTGTTCGGCGACGAGAACGCCATGATCCGCACCGACATGTCCGAGTTTATGGAAAAACACGCCGTATCCAAGCTGATTGGCTCCCCGCCGGGCTATGTCGGCTACGACGAGGCGGGCGGGCTGACCGAGAAAGTGCGCCGCAAGCCCTATTCGGTCGTGCTGTTCGACGAGATCGAGAAAGCGCACCCCGACATCTTCAATCTGCTGCTGCAAATTTTAGAGGACGGGGTGCTGACCGACAGCCACGGGCGGCGCATCAGCTTCCGCGATTCGATTGTGGTCATGACCTCCAATGTGGGCGCGAAAAATATCACCGAGCGGAGCAAAACCCCCGGCTTTTCGCAAAGCGACCGCTCGCCCACTGACGAATCCATCAAGAGCGACGTGCTCAAGGAGCTGAAAAACACCTTCCGCCCCGAGTTCCTCAACCGCGTGGACGAGGTGATCGTCTTTAGCAAGCTGACGCGTGAGCAAATACGCGAAATCGCGGAGAAGATGCTGGCCCCCTTGATCCGCCGCGTCGAAGAGAGGGGAATCAGGCTGACCGTGCAGCCGCAGGCGCTCGATCTGCTCGCCGGCCGCGGGTTTGACCCGGTGATGGGCGCGAGGCCGCTGAGGAGGGCCATCCAGACAGAAGTGGAGGATGTGTTGGCGGAGAAAATCCTCTCCGGTGAGATTAAAGAAAACGCGGATGTGGGGGTGGAGGATGGACGTATCGTTATCCGCGGTTAGGTTCGCGCCGGTGTCGGTGCCGCGCGTCATGGCTTACGCCACGGAGCGGATGCAAAAGCGTTTGGCTTCAATGCCGTTTGCGCCCACCCACGCCGTCGTCGCGCTGTTTGTGGGGCGGCCTGACATCGGGAAACGGGGCGGCGACTACAGCAAAAACCAAGCGGTTTTGGGGCAGGACTGCGAGAGGCTGCGGGGCGAGTTCCCGGCGTACCGCTTTGCGGAAAGCGGCAACGCCTGGCCGCTGCCCGCCGTACAGGCCGCGCGTCTGGCCGGATTGGGTGTGGTCGGGGTCAACGGGCTGCTCTTTGTCCCGGGGCTGGGGTCGGCGCTGACCATCGGCGCGGTGCTGACCGACATGCCGTTATCAGATGGCGTGTTGCTCACAGAGAAGGGTGGTTATTGCCCGAGGTGCGGGGAGTGCGTCAAACGGTGCCCGGCCGGCGCGCTTACATATCAAAACGGCGCAAGGGGGTTTGAGCGGGCGAAATGTCTGGCGCACCGGCGGCAGAAAGAAGATTGGCCGCTTGAAAGACCCGGATATTACGGGTGCGATATTTGCCAGGATGTTTGCCCTATGAACTCATGATCATAGCCAATAAATCTCGCTTAGAAATCCCCAAAACGTGCGCCTCTTCCAGCACCTTTTTCAGTGTTCCTGAACGGAAGGCCTCGCGCCGCTCCTCCATCAGGCGGTCCCGGGCTCCCTCGGCCACAAATAGGCCAATCCCACGTTTTTTGGTCAGAATGCCCCGCGCCGTGAGCTGGGAGACGCCCCGCGCCGCCGTCGCCGGGTTGATGCCGTATTGCTCCGCCACCTGATGGGTGCTGGGCACAACGTTGCCCTCGCGCAGATGCCCCGAAAGGATGGCGTTTTCCAGATCCCGCGCCACGCTTAAGTAAATCTTACCGTCCATAACGCCCTCCGGTTTATTAGTTTATTGGTTTGTTAGCTATATACTATCCTTTTCAAATCGGGTTTGTCAAGCCTTGACAAACAGCCCCGTATGCGGTAAAGTGTAGTTTGGCACTCATAAGCAGAGAGTGCTAAAGGAGGGGCGGCGAAGTGGATGAGCGCAAAAAAGCCATCTTAAAGGCAATCATAGACAACTATATCCAAAGCGCCGAGCCGGTCGGTTCCAAGGCTTTGGCCGGACAGCCGGGGCTTGACCTCTCCTCCGCCACCCTGCGCAACGAAATGGCCGCGCTGGAGGCGATGGGTTTTTTAGAGCAACCGCACACATCGGCGGGGCGTGTCCCCACCCCGAGCGGCTACCGCGTCTATGTAGACGAGCTGATGCCCAGGCACGACCTCACCGCCGGCGAGCAGGACAAGATGAACCAGATCAAGAAGCTCCGCATGGCCGAGCTGGACAGCCTGCTCAACCGGGCGGGGAAGATTATTGCCGAACTGACGCGCACCGTGACGGTAGCGGCGGCCGGCGGGCTTGGCCCGCAGCGAGTGTCCGGGCCAGGGCATAGCGACGATCAGGCACAGTGTACGCTCTCCGATGTGCGGGAGGAACAGATTTATATCTCCGGTGAGGCCAACCTTTTGGATTACCCCGAGTTTCAAGACCTTTTGCGCGCCCGCCGCACGCTGGAATATATCACCGAACAGCGGGCCGCTCTGATCCGGCATACGCCGGTGTGGGAACGCGAGGGAATCCGGGTGGTCATAGGGCCGGAAAACGTCGCGGCGGAGCTGAGCGACGCCTCGGTGCTGATGGCGACCTACCCGATGGGCGGCGGCATGAGGGGGATGATCGGCGTGGTGGGGCCGACAAGGATGGATTACAGCCGCATGGTATCGCGTTTGGGATATTTTGCGGAGAAGCTGAAAGAAATGACGTACGAGGAGACAGAATGATGGCTAATAAGAAGAAAGAAGAGCCGAAGACCGAGGAAACGGCGGACGCCGTCCAAACAGCGCCGGAACAGGAAGAACAGCCGGTGAGTGAAGACTGGAAAGACAAAGCCCTGCGGGCGCAGGCCGAACTGGTCAACTTCCGCAACCGCACCCAGCGCGAGCGGGAGCAGCTATGGAGCGAGATCCGCGCCGACACCGTGACCCAGCTGCTGCCGGTGCTGGACAATCTCGAACGGGCGCTGGAGGCCCCCTGCACCGACGAACCCTACCGGCAGGGCGTGGAGATGACGCTGAGGCAGTTTATGGAGATTCTGGCAAAGCTGGGCGTCAGCGAGATTGAGGCGCTTGGGAAGCCCTTTGACCCGCAATGGATGGACGCCGTTTTGCACGAGGAGGATGAGGCGCTGGGCGAAAACACGGTGGCGCAGGTGTTCACAAAGGGATACGCAATAGGCGATAGGGTGCTGAGGCACGCCGTCGTTAAGGTAGTCAATTGAATACAGGGGCAATTATATTATCAGAAAGGAAGACACACAAATGCCTAAAGTAATCGGAATCGACCTCGGCACGACCAACTCGTGCGTGGCGGTCATGGAGGGCGGCGAGCCCATCGTTATCACCAATGCCGAGGGGGCGCGCACCACGCCGTCGGTCATCGCCTTCTCCAAAACAGGAGAGCGGATGGCGGGACAAGTGGCGAAGCGCCAGGCTATCACCAACCCCGACCGCACCATCTCCTCTATCAAGCGCGAGATGGGCTCTAACCATAAAGTCACCATCGACGGCAAGAGCTACACCCCGCAGGAGATTTCGGCCATGACCCTGCAAAAGCTGAAAACCGACGCTGAAGCCTATCTGGGCGGTAAGGTCACGCAGGCCGTGATCACCGTCCCGGCGTATTTTTCGCAGTCTCAGCGCGAGGCCACCAAGGACGCCGGCATCATCGCCGGTCTGGAGGTGCTGCGCATCATCAACGAGCCGACGGCGGCGGCGATGTCCTACGGCCTCGACAAAGAGGACAACCAAAAAATTCTCGTCTTCGACCTCGGCGGCGGCACCTTTGACGTCTCGGTTCTGGAGATCGGCGACAATGTCATCGAGGTACTGGCGACGGCGGGCAACAATCGTCTCGGCGGCGACGATTTTGACGACTGCGTGATGGAGTGGATGGCGGCGGAGTTCAAGCGCGACCAAGGCGTGGACCTGCTTCAGGACCGCGTGGCCAAGCAGAGGCTCAAAGAAGGCGCCGAGAAAGCCAAAATCGAACTGAGCGGTATGACCTCCACCGGCGTCAATCTGCCCTATATCACCGCCGACGCGTCCGGGCCGAAGCACCTCGACCTGACGCTGACCAGCGCCAAATTCAACGAGTTGACCGCGCACCTCGTCAAGGCGACGATGGGGCCGATGCAGCAGGCGATGAAGGACTCGGGCCTGAAGACCTCCGAGATCAATAAAGTGCTCCTGGTGGGCGGCTCGACGCGCATCCCCGCCATTCAGGACTCTGTGACACAGTATATCGGCAAGGAGCCGTTCAAGGGCATCAACCCCGACGAATGTGTGGCGATGGGCGCGGCAATCCAGGGCGGCATCCTCGCCGGGGATGTAAAAGGAATCGTCCTCGTGGACGTCACCCCGCTCTCCCTAGGTATCGAGACAATGGGCGGCATCTTGACCAAGCTGATTGAGCGCAACACCGCCATCCCCACTGAAAAATCGCAGATCTTCACCACCGCCGCCGACGGGCAGACCTCGGTTGAGGTGCATGTCCAGCAAGGCGAGCGCGATTTTGTCAAGGACAACAAGACGCTGGGGCGGTTCCATTTGGACGGCATCCCGCCCGCGCCGCGCGGCGTGCCGCAGATCGAGGTCACCTTCGACATCAACGCCAACGGCATCGTCAACGTCACCGCCACCGACAAAGGCACCGGCAAGAAGCAGCACATCACCATCACCGCCACCACCAGCATGTCCAAGGACGACATCGACCGCGCCGTCCGCGAGGCCGAACAGCACGCCGAGGAGGACCGCAAGCGCCGCGAGGAAGTGGACGTGCGTAACCAGGCCGACCAGATGATCTATCAGAGCAAGAAAGCGCTGGACGACTTGGGCGACAAGGTAACAGAGGACGAAAAGAAGCCTGTCCTCGACGCCTCCGCCGCGCTGGAGGAGGCCCTCAAGGGCACGGACACCGAGGTCATCCGTCAAAAGACGGAGGAGCTGGCCAAATCTTTCTATTCCATCAGCGAGAAGCTCTACCAGCAGAACCAGCCGGACGGCGGGCCGGACGCGCCCGGCGGCGACGCGGAGGCGGCCCCCGGCGGCCCCGAAGTGGTGGACGCGGATTTTGAAGTGGTGGACGAGAATGAGGAACCTAAGTAAAGGACTAAAACCTTATGCCTGATAACAAACGTGACTATTACAATGTTCTGGGCGTTTCCAAAGGCGCGTCCGACGAAGAGATCAAAAAAGCCTACCGCAAGGTGGCCCGTGAATGCCATCCCGACCTCAACCCCGGCGACAAGGAGAAGGAAAAGCAGTTCAAGGAGGCCAACGAGGCTTACGAGGTCTTAAGCGACAGCCAGAAGAAACAGCTCTACGACCAATACGGCCACGCGGGTGTGGATCCCAACTACGGCGCGGGGCGCGGAGGCGGCGGTTTCGGAGATTTCGGCTTCGGGGACATCGACCTTGGCTCCATCTTCGAGAGCTTTTTCGGAGGCTTCAGCGGGGGGCGCGCCAACGCGCCCCGCAGGGGCGAAAGCATCCGCGCCTCCCTGATTCTGAGCTTCGAGGAGGCGGCGTTCGGCTGCGACAAAGAGGTGGAGGTCCACCGCATCGAGCCGTGCAGTGACTGCGGCGGCTCCGGCGCGGCCAAGGGGCATGAAGCGGAGACCTGCTCCCAATGCAGCGGCACGGGGCAGGTGCGCACCGCCACGCGCACCCCGATGGGCGTCATCTCCTCCACCGGGGCCTGCCCGTCCTGCAACGGGCGGGGGCGCATTGTCAAAAATCCGTGCCCGTCCTGCAAGGGCAACGGCCTGACACGCCGCCGCGTCGCCCTCGCGGTCAAGGTTCCCGCCGGTATCGACGACGGGCAGGCTTTCACCCTGCGCGGCCAAGGCAGCGCGGGCGCCAACGGCGGTCCTTCGGGGGATGTGCTGGTCACGGTATCGGTGCGCCCGCACCCGCTCTTCATCCGTGAGGGCACGACGGTACATAGCGAAATGACGGTCTCGTTCACCCAAGCCGCCCTCGGCTGCGAGCTGGAGGTGCCGACACTGGACGGCAAAGTGAAGTACACCGTGCCTGAAGGCACCCAGCCCGGCACCATCTTCCGCCTGCGCGGCAAGGGCATCCCCGGCCTCAACGGGCGGGCGCGGGGCGACCAGCTGGTGCATCTGGTGGTAGATGTGCCCAAGCATCTCAATAAAAAGCAGAAAGAGGCCCTGCTCGCGTTCGCGGAGGCCTGCGGCGAGGACGGCAAGGGCAAGAAGGGCAAGGGGAAGTTTAAGTAGACAGGCGGGTACACGGCATACGCTTGGATTTTTGTACGCCGATTATTTTATTTGACATGGTTTTATGTTTATGGTATTTTATTGATTGGCAGACGAGCGGCTAACGTCCAGCTTATGCTAGGACTGGCGTCGCTCGCGGGGCAATGTGCCGGCGGTCTTTGTTCCTCCGACGCCTAGTGTATGCCGGGCGCAAAGGAGGTGATGCGATGGGTCTACTTATTGAGCTTCGCAAGTTCTTGCAAGCTCTGGCTTCCTTGATCCGCGCTATATCAAAAATGAAGTAACCGCCCTACCTTAGCCGGGAGGCGGTTACTTCATTTTAACCACTATTTCGGAACAAAGGCCGCAAAGCCGTTGCCCTTTCTGCCATTATAATACCATCGTTTGTCATTCTTGTCAAGTGCATTCTTTTTGAAAGCAAGTAAAAAGGGATACGAGTATAATAAGTCAAACAGGAGGCGCCGAAAATGCAACATCATGAAGAATCCATCCAAAATATGACCCTGTATTTTCGGGCAACCCCTGAGATTAAAGCTCTGTTTTTGATTGGCTCGGTTGCGACCGGAACGGAACGCCCGGACTCAGATATTGACGGGGTCGCCGTTGTATCGGAGGAATACTATGCCGGGAAGAAAGAAAACGGAACACAGTTGGAGTCAGTTTGGGGGAAATGTACCTACGAAGGAGGGTACTTTGACGTACACTATATGACCCGCAGGCACTTGGTTGACATTTCAGAAGTCGGTACAGAACCAAGCCGTAATATGTTTTCCTGCGCGCGCCCCCTCTTTTGCGATGAACCAGATTTATTGGAGATAACAGCTAAAATCCCTGTATTTCAACAAAGTGAAAAGGCGGCAAAACAACTGCGTTATTATTGTACGTTTAAGCAGTTTTACTCGTATTATTGGTCAATATGCAAACCCAGAGGGTCTGCGCGGATTCATACGGCAAACGGGATGATTTTCAGCTTGTATCGGTTGATTCTTCTGGAAAATGAAATCTTGTTTCCGTCTGTCAGAAAGTTGGAAGAAGCGGTAAGACAAGCGTCCAATAAACCGGACAATATACTCAAAAAATGCGAGCAATTTATTAGCACCTTCTCAGACGAGGACGCTTTGGATTTAATCGAAAGCTATCACGATTGGACGTCATATGATTATCCAAAGGATTTTCAATATGTCGCAAATCATTTTATCGACCCTTATGAAAGCCAATAGGAGGGATATGCGCCGTTGAGGAGGTGTAACTGGAATGGGTAAGATGAGTACGCGCGCCCTCGCGCTCATCCTTTGCGTCCTGTTGACCATCTTAAGCGGCTGCACCGACGTCACGGAGGCCCCCTCGGAAGCGCCCACGCTAGAGGCATCGCCCTCAGCAGCACCGCCCACGCCGTCCGAGCAGTCCCTTCCGTCCCCATCGCTATCACCATCTCCATCAGAGCCGATTGCGGAGGTCACGATCAAAAATGCTCGCAAATGGAATGAGTTTGCTAGGAGTTACAACGAGGGGATGGAGGCATACGCAAACCCATTGACTGTTATAATCGACGGGCAACTGGATTTTGGTTTTGCACGGGTGGATTTTGTCCCTCTTAGGAGGCCGTTCAGCGGAACGATCCGCGGTACGACTGAGGTCAAGGGCGTTACGGAACAGAGTGTGTGGTCTGAGTCCCTGTTTCCGGGTTCGGTCGGCTTCCATGGCAACGGATTTTTCAATATTACAAGTATTGAAGACGCGCCGGGCGACCTGGTGAAGGTATATAGCAACGAAGCCGGATTCTATCTGTGGGATTTATGGGAAAAGGGCGAACTCTCCCTTGACGACTATATACAAGGGACAGAATTTGCATATGAAACCTCCGGCGGCGCGACCGGGTTGTTTGGCATACGCTGCGGGGATTTGACGCTGGAGAATCTGGTCTTCCGCGGGATACGCCCGGACGGGCTGTCCCATATTATCGCGATGTCTGTCGATTCGCTGACTATGCGGAATATAGAGATAGCCGATTGCTCTTTCTCCCGGTCGAACGCTTTACTGGCCGGCAACGCCGGACGCGCGCAAATGGAAAACCTGCTTGTCACGCGCTGTAACATCACTTTGATGACCTCCGGCGGCGGCCTAATCGTGTGGGTCTATGAAAACGCCGCTTTCTCGCGCGTGGCCGTTATGCTGTCGGACATCGTCCTCATCCCCGACGGGGGCGGCTCCGGCTATGCGATGGGGAAAACGGCCCTGTTCGCCTCTTACATCGGTGGGGAGGCATCTTTTAGGCAGATTGAGGTATACGGCTGCTCGATGTACAGTTTGAACAGCGTAGTATTGTGCCAGAGATACGGCAATGTAACAGAACTATCCGATATAACCGTGCGGAGCAGTTCGTTTTTGAGGTTTCCCGCAAACGAAGGCGGGGTGGTTCTCGCCCCGATTGAAAATGATCTGCTGTTTGGCAGCATGATGGGGACCTACGACGAATGGGCCCCGCCCGCCGGTCAAAACATCTTGTTGCGGGACAGCATGTTCAACGCGCGCGGCAGCCTTGACGATTACAGAGCTATCGGGTATGTGATAGAGAACTGCGTTTCCGTTACGTTCGTTGCGGAACGGCCACGGTGGGATTGAATATGGTTTGACTTCGTCAGGTTTTGAGATATAATAGACTATAGATAGCTTATGCTTAAATGGAGGTTTCGTAAATGAGAAGCGATTATGTGCAGTTTCTGAAAGATTATTTGTCTGAAATCCTGCATTGCGAAACGTCATTGTTAGCCTTGCGTCATTTTGTAATTAATAATTCCTCTAAGATCAGTCGCGATATTGACCTTAATGATGAAGGGCTTAAGCAACTTTATGATCGTTATAGGTTTCTTTATCGTTATGATTTTAGTAGTAAAACTATCGAACAGATTGCCTCGGAGTACAACAACATTCGCCATGATATGAGAAAACATGAAAACCTTATGTATAACTACAATGGAGAAGAGATTGAAATTGAATCTGTGAGATTTGTGAAATCTGTGAGATGGATGTGCAGGAAATATGAAAGCCTAACAAAAATCGTCTGCTACGAGCAGTGTTATGAATGTTATGAACGTCTTAATAAACTTCAACGGATGGAATATGATGGATATATTCCTCTACAGCTGAAAAAATCCATTCTCTTTCAAATGTTGTGTTTTAGGAAGGATCGAAAGAACCTCGATTTAGAGTTAACTCTGATTAATTATGTCAATAACCTTATATCATTGAAGGAGGAGGACTTGTCTAGCTTGCTTTCCCTCAACATTATTGATAAGAGGTATCGAGATATTACTGCTGTATCATCGATATTCGATTATATAGATTCTGGAATTACAATGTCCTTGATTCGAAATGGACCAGATCCTGGCGCATATTTTCTCTATAATGAAGATATTAGGGCCAACAGGATTGTTGATGCGATTGAAGCTGGATTTACAAAAATACATAATCAACTTACTGCAATTCAAAAAAATCAATATACATTATGCAAGGTTATACAGGATAGCAATAATATCTTACAAAGGATAGAGAGCGAATTAAATGAAGCAAATAAAGCGCTACAAGGCGTATCGAATGAGCTGAATGCTGCGAATTACACATTGCATGAGATTTCAAACCGACAGGGCATTACGAACGATTCGCTACAAGGAGTGTCATACGGGCTTATGCAAGGCAACATAACTAACGCTAATATTTCTTACTTTGCAGAAGAAACAGCAAGAAACTCAAGATTGCAAGTTGCCTCTTTGCGAGATAGATGGGGACGTTTGTTTACTAGTGATGGTGTTGGGATATAATTATTAGTTGATACATCATACCCAACTTTTGTCTCAAAATCACCTTCAATAATGCACTAAAACAAGACGAGAAAACTCTTTGCGCGTTGACTGGGGTCGTTTCCTTTCCCATTACCTTTCAAACTCGGGCGCAGTTCAAGTTGCGTGCCCGGTTTTTTTGTGGTATAATGTCCCCATGGGACATTATCAAATTCAATCATATACCATTTCGCATTCGCGAACCGGCGCTTTGCGCCTATGGTATAATGCTTCTGCTTAGGCAAATCGTATAAGGAGTGACTTAATTGGCGATTTGGAGGATCGTCCCGTGGCTGATTGCGTCCGCGGCGATTATATATGTGCTGTTTTTCTTCTATATCTACTACCGGCTGGAGCGGGCGCGCCCGCTTTCGGCGGAGTGGATTGAGCGGCGTGATAAACCGCTCTTTTCGCTCAAGCGCAAAGGCTCTCTCACCAAAATAGACGCCCTGCCCATCCTGCTGATTACGGGGGTCTATGCCGTTACGACCTTCCTCAATCTGGGCAATACCGTTTCCCCGCAGACCTTCCAACAGTTTGACAATACCCGCTCCCTTGTCATAGAGCTGCGCGAACCGGCGCGGGTGGAGCGGATATTCTATTTCACCGGGCTTTACCATGGCAGCAGGAAGCGGGCGTATACGCTGGAGTTCTCCTCCGACGGCGACAACTGGACGGAGCAATACAAGGAGTTCACCGACAAAGACGAAACGCGCCGTACCAGCGGCCTGTCGCAGGAGTATTCCGAGACTTTCCGCTGGCTGAACGCCAACCTGCTGGCAGATCAGCCGGACGATACACGCTATATCCGCGTCACGGCAATCTATACACCGCTGGAGCTGGGCGAGCTATCCATCATCGTCCATGACCCCAAAACGGGCGGGCCGCGTACCCTCTCCGCCGCCGAACTGTCCGTCCCCTCCGAGGCGGAAAGCCTGTTCGACGAGCCTCAAGCCGTGCCGGAGCGCTATGATGTGCTGAACTCCAGCCACTTTGACGAGATATACCACGCGCGGACGGCTTATGAGCACCTGCGCGGCATCTATCCCTATGAAAAGACCCACCCGCCGCTGGGCAAGCTAATCACCGCGTCCGGCATCAGCCTGTTCGGCATGACGCCGTTCGGCTGGCGCTTCATGCCCGCGCTGTTCGGTGTGCTGATGCTCCCGCTACTCTACATTCTGCTAAAATGGATGTTCGGCAAGGTTTCGGTCGCCGTGTGCGGCACGCTGCTGTTTGCGTTCGACTTCATGCACTTCGTCCAGACGCGCATTTCTACCATCGACGTCTACGCCGTCTTCTTCATCCTCTGTATGTACCTGTTCATGTACCGCTATATCACCTCCGACCTAGACGGACCCTTTTGGAAAACGTCGTGGCCGCTCGTCCTCGCCGGGCTGTCCTTCGGGGTCGGCGCGGCGTCGAAATGGGTCTGTGTCTACGCCGGGGCGGGGCTGCTTGTCCTGTTTTTGATCTATCTGTTCCGCCGCGCCAACCATTACCGCCTGCTGGGACGCAGTTTTCTGCCCTTTTTCCTCGGGACGGGGCTGGTGGCGCTGTTTTCGTTCATTATTGTCCCAGGCGCCGTCTATATCGCCTGTTATATCCCCTACGTCACGCCCAACGCCCCGGACGGCGGCTTTGAAAACGCTCCGGCGTTCCTCAAGGCAGTGTGGGAAGCGTGCTGGAACAATCAGTCCTATATGTATAAATACCATGCCGATCTGGTGGCCGAGCACGCGTATGCCGCGCGGTGGTATGAGTGGCTTGTGGACTGGAAACCCATCCTCTATTACTGGAACCCCCTCCGGGACGAGGGGACGCGCGGTTCCCTCTGGGCGTTCACCAACCCGCTGACCACATGGGCGGGGCTGGGCGCCATCATCGTCTGCGGGATGGGGATCATCCTGCGGCGCAGCCACGCGGCGCTGTTCATCCTCATCGGCTACCTTTCCCAACTCCTGCCATGGACGCCCATTTCGCGCATCACCTTCCCCTATCACTATTTCCCTTCGATGCTCTTTATCTGCATAGCCCTCGCCTATCTGTTCAACCGCATGGTTGAACGCAACCCGAAGCGGGGGACGCTGCATATGGTGACGTTCACCGTAATCGCGACGGCCTTGTTTGTGCTGTTCTACCCTGTGCTGACCGGGACGCAAATGCCCGAATGGTACCCACGCCATCTGCTTCAGTGGCTGCCCAATGGGAATTGGTTGATGTAGGCTATATTTGCGGGGGTAAAACTCATGGCACTATTTAATGCGGCCGTTGCCACCTGGAAGCAGATGAAGCGGAAACGGAGAGTGACCTCGCCGGAAAGTCTATTTGGGTGTTTCAAAGGAATTGCCATCAGCCCTTGACAAAAGGTGAAACACCATGTATGATGTTAATATGAATGGAACTGCCGCTTTTAGCATGGCGGCTCAGTCCGAATTGCGAATTGAGACGCCTTACAGGTTAAGGCGTCTCGTAATTATTTGCTCTTACGGATTAAGACCGCACAGAGTGTAATAACCGCCACGATGAGCATACCAAAGGCAAAAAGCCCCTCATATGTAACCATGGGCATCACTCCTTATTGTGGAGTGACCAAGCCGCCAAGCGACAGTTCCGAGGAGCATTATACAGCAAACATTTCCCATGCGCAAGAAGAAAATCCATTTAATATCAACCGAGGAGCCGATCTATGTTTTTAGCCGACTACCACACCCACAGCACCTTCTCCTTTGACGGGAAAGACTGCATGGCTGATATGCTGGTTGCCGCGCAAGCGGCGGGGCTTGATGAGCTTTGCGTCACCGACCATTGCGATATGGGACGGCAGGAATTCCCGGCGAAGGAGCGCTATGAAGCGTTTTGGGAAGCCCGCGCCGCCAATAAAACGGGCGTGAAGCTCTTGCTGGGAATCGAGCTGGGCGAGGCCATCCACGACATAGAGCGCGCCGAGGCTTCCGTTGCGGCCTGCCCGTATGACTTTATCATCGGCTCCCACCACGCCCTGCGCGGCGAGAGGGATTTCTACCATATCCGGGGCACCACGGAGGAGGAATTCCACCTCCTCCTCATACGGTATTTCGACGAATTGCTTGAGTTCGCGGAGTGGGGGCGTTTCGATGTGCTGGGGCACATTGACTACCCGCTGCGGTACTGCGGGCACACAATCAACCTGCTGCCGCGCTACGAAACCGAGCTGCGGGCACTGTTTACGCTGATGGCCTCCAAAGGGCTGGGGATGGAAATGAACATGAGCAAGGGCGTCATGCCAGACCCCGCGCTTTTTGCGCTGTACCGCCAATGCGGCGGGGAGATTATAACGATTGGCTCCGACGCCCACAGCGCCGCCGCCGTGGGCGGGCATATCGCGGACGGCATAGAGATGTGCCGAAGGGCCGGGTTTGGGGCAGTCGCCGCGTTTGAGAGAAGGAAGGTGCGCTATGAGAAAATTTAGGAGCCTGACGGTGTTTTGCCTGCTTTTGCTCCTCTGCCTCTCCGCCTGTACAAGGGTGGAAGACCCGTCGCCGGATGGGCCGGACGAGCCGGAGCCGCCGCCTGTCACGGGAGAAGAGCCTGCCTTGCCCGTACCCTCCGACCCGCCCGGGAACACGGAGCCGCCGGAGGAGTACCCGACGCCCTCCCCGCCGCCCGTATACCCCAGCGTGGAGCTTGCCGCCGATTGGGCGGAAAACGCGATTTCGGTGGAATGGACAGGCTATCAGGACACCATACAAAAAGGCGGTGAGACAGCGCTTACCGCGGACGGAGTCTTTCCTAAAACCGGCATCGCCGCCATCGACAGCTACTATCAAAACTGCCGTGACGATTTTCAGCGCCTATGCGAAAACCGCGCGGAGGAAGCCGTGGAGACTCCGTATTCGTATATATGTGACGCCGGTTTTCAGGTGGAGATAAATGCGGGCGGGATTTTCAGCGTTTCCCGTACGGTTTATCAATTTTTCGGAGGGGCGCGTGGGGGAACTGACGTCCACTGCGAGACGTTTTTGGTCGCTTCGGGCAAGCTGCTCACCTTAGACGACTTCTTCACCGTGGGACGGGATCAATACACCGCGCGGCTTCTGGAAAGCGTCTACGCCACGATTGACGCGGAGCCGTACGCATACTGGCCCGACGCCAAGCAGATCGTCAATGACCTCTTCCCCTACGACACCTTCAGCATCACGAGAAACGGCATTTCGCTCTTCTTCCCCGAGTACAACATCGCGCCGGGCGTCGCCGGTATCGTCCGCATAGATGTGCCGTGGGGCGCGGTGGCGGACATCTTCGTCCTGCCGGGGTAATGTGAGGTTGACGCGGTAAAAAACTCTTCCCTTTTTGCGTCCGTTATGGTACAATACTTTTTGAATGTGTAAATACAAGGAAAGGGCTGGTTCTTTCTATGCCGAAGGTGCGAATTACCGAAACTGTGCTCCGCGACGCGGGGCAGTCCCTGATTGCCACCCGCTTGCCATACGCCAAGTTCGAGGGAGCCCTCGAAATGCTGGACAGAGCGGGGTATTATTCCCTTGAGTGCTGGGGCGGCGCTACATTTGACACCTGCCTGCGCTTCTTGGGCGAGGACCCGTGGAAACGCTTGCGGGACATCAAAAAGCGCGTGACCAAAACCAAACTCCAAATGCTCCTGCGCGGGCAGAACCTTTTGGGCTATAAGCATTACCCGGACGACGTGGTGCGCAGGTTTGTCGAGCTGTCGGTCAAAAACGGCGTCGATATCATCCGCATCTTCGACGCCCTGAACGACGTGCGCAACCTCGAAGTGTCGGTCAAGGAGACGATCAAACACGGCGGCGACGCGCAGGTGACCATCTCCTACACCCAAAGCCCGGTACACAACGAAGCCACTTGGGCCAAGATGATCAAGCAGATCGAGGAAATGGGCGCCACCAGCATTGCCATCAAGGACATGGCGGGCATTCTCGCCCCCAAAGAGTGCTATGATTTTGTCAAGCTAATCAAAGAGAATACCAAGCTCCCTCTCCACCTGCACACCCATTCCACTACCGGCCTTGCTTTCATGACATACCTCAAAGGCGTCGAGGCGGGCGCCGACTGCATTGACACCGCCATCTCCTGCAGGTCGGGCGGCACCAGCCAGCCGGCCACCGAGACCCTCGTCCACGCCCTGGAGCAGTTCGGCTATGAGACTGGCCTCGACCGCGCCGTACTGAAGGAGATCAACGACTATTTCCGCCCCGTGCAGGAAGAATATATCAAGAACGGCCTGCTCGACCCCAAGGTGATGATGACCGACGCCGACGCCCTCACCTACCAAATCCCCGGCGGGATGCTTTCCAACCTGATTAGCCAGCTCAAGCAGATGAACGCGATGGACAAGTTCTCCGCCGTTTTGGAGGAGACGCCCCGCGTCCGCGAGGATTTGGGCTACCCGCCGCTGGTCACGCCCACCAGCCAAATGGTCGGCGTGCAGGCTGTTAACAACGTCCTCGCCGGCGAACGCTACAAAAACGTCACAAAGGAAGTCACCGCCTATCTGCGCGGCGAGTACGGCCTGCCTCCGGGCAAGGTAAGCGAAGAGCTGATTCAAAAGGTACTGGGCGACGAGAAGCCCTGCACCGATCGCTTTGCCGCGACGCTGGCGGACGGTTTCGAGGCGGGCAAGAAGGAAATCGGCGCCAAGGCCCGCAGCGACGAGGATGTGCTGTCGTACATCGTCTTCCCGCAGGTGTATGAGAAGTTCGTGGACGAACGCGAGGAGCGGGAGCGCAACCGCGTCCGCTACTCCATTGTGAAGGCGTAGGTGGGTTATGTATTTAACCGTGAATTTTGATGAGCCTGTCGTCCTGTCCGACGCGCTCACCCTCGCCATACTCGGCATCATCGGCGTCTTTATCGCGCTGATTGCGCTGATGATGGTCGTCAAGGCCATTGGCGGCAGGAAACAAAAACAGAAAGAACCCGCAGCCGCGGAACCTATTGCCGCCGCGTCTCCGGCAGCCCCCGCGGCGGCCGTACCCAACGCGGGTAAGGTGGCGGCTCCCGGCTCGCAGGGGGAGATAGACCTATACAACGTGGACGACCACACCGCCGCGCTGCTGATGGCCATTGTAGCGGACGATTTGAAGGCGGAGCTAAACACACTGCGCTTCATCTCAATCCGTGAAGTAGGGTAAGGAGGACGAATCAATGAAATATAAAGTCACACTCAACAATAAAGTCTACGAAGTGGCGGTCGAACAGGGCGAAGCCATCATGGTCGGCGTCTCCGACGCCGTCGCCTCCCCGCCCGCGCCTATAGCGGCTCCGGTTGCCGCTCCGGCAGCTCCCGTGCCGCCGGCTGCTCCTGTCGCGCCCGCGGCCCCCGCGGCCTCCGGTGAGGTTATCCCCGCGCCACTGCCCGGCACCGTGGTTGCCATTAAGGTCGCGGCGGGCGATAGTGTGAAAAAGGGGCAGGCGCTGGCCGTCGTGGAAGCCATGAAGATGGAGAACGATGTCCTCTCCCCCCGCGACGG
Source organism: Oscillospiraceae bacterium (assembly GCA_031254195.1). Classification (GTDB taxonomy): domain Bacteria; phylum Bacillota; class Clostridia; order Oscillospirales; family UBA929; genus UBA929. The sequence continues at coordinate 40,802 of JAIRUW010000047.1, forward strand.
CGTCGTGGGTCAGGTTCTGGTCGCCAAGGGCGCGACCGTACAGACGGGCACGCCGCTGTTGACACTGCAATAGAAAACCGCAGAAGCTAGGGACAATGAGGGCGTCAGCCGTGACGCCCTCGTTTTGCGCGATTTCCAACCCCGGGATTTTATCACTGCGGCGGGGCGTTTGTTGACAAGCGTCCTCAATCGATATATAATGGCATCCATGGATTTAGAGAAGGGCAGGCAATGTTTTGACAAAAAAAGGTTTCCGCACCAGCATCGGCGGGCAGGCACTGCTTGAGGGCGTGATGATGCGCGGCCCGGCCAAATACGCCGCCGTCGTCCGCACGCCGGAAGGCTTGGTGGTGAAGGAAGAGGCCGCCCCGTTTTTGAAGGAGAAGAACCGCGTATTGGGCTGGCTGTTCATCCGCGGTGTATGTAATTTCGTTCAGTCGATGGCGATCGGCATGAAAGCGCTCTTTTGGTCGGCCGACCAGGTCGAGATTACAGAGGCGACGAATGTGAAGCCCGCGGAGAAGGGCATCGGCAAAGGCTGGTTCGCCCTTTCGGGCCTGTTGGCGCTGGTGCTGGTGATTGGGCTGTTCACCGTACTGCCCACCTATATCGGCGGGCTTCTCAGCCCCTGGGTGGGCGAGCAGAGTTTTTTGAGGAACGCGGCGGAGACGCTGCTGCGGCTGGTCATCCTGCTGACCTATATGATCCTCGTCTCCCAGACCAAGGACATTAAGCGCACCTTCGCCTACCACGGCGCGGAGCATAAGTGCATCGCCGCCTATGAGGCCGGGGGCGAGTTAACGGTAGAGGGCGCGCGGCAGTTTTCCCGCTTCCACCCCCGCTGCGGCACCAGCTTCCTGCTCACCGTTGTTTTGATCAGTATGATCACCTTCCTGCTCGTCTCCATCCCGCTGCAATCCCTGGAGATCGGCAACCGGTTGGGCAATAATTTCATCCGGGTCGGGATACGCCTTTCCCTGCTGCCGTTCGTCGTCGCCATCAGTTACGAGCTTAACCGTCTGATCGGGCGCACGGACAACATCTTCTCCAGGATCATCCGCGCCCCCGGCATATGGATGCAGCGCATCACCACCCGCGAGCCGGACGACGGCATGATTGAAGTCGCGCTGGACGCGCTAAAGCGGGTCGTACCCGAAGAAGAGGGCAAGGACGCTTGGGGGACGGAGTGAGCGAACCGCTGGCCTACCGGCTGGGTGAATGGGATTTTTACAACATAACACTAAAAGTCACGCCCGACGTGCTCATCCCCCGCCCCGACAGCGAGCATGTGGTGGATGTGGCGCTGGAATATCTAAAGAACCGCCCCGGAGAACGGCGTTTGCTGGATTTATGCTGCGGCTCGGGCTGTATCGGGCTTGCCGTCGCGGCCAACCGGCCCGGTGTTTTGGCTGTCTACGGCGACATTTCCGAAGCAGCGCTGGCGGTGGCGCGGAGCAACGGCTGTGCGGACGCCAGGATTTTAGACGCGCTGCAATCCCCGCCGCCGGAACTGTATCATTTTTTTGACATACTGGTCTGCAACCCGCCCTATATCGCGCCGGGCGACGGCGCGCTGGACGCCTCGGTGCGGGACTGGGAGCCCTCCATCGCTCTGTATGGCGGCGAAGACGGGCAGGCGTTTTACCGCTCCCTGCTGCCGGACTGGCTGGCTGTCCTCAAGCCGGAAGGGCTGTTCGCCGCCGAGGTGGGGTATGATCAGGCGGAGACGGTGGCCGCCATGGCGCGGGACTCGGGGCTTTTGGATGTAAAAGTGCGCAAAGACTACGCGGGGCATGACCGCGTGGTATACGGGATAAAAATCAATGAGGAGCGGTGTCATGGATAAGAAGAAGAGCAAAACCCCATCCAAGCCGTTAGCGGCCCGCGATATACAGGATAAACAGAAGAAAGAGGCCTTGCAAACCGTCCTTGACCGTTTGGAAAAGGATTTCGGCAAAGGCTCCGTTATGCGTTTGGGCGAAGTCACCCACATGCAGATCAGCGCCATCCCGACCGGCTCGGCGGCGCTGGACATCGCCTTAGGGGTGGGCGGCGTACCGCGCGGGCGGATTGTGGAAATCTACGGCCCCGAGTCCTCGGGCAAGACGACGCTGGCATTGCACATCCTAGCCGAGGCGCAGAAGGGCGGCGGCGAGGCGGCGTTCATTGACGCCGAACACGCCCTTGACCCGGTCTATGCCCGCCAGCTGGGCGTGGATATAGATAACCTGCTGGTCAGCCAGCCCGACAGCGGCGAGCAGGCCTTGGAGATTGCCGACGCGCTGGTGCGCAGCGGCGCGGTGGAAGCGCTGGTGGTAGACTCGGTGGCGGCTTTGGTGCCGCGGAGCGAGCTGGACGGCGACATGGGCGAGTCGGTGGTCGGGCTGCACGCCCGCCTGATGAGCCAAGCCATGCGCAAACTGGCGGGCTCCGTTTCCAAAACCAACACCACCATCATCTTCATCAACCAGCTGCGCGAGAAGGTCGGCGTCACCTACGGCAACCCCGAAGTCACGACCGGCGGGCGGGCGCTGAAGTTCTATTCCTCGGTGCGTATCGACGTGCGGCGGATCGAGACGCTGAAGTCGGGCAGTGAGATGATCGGCAACCGCACACGCTGCCGGGTGGTCAAGAACAAGGTTGCTCCACCCTTCCGTGAGGCGGAGTTTGACATCATCTACGGCGAGGGCATCTCGCGCACCGGCGAGCTGATCGACCTTGGTCTGCAAATAGACGCCGTGCAGAAGAGCGGCTCGTGGTTTTCGATGGGCGAGACGCGGCTCGGACAGGGACGGGACGGCGCGAGGCAATATCTATCAGAGCATCCCGAGACGATGAAGGAGCTGGAAGAGCTCATCAAACAAAACACCGAAGCCATCCAGAACAAGGGGCGGAAAGCGGCTTCTTCCGCGCCTTCCGGGCGCGGCGGCAAGCCGGTCGCCATAGAAGCGGATGACGGCGAAGAATAAAGCGCTTGCTTTGCTGGCACGGCAGCCGTACACATCCCGGCGGCTGGCAGATAAGCTGCGAAACGGTGGTTTTGAGCAACAAGAGGTGGAGGAGGCCATAGAATGGTGTGTCGGGGAGGGATACCTCAACGACGCGGAATGGGCGGGACGGAAAGCGGCGCAGAAGGCCCAAAAGGGCTGGGACAGACGCAAAATTGCCGCCTATCTGCGGCATTACGGCATATCACGGGAGGATATTACGGACGCCTTGGAGGCGTTGGAAACGGATGAATATGAGTAAACCTG